>JAYUIF010000111.1:0-11957 GCA_043766295.1 Spartobacteria bacterium | reverse complement strand
GATTGGGAATCCGGCAAAATCTACCTCGATATGAATCCATCCATCCCGCCCTCATCCTGACTCTCGCTCAATTTACAGAAAAATTCTTGCGCCGCCGTAGTCATAAACATCGCCATCAATGTCTATGTCCTTGTAGGTGTCCGGGTATGGAGGTGGTTGATAGGCTTCGATTCGATGGAGAACGAGTTCGCCTTGGCTACTTTTCGTGTTGCAGCCGTTCAATAATACAGAGAGCACGAGAATCAGGAGGGTAAAAAATGTTGATTTCATCAGATTGCGGTAGCAACGCCTAAATTTTATGGCTGCCATCCTTGGGAGCGCGGCGTTTTTTGAAAAGGGAAGCAGTGTGCTTGGATGAGTGGAAATTTCGCGGGTTGTGCGGCGTGATCCGTGCCTTGCCGCATTAGTGGGGCCAAAGTAGTCCGTGAGGAGCGAGTAACAGCCGGGCCGGGTGATGTTTTGTTAGCCTCTGTTCTGGTGGATGAGGAGTGCATTGGGAATTACGCGGCAGGGATAGCGATCTGCGCGCTGTGGGGCAATCGCTTTTTTAGGCCGCATGTAAAGCGTATCTTCGCTCACGCTCGGTGTGGTTTTTGAACCGCTAATCTACGCTAATCTTCGCTGATTTCTCGGAGATGAGCTTCCCAATAATTAGCGAAAATCAGCGCAGATTAGCGTTCCGAAAGTGCATCGTAGAATATATCAGCGGTTCCCTAAATGAAGCGGAGTGGCTCTGCTGATGCGGGGATGAGGGCGTGTTTGGCGAGCAGCTCGCGATACTTGGCGATGGCGGATTTTCCGGCGGAGCCGATGCTGAAATGGATGTGCTGCGTGAGGTAGCGCTCGCGGATGGCGGGAGTCGCGAAGTCGTCCTCGCGCACGATGTCGGCGATGTGCGCGGTGCCTTCGTCCCTCAATGCGCGCAGTGCGTCGGCGGCGGCGGCGGGTGTGCCGTTTTGCATGGCCCAGAGCGCGAAGACGAATGGCAGGCCGGTGCAGCGTTTCCATTCTTCGCCGAGATCGAGGAAGCGCCAGTCGCTCCCGGTTTTCTCCTGCGCGATGCGAAACTCGATGGCTTGGTTGCCGATGAGCAGGCGGGCGTCGGCGTCGGTGGTGAAATCGGGACGCAGGCCGTGGTATTCGGCGAGCAGGATGCGGAGGAGATTTGCGGAGGTGAGCGAGGCGGGGTCGAGGGCGATGCGGCGCACGTCGCGCAGTTCGCCGTGGTGCGCGAGGAAAACGCTGAACACCGCGCCGTCGCTGGCCACCGCCGCGCCGTCCACGAGCAGATAGTGCGGGTCGCGCAGTGCTTCGAATACGGGGACGAGCGCGACATCGAGCGCGCCCGCAGCGAGCATCCGCGCGAGTGCGGAGGGATGCTCGAAGACGACCGGCCCATCGTAGGCGCGGATGAGCGGGCGGGAGTTGAGATATTTCACGCAGCCGATGCGCAGCCCACGCAGCGCGGCGAAACGATCCTCGGTCTTCACGCGCAGACGGGCTCCGGTTCCGCGCTCGGCTGCGCGATGGGGCGATACCATGTATCGCGCTGCACGGGATCGCGCCCCGCCTCGGTGATGGCTTTGCGCAGCGCGGTGACGGACTGCTCCAGCGGCGTGTGCGCGCCGGCCATGTGAAAGATTTTTTCGTCCATGATCGTGCCGTGCAGATCGTCCACGCCGTAGTTCAGCGCGAGCGCGGCCATCGGCAGACTGAGGCTGATCCAGTAGGCGGTGATGTGGTCAAAATTATCGAGATAGATGCGCGAGACGGCGAGGTTGCGCAGTTCGTCAAACGCCGTGGCGCGCTGGATGTGCTTCAGCTCGGGCCGCGCGCCTTCGTTCTCGAATGCAAACGGAATGAAGCCCGTGAAACCGTGCGTTTCGTCCTGCAATTCGCGCAGCCGCCGTAGGTGATCCACGCGCTGCTCGGTCGTTTCGATGTGGCCGAAAAGCATCGTCGCCGTGCTGCGCATTCCCATTTGATGCCACGTCCGGTGCACATCCGCCCACTCCTCGGCGGTCTCTTTTCCTTTGCAAATGCGGTCGCGCACCGACGGATCAAAAATCTCCGCACCACCGCCGGTGATCGCGCCCAGCCCGGCATCGCGGAGGATCGTGAGTGTCTCGGCGATGCTCTTTTTAAAAATACGAAACGCGAGATGCCGCACCTCGACCGCCGTGAATGCCTTGATGAAAAGCGCGGGACTGAGCGCGCGCAAACGGCGGATGAGTTCCACATACCACGCGGCATCGAGCGTGGGATGCAGGCCGCCGACCATGTGGACTTCGGTGATTCCCAGCTCCAGCCCGCGCGCCACGCGCCGCTCGATTTCCTCGATGGTCAGTTCGAATGCGTGCGACTCGCTCTTTCGCGCACCGAACGCGCAGAACTGGCAGCGCAGGATGCAATGGTTCGAGTAGTTCACGTAGAGGTTGCGGATGTAGGTGCCGACGTTCCCGTTTTTCCGCTCGCGGATGATGTTTGCGATGCAGCCGAGCGCGTTCAGATCTTTGCTGCGGTAAAGCTCCACGCACTCCGCATCCGACACGCGCTGGCCCGCGAGCGCCTTTTGGTAAACGGGCCGCAGCCCGGCCGGGATCAGTTTCTCTGCAATCGTTCGCATCGCGCCCACCTTCCGTAAAACGCGCAACGCCGTCCAACGCTTTCGCTGCGCACGAAACTTACGGCTTCACGCCGACGCCGTTCGTCTGGCAGGGTTCGACATGGCAACGCTCGACGCCCAATTCTATCAACCGGCGGATCAGTTTTTTCCCGCCAACGCATCCGTCGCCCTCACCTACGACGACGTGACACTCGCCACGCTGCACAGCGATGTGCTCCCGCGCGACGCAAAGCTCGACACTCAACTCCACGAGCGCCTCGCACTCCACCTGCCCATCATTTCCGCTGACATGGATACCGTCACGGAAGCACCGATGGCCATCGCCATGGCGCGTGCGGGCGGCCTCGGGCTCATCCACTGCAATATGCCGGAGCGCCAGCAGCTCTCCGAAGTTTCGCGGGTGAAAAATAATGTCCACGGGCTCATTCAAGATCCCATCGAAATTGGCCCCGAATTGCTCATCGGCCAGGTGCTCGAAATGATCGAGGCGCGGCGTTTCGGCTTCAGCACATTCCCCGTGGTGGATGCAAAAAACAAACTGCTCGGCCTGCTCCCCGGCCACGTCGTGCGCCAGCGCTACGCCACGCGCAAAGTCGCCGACGCCATGATGCCGCGCGCGCAAGTGCAGACCATCCACGAACGCGAACTCGGCGCCGATCCCATCGCCGCTGCGGATCGTTTTTTCACCGCGCACATGGGCATTCATAAATTGCTCGTCGTCGGCGATGGCGACACGCTCTGCGGTCTCTTCACCCTCTCGGACATCGAGCGCATCCTCCACGAACGCGGCTCGCAATTGAAGCCCGCGCGCGATGCGCAATTCCGCCTGCTCTGCGGCGCGAGCATCTCCGCCACACGCGGGGCCGATGGCACGCTCGACCGCAGCCGCATCCTCGCGCACGTCAGCGCACTCGTGGAGCGCGGGTGCGATGTCATCGCCGTCAGCACCGCGCACGGGCACAGCGCGGGTGTCGGCGACACGGTGAAAATGATCCGCGCCGCGTTTACCGATCTGCCCATCATCGCGGGCAACGTCACCAGCGGCGGCGGCGTTGATTTTCTCGCCGAGTGCGGAGCTAACGTCATCAAGATCGGCCAAGGCCCCGGCTCCATCTGCACCACGCGCGTCGTCGCCGGCGTCGGCATCCCGCAGCTCACCGCGCTCTACGTCGCCAGCCGTGCGGCGGCAAAAAAAGGCGTCACCATCATCGCCGACGGCGGCATCGTGAAAAGCGGCGACATCGTGAAAGCCCTCACACTCGCCGACGCCGTCATCTGCGGCGGATTGCTCGCTGGTTGCCCCGAAGCACCTGGGCAAATCATGGAAATCAACGGCAAGCTCTACAAACAATACCGTGGCATGGGCAGCCTCGTCGCCATGCAAGCCGGCAGCGCCGCCCGCTACGGACACGTGGACAAAGACGCCACGCGCAAAGTCGCCGCCGAAGGCGTCGAAGCCCTCAAAGAAGTCAGCCCTGCCGTCGAGACCGTGCTCACCCAACTCTCCGGCGGCGTCCAAAGCGGCCTCGGCTATCTCGGTGCCCGCCACCTCGGCGAGCTGCGCGAAAAAGCCCGCTACATCCGAGTCACCCCCGCCGGCCAGCGCGAAAGCGCCCCGCACGACATCATCGAAGTGAAGTCGGCGAAGTAATCAGCATACTCCCGCCATTGCGAATCCGGCACGCGAGGCTCGCTTGCGAAAGTAGTCCGCGACTTCAGTCGGCCAAACCGCCCGCCTTGGAAGCCGTGCCCGCTTCGCAGGTAGTCGCTTCTCGTGAACATGCAGACTTTTTTCAAATGCCACGTCTCGCCGACTGAAGTCGTGAACTACTTTGAGTCGGCTACGACTGTTGCCGTTTGCGCAGGGTGATGCGCTTGATGCGTTCGTTGTCGGGCGGGCTCCATGTGGCGACTTCGGGGTCGTCTTTGAAGGCGTTGTGGACGATGCGGCGCTGGTAGCTGTTCATCGGCTCGAGCTGATAGGAGCGACCGGTGTTGCGGACGATGTCGGCGAGTTGTTTGACGCGGTGGAGGAGGTTATCGTCCTTCATTTCGCGCCAGTGCTCCACGTCCACGACGACGCGCGGGGCGGTGGAGTCTTTGGAAAGGAGCATCCGGTTGAGGAGATTCTGGATGTCTTCGACGAGTTCGCCGTGCTGGCCGAGGAGACGCTCTTTTTCCGGCGAATAGATTTGGAGCGTGATGCCGCCGGGAGTCTCGAATTCCTTAATCTCGAAGGAGAAATCGAGGTGCCCCAGCATGGTGTCGAGAAGTTCCTTGGGCGTTGCATTCATGGCGCGCAGTTTTTATTTGGCCACCGCGAGTTGTTGCGTGGCTGCGTTTTTATTGCGGTTCATCAGCAGTTGGACAATCGAAATGATATTTTGCACCGACCAATAGAGCGCGAGTGCGCTGGCAAAATTGTAGCACATGAAGATGAAGATGAGCGGCATGAACATGAACATCTTCCGCTGGGCGGGGTCGCCGGTTTTTGGGGAAAGACTCATTTGCAGGAACATCGTGCCGGCCATCAGCAGCGGGAGCGGGTTGATGGGCAGGCCGAAAATGTGCGCGACGGTGTCGGGCGACGCCAAATCTTTCACCCACAAAAAGCCGTGGTCGCGGAGTTCGACGGCTTTTCCGAGCATGTTGTAGAAGCCCATGAAGATGGGGATCTGGATGAATACGGGCCAGCAACCGCTGAGCGGATTGACGCCGTGTTTTTTCCACAGCATGCCCATTTCTTTTTGGAAGCGCGCCGGATCGTCTTTGTATTTGTCCTGAAGTTTTTTCAACTCGGGCTGAACGACGGCCATTTTTTTCATGCTCTTGTTCGCCTTGTTTTGCAGCGGCCAGAGCAGTGCTTTGACGATGACGGTGAGGAGGACGATGGCGATCGAGTAGCTGCCCAGCCATGCGTAGAGCGCGTTCATGGAGTTCAGCAGCAGGCGGCTGAATGCGCCCGTGGGGATGCCGAGGAAGGAGCCGTAATCGAGCACGTCGCTCTGATGATGATCGAGCAGACGGAGGCGGCGGTATTCGCGCGGCCCGGCGTAAATCTGGTAGCTGCGCGTGGCGGATTGCCCGGCGGTGAGTGCGAACTCGGGCACGCCGAGCGCGCCGTCCACTTGGTAAAGTTTCGCGCTGCCAGTCAGCTCGTGGCCTGCGGGGCGCCACGGCGTCGTCTTGCGCCATTCATCGGCGGAAATTTCGGATCGCTTTGCCCAAGCTGTCACGCCGAGCGTCGTGCGCTGGTCGTCCTCGGTTTTACCCTCCGCGCCGAGCACGGTGATCATGGTGGTGAAATACTGATTCGTCACCGCCGCCCAGCGCATGAGGTCGCCGTCTTGCTTGAACACGAGCCGTTCGGGATGGCTCCAAAAAAGCATCCCGCCCGCAGAAAATGCGGTCACGTTTTGAAATTTATTTTCGCCGTCTCGCCACCAATCGAACCCCTGGTAGTAGGGCTGCTCGCGGGTGTTGATGATCGCCGCGCCGCCTGCGTGCAGGAAGTATTTTGGCACCCTCATCGGGCCGGTGCCGACGTTCGTGTAGGTCACGTCGAGTCCCATGAGGTATTCGCTGCGGAGTCTGTCGCGCCGTCTTTCTTCCTCGGTGGCTTTGCGGGGCAGGGTGAATTTTTTCACCACTTTGATCTGACTCACGGCGTTCGTGCGCTCGAAGGTGACCACGCCGTTCGCTTCGTCAGCGACCATCGTCCACGGGAGATTCGTTCCTTCGCCCGGCGTCTCGGCGAGTGCGCCGATGGGGATGCTGCCAAATTCATTGAGCACGATGAGCGTGCCCTTCTGTTTATTTTCAAAATGCTCCTTCAGCACGATGCGCGAGATGCCGCCGCCTTGGTTGGTGAAAACGTAATCCACCGTGCCGGGTTGGCTCGCGAGGGTCTTCGTCTCCGCCGGCGTCTCGGGCTGTGCTGGAACTGCTGGCGTTGCCGGCGTGATGGCTGGATTCGCCTGCGCAGTCGCGTCGGTTGGCGCAGGCATGGCGGCTTTATTTTTCTCCTGCTCGGCGACGATGCGCGTCTGTTCTTCCTTCCACTTTTTGGAAGCAGCCTCCTGCTTCGGTTTGCCGATGAAGATGTGGTAGCCCAGTGCGATGCCGAGCGTGACGATGATGATGAGGATTCCTTTGCGGTCCATAGTTCAGTGTGAAAGTTGTGTGTGTTCGGTGGGAGTTTTTGGCGGCACGGGATCGAATCCTCCTTCGCACCACGGGTTGCAGCGGCAGATGCGCTTCAGCCCGAGACGCGAGCCGCGGAGGAAGCCGTGGCTCTCGACGGCCTCGGCAAAATACTGCGAGCAGCTCGGCTCAAAACGGCAGCCAGCACCCGGCCCCGCCAGCCAGTGGATGAATGGCGAGAGCGTCAGCTTGTAGATGCGGATGAGCAGTCGGACGATGATCTTCATGCGAAAAGGCGGTGATTGATCTGCGAAAGACGCGAGGCACGCGAAATAATTCTGCTCATTCCCGGAAAATCCCTCCACGCGTTGCAAGCTGCGTCCACTCCTCCCGGAGCACCTCGAGGCTCACTCTGGAGGCGGAAACTTTGGCGACGATGACGAGCCACATCCCATCGTGAAACCTCGCCCGATCGTGGCGGACGATTTCGCGCAATCTGCGCCGCACGCGATTGCGAGTGACCGCCGAGCCGACCCTTTTTGAAGTGACGATTCCCACGCGAGCGCACGACTCCGCCGCGTTTTTTAACACGCCAATCAGCATCATTTTTCCATGAACCGGCCTCCCTTCCTCCCGCACGCGCGCGAACTCGGCGGTAAGCGCCAGCCTTGCAATACGCGGAAAACGGAGACGCGGCTCCCGCACTGCGGAGGCCGCGTCGTCGTTCAATGGAGGCAGAGTGCTCAGGCCTCCGTGTGCCGGGCAAAATGCACCTCGACGCCTTTCGGCAGGAGGCGCTTGCGCCCGCGCTGGCGGCGGCGAGCAAGAATAGCCCGCCCGTTCTTTGTGGACATACGTTTGCGGAAGCCGAACTGCTGCTTGCGCGTGCGCTTGGTTGGTTGGTAGGTGCGTTTAGGCATGGCTAGAAAAAGGGCGCGCAGAATAGTTGTGGAGGGCGGCTTGTCAACGGCTGTGGTGGAAAATTTCCGGTGCCCTGAATTTCGGCCCCATTTCCCGATGCTCCCGGCCTGCGGCTCAGTGACTGCTTTAGCGGGATTGTTGACCTAAACATCCATAGCTCTAAACTCCGCCCGAATGTCCTGCACCAAGATAGACCCGGCGCTTCACCAAGCGCGCAAGCCCGATTGGATCAAAGTCCGCCTACCCAACAATCCCGTCTTTTTTTCCACGAAGGCGCTCATCACCGACCTCGGGCTGAATACCGTTTGCGAAAGCGCGCAGTGCCCGAATCGCTGGGAATGTTGGAGCAGCGGCACCGCCACTTTTATGATCGCGGGCGACCGCTGCACGCGCGCCTGCGGCTTTTGCGCGGTGACGACGGCCAAGCCTTTTGCCCTCGAAGACGACGAGCCGGAGCGTGTGGGCGAGGCGGTGAAAAGAATGAAGCTTAAGCACGTCGTGATCACCGCCGTCGCACGCGATGATCTGAAAGATGGAGGCGCCGCGCATTTCGCACGCACCATCGAGGCCGTGCGTGCCGCCGTGCCGGACGTCGTCATCGAGGTGCTCGTGCCGGATTTCCATGCGAAGGAAGAATGTCTCGCGCTCATCGCCGCCGCGCGCCCGCACATTTTTAATCACAACCTCGAAACCGTGGAGCGCCTCACGCCGCTCGTGCGCTCGCGCGCAAAATACCGCATCTCCCTCGCGGTGCTGCGGCGCATGAAGGAGACCGCGCCCGATCTGGTGACCAAGAGCGGCCTCATGCTCGGCCTCGGCGAGACGGAGCCGGAGCTTTTTCAAGCGATGGACGACCTGCGCGAGCACGGCGTGCAATTGCTCACGCTCGGCCAATACCTGCGCCCGAGCGCGCAGCACCTGCCCGTCGTCGAATACGTCCACCCCGATTCATTCAAGCTCTACGAGCGCATCGCGTATGACAAAGGTTTCGAGTTCGTCGCCAGCGGCCCGCTCGTGCGTTCGTCGTATCACGCCGCCGATTACGACCCGCGCACGCGGCATGGTTTGAAATAAGTGAACCCATGGATTTTGCCGAGCAACTCCAACTTCTTCAGTCCGCAGCCGGCGATCCTGCGCGCCTCACACTGGCGATGGTGGACATCGCATTCACCGCGCAGCCGGATGCCGCGCGCGCTGAAATCCGAGCCGCCCTCGAAGCCGCCGCCATCCCGCATTGGTGCGACGAAAACATCCTCGCCGCGCTGCTCGTCACATCCTTTGAAAAAGCGGCGACCCTGCTCGCGCGACTTCGTTCCCTGCGCGTCATCGAGTCCTGCTCCGACTACACAGCCGGTGCGGTGAAAGTCCACGATCTCGCCCGCCCCGCCCTCCGCGCACGGATGCAGGCCGAGGAGTCCGTGCGTTTTTGCGAACTGTCCACGCGAGCCCACGAATACTTCGCAAACGATCCGGCTCCGCAGGCCCGCATCGAGTCACTCTTCCACCGCTTCGTCTTTGAGCCGGATGCCGCATCCGTCGCACACGAAGCACTGGCTGGCGAACTCACTGCGCCCGATGCACAGCAATCCCTCGCAGCGGCGATGCAGGAGTTGCTTAATGCGGGTATTTTCGATCCCAAGCCAGCGGACGACGAAGAGCCGGGCAATGATCTCGTTCCTATTTCCAAACCAGAACCGGCGGGAACTCCGCCTCCACCGCTGACGCACCCCTCCGCGATGGGTCGCGCATTTTGCCTGCTCGGCGATGCACAGACATCGCGCGGGAAACTCGACGAGGCGCTCGAACAATACCACCGATACCGCGCTGTCTTCCAACGACTCGTCACGGATGAACCCGACAACACCGTATGGCAACGCGACCTCGCGCTCGCAAACGGTAGAGTCGGCGAAACACTCATCCGGCAGGGAATGTTCGACGACGCACTCACCGTCAGCCGGCAGAGCCTCGATATTTCACAGCGCCTCGCCACACAGAACCCCGCCAACGGTGCCTGGCAGCGCGACTTTGCGCTGGCACTCGCAAGAGTCGGCGAAATCCTCGCCCAGCAAGGCAAGCACACCGATGCCTTCGCCCAGGTGCTCCGCCACATCCGCATCATCCAGCGCCTCGCCTCGCAAGCCCCGTCCGACATCAGCAAGCAGCGCGACCTCGCCTCCGCCCACGCCAAATACGGATCCATCCTCGCCCATCGCCACAAACTCGAGGACGCACTGACAGAATTCCGCGCGGGCTTTGCAATTTCCCATCGTCTGGCAAATATGGAACCCGGCAATCTCGACGCGCAGCGCGAACTCGCCGCCACACATGCGCGCATCGGCGACCTGCTCTTCAAAATTGGAAAAGTGGATGAGGCCCTCACGGAATTTCGCCATCATCTCGACATCGCAAAACGACTCACCAACAAGGAACCCTCCAACACCGCGTGGCAGCAACTCCTCGCTCTCAGCCACTCCAAGCTCGGCGAAATTCTGGCCCGCAAGGACAAGCTGGAGGAAGCTCTCGCGGAGTTTCTCAGACACCGCGCCGTCATCCAGCGGCTTGCTGAAAAGGAAACAGCCAACTCCCATTGGAAGCGCGATCTTTCCGTCGCACACGGCAAGGTCGGCGACATTCTCGCGCTGCAAAATCTGATGCCTGATGCGCTCATCGAATTCCGCCAGAGTCTCGAAATCGCCGAGCGGCTCACCACGAACGAGCCGTTCAATGCAAGCTGGCACCGCGAACTCGCCCTCGCCCACTGGCGCATCGCCGATTTGAGCGAACGCGGCGGCATTTCCCCCGAGGTGCTCGAAGGCTACCGCACCGCCCACGTCTCCCTCGCGCGGGCCGTCGAACTCTCGCCCACCCATGCCGCATGGCGGCTGGATTTATCCTTCTTCAAACAAAAGGTCGCCTCACTCGAACCGAAGAAAAAAACGGTGGCGACCTGACGCCCCGCCTTGCCGCGCAGCCATCCCTTTCACTACACGCAGCAATGCCACAGCCCGCCGCCACGCGCGCCAACGTCGCCGCACTCATCCCTTGCTACTACGAGGAAAAAAACATCCGCGAAGTCGCCACGCGCACACATGCGCAACTCGACACCGTGCTCGTCGTGGACGACGGCTCCACGGACAAAACCAGCGATGAAGCCCGCGCCGCCGGAGTGGACGTGGTGAAGCACGAAAAAAACGCAGGCAAAGGCGCGGCGATCAAAACCGGACTGCGCACATTGCTCGCGCGCGAGAATATCGAATTCATCCTCATCCTCGATGGTGACGGGCAGCATTTGCCCGAGGAAATCCCGCACTTTCTCACCACAGCGAACGATACCGCCGCGCCGATGATCGTCGGCAATCGCATGAGCGACACGCGCGATATGCCCTTCGTGCGGCGCATGACGAACCGCTATATGAGCTGGACGATTTCGCGCGTCATCGGCCAGCGCGTGCCGGATTCGCAATGCGGCTTCCGCATGTTTCACCGCTCACTCGCGGCGGAATTTCTCGCCATGGAAAGCGCGGCGTTCGACTTCGAGACCGAGATGCTCGCGCTCGCCGCGCGCAAAGGCTGCACCATCGGCGCAGCGACCGTGAGCACCGTCTATGGCGACGAAGTGAGCAAAATCCACCCCGTCCTCGACACGCTGAAATTTTTCAAACTGCTCAAGCGCCTGAAGCGCGAGCGGCACTCGACAGCCCCCGCCGGGCAGCGTAAAACTTCGCCATGATTTCGTGGGCGGACATACAGAGTTATTGCGACGATATAGCGCGTGAATTTCGCCCGCGCAAAATCGTCGTTTTTGGCTCTTACGCCTACGGCAAACCAACGCGCGACTCGGATGTGGATGTGCTTGTGGTGATGCCGGATTCCAAACGCGACGGAGTTCGCCCTTCGCTGGCTATTCGCAGGCGCGTATCCGCGCGATTTCCTGTGGACATCATTGTGCGTCCGCCTCGCGAAGTAAGCCGCCGTTTGCGCGAGGGCGATTCCTTCATCACCGAGATTATGTCACGCGGTCGTGTCGTGTATGAAAAACGCCACGCGTGTTCAGTTTGATTCGTTCTCCAATTTTACCCTATGAAAAATTTTGGCGCGTAGCGCCAGCAACTACGGTAGCCGTGTGCAAGGAGCAAAGCGACGCAGCCCACGGATCGTCGGTGCAAGCCATGCACCGCGTATGCGGTGCGACAAACGGCGGTGCGTGCATGGTCGCGCCGACTACGTGGCGCTTGTCATCTCTACTTCCATCCGTGGGTTTCGCTGT
>JAYUIF010000110.1:0-5083 GCA_043766295.1 Spartobacteria bacterium | reverse complement strand
GGGTTTTTGCTGAGTCTTGAGGCTTGCATGATCATGATGGTTGCCTTTTTGCGGAGTCCAGAGGCTTGCATGATCACGACGGATGCCTTTTTAGGGAGTCTTGCGGCTTGTATTTCCATGCCTTTTGGATGTTCGCTTTCCGGCGCGAAGCATCGGCTTGCATGGGGTGCGTTTTTTTTCTACAAAAAATGTCGTATGAGCACGACGCCCCAATTTCCCGCGCCCGCGCCGGTCCCGCCGACGTGGAAACCTGATGTAATTTTTGCGATGATCGCCGACCCGGTGAGGCGGCGGCTGCTTTTGCGGCTGGCGGGCGGGCCGCCGTTGTCTGCGACGCAACTTTCCGCAGGCGCAGGGCGCAGGCCGGATGCGGTGCTCAAACATCTCTCGGCCCTGCGCGATGCGCGGTTGCTGGTGGCTTCGCCTGATCCGAGGGACGGAAGGCGGATGCTCTATGCGCTCGCGCCGGACGTGCCGGTGGCGAAGACGGAGCGCGGCACGGAGTTGGATTTCGGCTGCTGTGTGCTGCGGGTGTGAGGGTGATGAATTGCCGCGAAAGAACGCAAGGAGCACAAAGGGGTGATTGAATAAATCATCGCGGGTTCACCTGTGCGGTGAGTTCTGTGTTTTGAGATGCTCTGTTCTCCCTTCCTTCTTTGCGGCTTTGCGCGAGGAATGTGCGGCGTTGTCTTTGAATGCAAAGGCTGCCTATCGTAACCATATGAATCGGCTACCCAGCATCGCGAGAGACGGGTGGGAGTAAGAAATCCCTTTCCCACCACTCGCAATTCCACACACTTCATCCATGCCTTCACCGATTCGACTATTGCACCTGGAAGACAGCCCGCGCGACGCGGAGCTGATTCTGGATTGGCTGAAAGCCGACGGGCTGGACTGCGAGATCGTCCTTGCCGACAATCGGCAAACCTTCGAATCGGCGCTCGAACAGGGCGGGTTCGATTTGATCCTGTGCGACAATAATCTGCCGGACTACGACGGACGCGCCGCACTGGCGCAGGTCCGGGCGAAGCAGCCGGACACGCCATTCATTTTCATCTCCGGCACGATGGATGAAGAAGTGGCGGTGGAATACCTGAAGAACGGCGCCACCGATTACATATTAAAAGAGCACCTGACGCGGCTGGGGGCGGCGGTGCGCCGTGCGCTGGCAGATGCGGCCAAGGCGAGCGAGCTAAGGCGCGCAGAGGAGGCCATGTGGGAGAGTGAATCCAAATACCGCCAACTGGTGGAAGGCTTGGCCGACGCGGCGCTCCTCGCCCACGAACAGACTGGGCGCATCCTCGACATCAATCCACAGGCCGCGCTGTTGTTGGGTCGCACGCGTGCGGAGATTCTCGGCACGCAAATCGAAGCTGCTCACACTCAGGAGACGGTTGGTGATTTCCGGCAATGGCTGCTGCAAACCCGGCAGGAGCCGAAGTGCGACCCGAGCTGGGATGGCGAGATTGTCCGAGCGGACGGCCAGAGGGTGCCCGTGCGCGTCACGGCTGCGCCCCTCATTTTTCATCACCGACACTTGACCTTGTTTCTCTACCGCGATCTCACGGAATTGAAACAGATCGAAGACGAACTCCTGCGCCGGAAATTGCCGGACGCAGCGGAGCGTGCGAATGGTTCCCTGCGAATCCTGCATCTGGAAGACAACCCGCGCGATGCCGAGATTGTGGCCGACCTACTCGCCGCCGGGGGTGGGCGCTATGAAATGATCCTAGCGGAGAATCGGAAACAGTTTGAAGATGCGCTGGAGAAAACAGGCTTCGAGCTCATCCTGTGCGATTACAGCCTGCCGGATTTCGACGGTCTTTCTGCGCTGAAAATGGTGAGGGAGAAATATCCCGAAACCCCGGTCATCATCATCTCCGGGATGATTGATCCCAGCGAAGCGGTGGAGTGTTTGAAGACCGGCGCTGCTGATTATCTATTCAAAGAACGCCTCGACCGCCTTTCGTCGGCGGTGCATAACGCGCTGACGGCGGCAGCGGAACACCGCCAGCGTCTTCAGGCGGAGCATAGGCTCGCCGCGAGTGAATCGCGTCTGCGCACCATCTTCGAGGCCGAGCCGGAATGTGTGCATCTGCTCGCCGCCGATTGCACGATTTTGGAAATGAACCCCGCCGGGCTGCAAATGATCGAAGCGGATTCCATCGAACAGGTCATAGGACGATCTGCGCTCGAAATGGTTCTGCCGGAATACCGCGCCGCTTTCGAGGACATGGTGGAGCGTGTTTTGCGGGGCGAATCCAGAGCGCTCGATTTTGAGATTCACGGAATGAAGGGCGGGCATCTTTGGCTGGAGACTAGGGCGGTGCCGATGCGGGATGCGCAGGGCGGGGTGGCCTCTCTGCTGGGCGTCAGCCGCGATGTCACCGAGCGCAAGCAGACCGAGGAGGCGCTGCGCGCGAGTGAGGAGCGGTTTCGCGAACTATTCGAGCACTCGCCCGATGCGATCTTTGTCGAGAGCCCCGATGGCGTCGTGCTGGATGTTAATTTCGCCGGCTGCCAACTGCACGGGCTGACGCATGGGCAACTGGTGGGGCGGAACGTGTTGGATCTCGTGCCTGTTTCCGAACGCGAGAGTGTGTCTCGTGATTTTTTAAAACTGGCGAAGGGTGAGATTACCAAGATGGAAGGATTCAGTTGGACGGCGGAGGGCCGCACCGTGCCGGTGGAAATCACCAGCAAACAGATCGTCTTTTCCGGCAAGCCTGCGGTGCTCATCCATGTGCGAGACATCGCCGCGCGCAAGCAGGCGGAGGCGGCGCTCAAGCTCAACGAATTTTCCGTCCAGCACGCTTCCCTGCCCACTTTATGGATCGCACGCGACGCCCGCCTCCTGCGCGTGAATCGCGCCGCCTGCGACCTGCTCGGCTACACCGAGGCCGAACTGCTCAACAAGTCCATCCCGGACATCAATCCTGATTTCACGGTGGAGCGCTGGCCCTCGCACTGGCAGGAGTTGCGCGAGCTTCAGCGGATGTGTTTCGAGACGCGGCAACGGCACAAGGATGGGCGCATCATCCCCGTCGAGGTGGATCTGAACTGGTTTGAATTTGAAGGAACGGAATACAATTTCGCCTTCGTCCGCGACCTCACCGAGCGGAAAAAGCAGGAACGCCTCGCTCTGCGCTCGCAGCGGATGGAGAGCATCGGCACGCTCGCGGGCGGGATCGCGCACGACCTGAACAACGCCCTCGCCCCGATCATGATGAGCGGTGAACTGCTGAGGATGGAGTATCCCAGCGAATCAAAAATACTGAACGCGATCCAAGCCAGCGCCCAGCACGCGGCGGACATGGTGCGGCAATTGTTAGCCTTTGCCAAAGGCGCGGAAGGTGAGAGCGTTTCCGTCCAGCCCACTCGTTTGATCCGGGAGTTGGAAAACCTGATGAGGGGCAGTTTTCCAAAGAACATCAAATTGGTGGTCAAATTCGACCCGCAACTTCCGGCGGTGATGGGCGACGCCACGCAGTTGCACCAGGTGCTCCTGAACTTGTGCGTCAACGCCCGCGACGCCATGCCCCACGGTGGCACGCTCACGCTGGAGGCAACGAGCCGGGAGGTGGACGCCGCCTACGCCAGTTCGATGCCCGACGCCAAGCCCGGCAAATACGTGGCGTTGCGCGTGCGCGACACCGGCGCGGGCATCCCGCCGGAAATTCAGGATCGGATTTTCGATCCGTTCTTCACCACCAAAGACCCGGACAGAGGCACTGGTCTCGGTCTTTCCACCGTTCTTGGCATCGTGAAGGGGCACGACGGATTCATGTATGTTTATTCGCAACCCGGCCAAGGCTCGACATTCACTGCGTATGTGCCCGTGGACCCTGCGGGCATTGGATCGGAACTCACTTCCGGCGTGCCGGAAAAATTCCAAGGGCAGGGGGAGACTATTCTTTTCGTGGATGACGAAGCCGTGGTGCGCAGCGTGGCGCGCGCGGTTTTGCAGCTTCTGAATTTCAGCCCATTGATCGCCATTGACGGCGCGGATGGCCTGATGCTGGCGGCGCAGCACCGCACCGAGATCCGCGCCATCATTACCGACCTGCACATGCCACGCATGGACGGTCTGGAGTTTGTCCGCGAAGTCCGTCGGCTGCTGCCGGAAATCCCCATCGCAGTGGCCAGCGGATTCTTGGACGACGATGTGGCCGACGAGTTCAAGGTGCTCGGCGCGACGGGTCGGCTGGACAAGCCGTTCACCCAAGCCCAACTGGCGGAGACTTTGAAAAGTCTCCTCGCGCCGAAATGAAAAAGCCTGCGTTTCCGATTTTGCGTCTCTAGTTTTTTAAATACAAACGCCGCCAATTGTTTTGCGAGTTGCGGGGTGATCTGTGAGCGTTTCTTTTTACTTATGAAAATACCTACCATCCTGGCAGTCGCTTTTTTTGCGGCGTTTGTTCCATTCGCTTCCGCGCAGCAGAAGCCGGTCGCCGCTCAATACACGGGCTGGTTGCAATCGGGCGCGATGTGTATCCTCACGACGCCGGATGGAGCAAATCTGCCCGCTGGCACGAGCATCGAAGGGTTTCCGGTGCTGGTGCGGCTGAGCAAGGAGTGGTTCGATTTCAGCAAGGCGAAGGCGAACGGGGATGATGTTCGTTTTGCCACGAGCACGGGTGAGCCGCTGGCGTATCAGATCGAGGAGTGGGATGCGGCGAAGGGGACGGCGAGCATTTGGGTGCGCGTGCCGAAGATCGAAGGCAATGCGAAGCAGATGATTCGTGTGCTTTGGGGCAAGGCGAGCGCGGCGAGTGAGTCGAGTGGGAGGGCGGTGTTCAATGAGTCGAATGGCTACCTGAGTGTGTGGCATCTCGGCGACACGGTGACGGATGAAGTGGGAACGCTGGAATCGAAGGATGTGGGCACGACGGTGACGGCGGGAATGGTCGGGCAGGCGCGACATTTCGCGGGGAAGCAGGGGATTTTTTGCGGGGATAAAATAGCGAATTATCCGGCGGGGGAGGCGGCGCACACGACTTCGGCGTGGCTGCGGGCGGAGAATGTGAATGGGACTTTCATCGGCTGGGGCAATGAGGGCGGCGGGCGCGGGAGCAAGGTGCGG
>JAYUIF010000109.1:0-12000 GCA_043766295.1 Spartobacteria bacterium | reverse complement strand
TGCGCACGCACGCCTCTCGACGTGCGGTGTGCCGGGCGAGGACGCCCGGCACGGCGGGCGAGACGCCCACCCTACCCTGCGCATATCGCTCGCGATGGCGGCGACTGGTTCGACATTTCACGCGCTCTCCGTGGAAAGGAAAAGCGGGAGCAAGCCCCCGCAGTCTAAAGCCTCGCGCCACGTTCGGGAGGGGCAATCTATGAACGCGCCTTCGTTGATCGGGAATCAACTTGTCGCGCTGCTTTCGCGCCTGAACGGCTCGCGCGTGCCGGAGCTGGAGCGCGCGGTGGGTGCGCTGTGCGCGGCGCTGGAGGAGGGGCATGTGTGCGTGGCTTTGGAAAGTGATGCGACTGCGCGATTGCGCGCGTGCGAGGTGGTCGGCGGGCCGGGTAACTTTGCGCCGCTCATCCTCGATGGCGGGCTGCTCTATCTCGCGCGGTATTGGAACTACGAGGATGCGCTCGCGAAAGACATCCGCGCCCGTGCGAGCGCGTCGCCCGTGGCGTGTGATGAAACCAAGCTCGCGGCGGGATTGGCTCGCTATCTCGGCGACGCGGATGCTGCGCAGCGCGAGGCGGCGGCGAACGCGGTGCGGCGGAAATTTAGCGTGATCACCGGCGGGCCAGGCACGGGGAAAACGCGCACGGCCACGGTCGCGTTGGCGCTGCTCGCGGAACAGGGCGTCGCGCGATTTGCCCTCGCAGCGCCCACAGGAAAAGCGGCGGCGCGGTTGAAGGATTCGCTCGCGCAGACGCTCGACACGCTCGCGGTCCCGGCGGCGACGCGTGCGCCTTTGCCGACGGACGCGAGCACGCTGCACCGTTTGCTCGGCAGTATTCCGGGCGCGGGTTTTCGCCATGATGCGGGGAATCCGCTCTCCGCCGATGTCGTCGTCGTGGACGAAGCCTCGATGATCGATCTCCCGCTGATGGCGAAACTTTTTGCCGCCGTGCGCACGGATGCGCGCATCGTGCTGCTCGGCGATCCGCGCCAACTCGCGAGCGTCGAGGCCGGGCATGTGCTCGGCGACATCTGCGCGGGAGCGCCGCGCGAGTGCATCACGGAGCTGGTGAAAAACCATCGCTTCCACGGCACGAGCGGCATCTACCAGCTCAGCCGTGCGGTGAATGATGGCGACGAAGCGGCGGTGCGTGCGCTGCTCGAATCACCTCCTGACGATCTTGTGTCTGTGCGCGTGGGCAAGAGTCATTTCAGCGGCGGTGGCGCCGCTGAAACGGTCTGCGACGAGGGCGTCGCAGCCACGGCGGCGCTGCGCGAGCGCGTGGTCGCGGGCTTTCGCGCGTGCCTCGATGCGGCAACCCCGCAGGCGGCGCTCAATGTGCTCGGCGATTTCCGAATCCTCTGCGCACTGCGCGCTGGGCCGTCGGGCGTGAGGCATTTCAACCGCCTCGCCGAGCAATCGCTCGCAGACGCGGGGTTGATTTCGCCGGACAAAACTTTCTACGCGGGTCGCCCGCTGCTTGTGCTGCGCAATGATTACTCGCTCCGTCTTTTCAACGGCGACACGGGCATCGTGCTGCCGGACGAACGCGGCGAGCTGCGCGCGTTCTTCGCGGATGAAACTGGCGTGCGCGCGTTCGCACCGTCGCGTTTGCCGGAGCACGAGACGGCGTTTGCGATGACCGTCCACAAAGCGCAGGGCAGTGAATTCGCGCGCGTGCTCATCGTGCTCCCCGAACGCGAGTCGCCCGTGCTTTCGCGCGAGCTTCTCTACACGGCCATCACGCGCGCTCGCGAAAACGTGGAACTGTGGTGGAGCGAGGCATCGCTGCATGCCAGCATCGTGCGGAGCGTGGAGCGTTCGAGCGGGCTGCGGGCGCGGCTGGCTATAACAAAGACTGGGGCCACTTAGCCGGAACGATGCAGTTGATTTTAACTACAGAGGGCACAGAGAACACGGAGACGCAAAAAAACATTCATTCCACTCAGTGCTCTCTGTGTCCTCTGTAGTTCCATCTGCATCGTTCCGGCTTAGGAAGGCAGGAAGGCAGGAAACGAGACTGTTTTTTCCACAAGGATCGGGTTTGAAAGTCCATAAGGTTCGTGGCGTGGGCTGGTTTGCAGGATACGCTTTATTTACTTCCGAATGTCTGTGTTTCGTTTCGTATTTCATTTCTTAGCACTCACGGTTTCCGCCGTGGCAGTGGAGCCGTTTTCCAAGGCGGGCACGGCATTTCTCGATAAATACTGCACGGACTGCCACGGGGAGAAAAAGCAAAAGGGCGAACTCGCGCTGCATGGATTTCGCGATGACATCTCGGTGCTCAAACAGCGCAAGACGTGGAGGCGCATCATCGAAGCGGTGAAGCTCGGTGACATGCCGCCAGATGATAAACCACAGCCGACACCCAAGGAGCGCGAGGCTTTCATTGCGTCAGCAAATGCAGTGTTCAAAAACTTCGATCAGAACGCCAAGCCGGATCCCGGGCGCGTGACGATCCGCCGCCTGAACAAAAACGAATACAACAATACTCTGCGCGACTTACTCGGTGTGGACGTGCAGCCCGCGAACGATTTCCCGGCAGACGGCGTGGGCTACGGCTTCGATAATATCGGCGATGTGCTTTCGATTTCGCCGCTGCTCATGGAGCGCTACCTCGATGCTGCGCAGACGGTGGCTGAGAAGGTCATCCAAGTGGATCCGCCGAAGCCGATCACGAAGCACATGGCGTCCAAATTCTGTGAACCAGCGACGGAGCATATTCCGATGCGCGGCGAGTGGCGCGAACTGGCACCGGGCAAAGATCACATCGGCACCGGCCCGCTGAATACGCCATTCAAAGCAGAGCCGAGCGGCACCTACACGGTGCGCGCACATATTTTCGCAGAGGCAGCAGCAGGAAAAACCGTGCGCGTCGCGCTGATTGCGGCGGGCCCTAACATCGCGAATCCCGAGCCGCCCGCGCGTTTTTCCCAACTCGAAGCGGACAAAGTGCCGCAGGTGGCGAAGTGCCGTATCCTGCAAATCTTCGAGGTGAAAGCGCGCGAAGAGGGCAAGGCGCAGACGGTGGAGGCGAAATTGAGCGGCATCCAGGGCGTCGAACGCATCGCGCTCGCACTGGTGCGCGATTTCACGGCAGGGCCGCCGTCGAAGGTGATCGTGAAATGGCTCGAAGTGGTCGGCCCCGAAGATTCGCGCTCGCCATTTCTCAAGCGCTGGACGCAGACGCAACCCGGTGCCACGCCCGCACAGCAGACGCGCACGATGCTTTCCTACTTCATGCCGCGCGCGTGGCACCGCCCGGTCGCGGCGGACGAAACCGAACGCGTCGCGCGACTCGTGGATGCCGCCATGAAGCGCGGAGAAACTTGGGAGGCTGGCGTGCGGCAGGCACTCATCGCGGTGCTCTCCTCGCCGAAGTTTTTGTTTCGCATGGAAATTGACGATCAACCGCTCAATCCAGATCCGCACCCGATCAACGAATTCCAACTCGCCACGCGGCTGAGTTATTTTTTGTGGAGCAGTTGCCCGGATGACGAGTTGCTCCGCTACGCGCTCTCCAATCAACTCACCGCAAATCTCGACGCGCAAATTCGCCGCATGTTGAAGGACCCGCGCGCCACCGAGTTGGTGGATAATTTTGCGATGCAGTGGCTGCAACTGCGCCGTCTCTCCGGACATCAGGCAGACGCAAAAACTTTTCACAAGTGGAAGCCGGGGCTGAGGGATTTGATGCTGCAAGAGACGAGTCTTTTTTTTGGAGAAATCATCCGCGAAGACCGCAGCATCCTCGATCTGCTCGACGCCGACTTTACTTACCTGAATCGCCATCTCGCTGAAATTTACAACATCTGGCCACCCGGCGGATACGATGGTGAAAACTTCAAGCGCGTCTCGCTCGCCGGAACCCAGCGAGGCGGGCTGCTCACGCAGGCGAGCGTGCTCACCGTTACGTCAAATCCCACGCGCACCTCGCCGGTCAAACGTGGCAAATGGATCCTCGAACAAATCCTCGGCGATCCACCGCCACCTCCGCCGCCCGTCGTGCCGAGTCTCGACGACAATAGCCGCAAAGAACTCAGCGGAACTTTCCGCCAGCGTCTCGAACAACATCGAGCCGATCCGAATTGTGCGAACTGCCACGCAAAAATGGACACGATGGGATTCGCGCTGGAGAACTTCAACGGCATCGGCCAATGGCGCGACAAAAACGAGATGGGCGAGCCGGTCGAAGTCGGCGGCAAACTTCCGAACAACGGCGGCGAGCTCAAGAGCCTTGATGATTTGAAGAAGCTGCTTCGCGACGAGAAAGATCCATTCACCCGCTGCCTCACCGAGAAGATGCTCATCTACGCGATTGGCCGCGGACTGGATTACTACGACGACCGCGCCGTCGAAAAAATATGCGGCGAGGTCGCCAAAGGCGGCTATAAATTCTCAACACTCGTCAGCGCCATTGCGAAGAGCGATCCATTCCGCCTCCGTCGCGGCAAGGATCAACCCGACAACTAAACCATGATGAACCGACCCATCTCCCGCCGCACCGTCCTCCGCGGACTCGGTGCCACCATCGCCCTCCCGTGGCTCGAAGGCATGGGCAATCTCAGCGCGTGGGGCGCCGGGCTCGCACCGGGCAGGACAGCGCCGAACCGCATGGCCTTCGTCTATGTGCCCAATGGCAAGGACATGAAAAGTTGGACGCCATCCGAGACTGGTGAAAAATTCACACTGCCCGAGATTTTACAGCCGCTTGCGCCGCATCAAAAAGACCTGCTCGTAATCAGCGGTCTCGCCGCCGACAAGGCGCGACCACACGGCGACGGCGGCGGCGACCACGCACGCGCAATGTCCGCTTTTCTCACCGGCGCACAGCCACGCAAAACAGATGGCGCAGACATCCACTGCGGCACCTCGGTGGATCAACTCGCCGCCACGCGCGTCTCAGGCCAAACACATCTGGACTCGTTGGAAATTGGTTGCGAAGACGGGAACATGGCCGGCGGTTGCGACAGCGGCTACTCGTGCGTTTACTCCAGCACCGTCTCGTGGCGCTCAGCGACGCAGCCGATTCCGAAGGAGACTAATCCCAAGCTCGTCTTCGAGCGTCTATTTGGAAATCAGGACGCTGTCGAACGCGCGCGTCGCGCCACCGCACGCAAGAGCGTGTTGGATTACATCAGCGAGGATGCAAAGAGCTTCAACACCCGCCTCGGACGCGCCGATCAGCAGAAGATGGACGAGTATTTTTCCAGCATCCGCGACATCGAGCAGCGCATCGCCCGCAACGCATCGCTTGCATCCATCAAGCCACCCGTAAACTTCCCAATCCCGCAAGGAAAACCCGGCAATTACGAAGAGCACATCCGCATCATGTGCGAACTCATGGTCCTCGCCTTTCAGATGGATGCCACGCGCGTCTGCACCTTCGTCATGGCCAATGAAGGCAGCAATAAAGCCTACCCGTGGATTGGCATCAACGAAGGCCACCACGAACTTTCGCACCACGGCAATGACGCCAAAAAGATCGCAAAAATTCGCCAGATCAATACCTTCCACACCACGCAGTTCGCCTACCTGCTCGAAAAAATGAAGTCCATCAAGGAAGGCAACGGCACGCTCCTCGACCACAGCATGATCGTCTATGGCAGCGGCAACTCCGACGGCAACCGCCATAACCACGACGACCTGCCCGTGCTCCTCGCAGGGAGCGCCGGCGGCACTATCAAACCCGGACGCCACATCCGCCTGCCCGGCGAAACACCCGTCACAAATCTCTGGGTCTCCATGCTCGAACGCATTGATGTCCGCACTCCCGTAGGCGACAGCACCGGCCCGCTCACGGTTTTAAAAGGCTGACCTCCCCACGAGCCGGCGGCGAACTTCCAGCGACGAAGTCTGCTCCAGTCTTGCTTGTGAAGCATCTCTCGTTTTTCCTTCGCACCATGCCAGGATACGACCCAGCACGACTACTTAGCGTCTCGCGCCATTTTCACATTTACGGCGAACTGCTGCACGCGGAGCCGTGCAAAGTGGGGCACATCAACGAGACCTACACGGCGACTTACGACCAAGGCGGCGTGCCGGTGCGTTATATTCATCAGCGGATCAACCATGATGTTTTCAAAGATCCGGCGGGTGTGATGGACAATCTCCAGCGCGTGACGGCGCATATTCGCAGTAAGATGGCGGAGCGTGGCGTGCGGGATATGACGCGACGGGCGCTGACATTGATCCCCTCGCAAGACGGGCGCAGTTACTATCGCTCACCGGACGGAGAATACTGGCGCACATTCGTTTTTATCGAACGTGTGAGGACATTTGAGTCGGTGGAGAGTGCGGAGCAGGCTTACGAGGCTGGTAAGGCGTTTGGCGAATTCCAGCACTTGCTTGTGGATCTTCCGGGCGTGCGATTGCACGACACGATCCCACACTTTCACAACACTCGGAAGCGCTTTGAGGCGATGCAGAAAGCCGTGCGCGAGGATCGCGTGAACCGCGCGAGCGCGGCGAAGGTAGAAATCGAGTGGGTGCTCGCACATGAGAAATTGTGCGACGTGATCCTGCGCGCGATGGCGTCGAAAAAAATCCCGGAGCGAATCACGCACAACGACACGAAGTTCAATAATGTGATGCTGGACGTGGCGACGGGTAAGGCGATGTGCGTGGTGGATCTCGATACGGTGATGCCCGGCTGCGCGCTCTACGATTTCGGCGACATGGTGCGGACGACGACCAGCCCGACGCTCGAAGACGAACTCGATCTTTCCAAAGTCCAGATGCGGATGCCGATGTTCAAGGCGCTGTGCCGCGGCTATCTCGAAGCGGCGACTTTTTTGAACAAACACGAACGCTCGCTCATCGCGTTTGCTGGGAAGCTGATCACTTTCACCATCGGTCTGCGCTTCCTCACGGATTTCCTGAACGGCGATACGTATTTCCGGGTGCATCGCCCGAATCACAATCTGGATCGCGCACGCACGCAGTTCCGTCTTGTCGAAAGCATCGAGCGCCAGGAGGAGGCGATGCAGAAATTTGCCGACGGACTGTAGCCGACTTACTTCGCGAGCGATTTGGCGATTTCGATCTCGGCTGCGGGGACGTGATATTTGTGGCAGCCGAGGCAGGAATCGAACACGCCGCCTTCCTTGCGCTGCTTCTTTGCGGCTTCCAAACTGAACTGTCCAAATGTCGGGGCAATTCGTTTGCTCGGATCGGTTTCCACGTGGGCGTAATCACGCGGGCGGTGGCACTCGGCGCAGAGTTTTTGCGATGGTAAAAGGACATCGGCGGTGTCCTTGCTCATCTCCGCACGTGCGTGGCAGTCGGTGCATATCATGTGGAGGTGGGCGGAATGTTTGAACGGCCCGCGCGTGAGCCACTGATCCGGGATGTTGGTGCGCTCCACTTTGGCGACAGGTGATGCCTCGGTGACTGTGTGGCACTTCGCGCAAGCAGGGAGAAACTGGCCGTTGCGCGCCTTCTCCATGGGTGGATCGCCAGTGAAGAAAACTCGCTTTTGCACTTCCTCCAACGACGACGGCCAGTGCTGCGTGAACTTTTGTTCGCGCTGATCAATGAACGCTTTGAGCGTGGCGGCGTCGGTGATCTGAAAACGCGTCTTGGCGTAATCAATCCACTGCGTGCGCAGGCTGCTCAGAAAATCGCGCACTTTCTGCGGATCGTGGTGGGGGATGTTGAAGCCGGGGAGATCGGGATCGGCTCCGAGCGAGTGACACTTTTGGCAGTGCTGGTCGTAGCTGATGCGGCTCATGCCGACTCCGTCTGAGTCCGGCGTGTGGCAGGTGCGGCACTCGAGTTTGCCTTTGTTGAGTGCGGTGATGTCGGCGGCGAAATGGCGGGCGTGATTGAATTTGATCTGTGCGTTGTCCTTTGCACCTGCGGACTCGAAGAGGAACGCCGGATGCCCATCGGCAAAGGCGCGGACGACTTGCGGCTTTGCGCCAATGGTGGCGGCTGGGAGCCATTGCACGGTGTCGCCGATGTGGAGATTCTGGCTGTGGGCGGCGGCGAGTTTACCATCGAAGGGCGCGCGCTTGAGGGAGTCCGCGAGTTTCTTTTCATCGCTGTGGCAACTCACGCAGTTCTTCGAGTCGGGCAACTTCATGCGCGCGGTGCCCACATGCTCGCGGTGGCAGGAACTGCACTCGCCCGCTGCGACGATGCTGAGTTCTTTCAATCCTTCGCGAAACATCACGGACTTTGTCCCCGGTTGATGAAGGGCCATGCCTTCGTGGCACTTGATGCAAGCGTGATCAATGTTGTCGAGATTCAGCGTGCTGAGCGCGGCGTGCGCGGCGGCGGCGAGTTTCTTTTTGTCGGAAAGATTTTCCTTCGCACTGTCGTAAGCACGACCGCTCGCACTCTTGAGCGTGTCCAGCAATGACGTCTTGTGTTCGAGCATCGCTGCTTTCGTCTCCGCGATGGGGAGAATGGCGAGTAAGTCCGTGCTGGCTCCATCGTGGCAGACGGCACAGTCGTTCGCAAAGAGCGCGTGGTTTTGCGAGATGGGGCCGGTGTTGAAAAATTCGGGCTTGCCGCCGAAGTGCTGGAATCCAAGCGCCCAGACGAGTCCACCCACGACAGCAACGACACTCAGCCAAAAACGCCACCGCCGCATATAATGCGTGCGCCGATAGTAGGTGAGATCCTCTTTATACTTGGCCGCGATTTGCTTTTGCGTGTTCTCGGGCATGGCTGCTTAGGGATTCACGATGAAAAGTCGCACCGCCACGATGGCGTGCCAGAGCGTAACGATGATGAGGAGCATCGAGATGGGCACGTGGATGAGCAGCCAGCCGTGGAGCCAGTGCTGGAGTCGTGTCTGCAAATCCATTCGGCGTCGCTCATCGCACCAGCCTTGAAGTTCCTCCACGCGCGGACGCCACTTGGGCGTCACGTTGAGTTTCAAAATGCGGAATGCCTCGTCGCTCAAACGCGGGCTCGCAAATTTATGGCCGCCTCCGCGTTTGAGGCGGAGATATGACATCGCGTCGGTGTCGAGGAACGTGAGAATCCTCTCTGCGCTTTGCAAATCCTCGGGCGGAATTTCGGTCATGCCGATGAGACTCACTTTGCCGGCAACGACCTTTCCTGCGTTGGTAGGATCGGGCGGCGTGCAATCTTTTTGCAGTTCGTCGGCGGCTTCGAGGATGCGTTTGCGGATGTTCGGGATTTGCTCGAAAACGACTTCGCGCGGCAGCCGTTCTTTCATCAGAGTCGGCATGAATTGCTGCATCGCGAGTCCGAAAAATCCGGAGGCCATGACGACGATATACAAAAGCAGAACGACCGTGGTGTGCGAGCTGCCCCACGTCCAGCCGCAGTGAAATCCGACGAGTGGGATGGTGAGGATGGTGAGCCAGATGTGGCCTTTCAGCCAAAACTCAACGCGCCCGACGCGCCAAAGCGGTTTCTTTTTCCGCCCGCCGAGCGCGGCGGCGAAAAGGAAAATCGCAAAGCCAAGCGTGCCGTAGAGCAGGCCGATTCGTGTGCCACCGACGGTGTTTCTATTTGTAGTGGCGTCGCGCAGCAGTTCGGGGAGCGTGAGGGAAAATGGCAGCCAGCTAGGATGAAAACGCGCGGCATAGCCTGCGAAAGTCGCCAACGTGGCGAGCAGTGTGAAAATGAACCACGGGATGTGCGTGCGATTTAAAACCATGTCAGTGTGTGGTGCGGGTCTTTTTGCGGAAGCTCCAGCCTTTGCTCCCAGCGGCAAAAAATACGGCGGGGTCCACGCGTTTGGCGGCATCGTGCGGGCAGGCATAGACGCAACTCGGCACGCTGAGATCGCTGCACAAATCGCAAGTTGTCGCTTTGGTCACGGTGACTTTTTTCTTCACCATCTTCTTCGGCGGTTCTACTTTTTTGACGGGAGCGACAGCAGGCTTCGCCGCGGCTGGCGGTGTTGCGGGAGCGGCTTTTTCAACCACTGCGGCTGGTGCTGGTGCGGCAGGTGCGACTGTCGGTGGTGAAGCGGGTGCTGGTTTTGGTTCCTCGACCTTGGCGGGCGCTGGAGGTGCGACTGCCACTGGCGGTGCTGGCGTGGCGGCTGCCGCTGCCTTTTCCGGAGCAGGCGCGGCGGGAACTGGTGCTTTTACGATGGGAACAGCGGCGGGTTTAGCAGGAGTTGCGGCAGGTTTGGCGGCGTCGGTTTTTGCTGCGGGAACAGGAGCCTTTGGAACCTCAGCAGGCTTGAGTTGCCATTCCTCGAAGGGGTGCATGTTGATGTTGCCGTAGGGGCAAAGTTCGGCGCATTTGCCGCAGCCGATGCACCAGTCCTCGATGATAATTTCGAGCGATTCTTTGCGACGAATGGAACCGACCGGACACTGCGTCATGCAAAGCGGATCGCGGCATGAGCGGCAGGCAGTCGGGACAAGAAAGTGATCGTAGCGCAGCCCATCGCGGATGAGACGCGTGACGCCCTCGTGGGCTTCGGCGCAGGCGTTCACGCAGGCGTCGCAGCGTGTGCAATGATCGAGATCAATGAGGAGAAGATTCTGCGCTTCGTAGAGACCCTGATTCAGAAAGTCATCAAGCTGGATTCCGACTGGAATTTTGCGCTGCTCGTTTGCAGCGACGCGAGCGGTTGCGACTTTTTCCAACGACTCACGAACGACAGGAAACTTCTCCAGCATCACGCGAAAATCTGCACCCGCGATTTTCACAAGCGAAACAGCATCGAGCGCGGAGCAAGTGGCGTTGCGCGGTGAATCGCGCAGCAGACCGATCTCGCCGAAGTATTCACCGCGTTTCAAATACGTGCGCACCATCTCGCCTCCGGGCATCGCCTGCGCAACGCGGACGAGGCCGCTGCGGATGAGATAAAACGCATCTGCCGCGTCTCCCTGCTTGCAGATGATTTCGCCTTTTCCGCACGAGATGAGTTCCGCGCGATCCTTGAGGTAGCCGAGGAATTCATCACCGAGTCCGCTGAAAAGCGGGACGCTATTCAGGTGGTTGGCGAGCGAGCGCTGACGGTATTTTTCATCGAGCTGCTTTTTGAACGACGTGCCTTTGAACGTCGCGGCCTTCACCTTCGTGGAAGCTTTCGTATCGGCGTCCACATCGCGCGTGCCCACGAGCATATCGAGGATGACGCGGAGCATTTCGACCATCACGCAATCGCCCTTCGCGCGCACGGTCGCGCTGCGCGGCTGGAAAGTGCGGCACGTCATTTCGCCGAAAAGTTCACCAGCGGCGAGGACGGCGAGCGGCTTCGTCTTCGGGAGATCCACGTCGGCATCAATGGTGATAAATCCGTCTGCCTCACTGCCAGTGGACTTACCTCCGAGACCGACGGCCTTTTTCAAAAATCCGAAGAATCCGCCACGCCGATCATTCTGCACTTTCGCAAGCGGGTTCGCGATGTAGATGTCCACTTCTCCCTCGACGATGTAGAAAGCCGTCGAACCAAACTCGCCTTCTTCGCAAACAATGTCGCCCTCGCTGAAGCGTCGCAAGACAGCCGCGCCGAGTGCGTAATTTTTCAAAAGGCCCTGCGAAATTTCCCCGAGTGCAGGAAGATATTTTAGCAATTCCTCCAGTCCTAGAGGTTCACCGGTTGTTAGTTTTTCAGGGGCTTCGCTCATGCACTTGTTTTGTTGTTAACACGAACCTTGAGAGAAGTGGAAGCGGGATATTTTAACGTCGGTGTTTTGCATCGTGTGAACTGGAGAAATGCGGGAATGCTTTCTGCCAGAATCGTGCGCACACTTTGAACCATGAGAACCGACCGTTTCACTCAACGTATGCAGGAGGCGTTGCAATCCGCGCAATCCCTCGCGGCGAACCGCAACCACACGGAATTCGACAACGAACATTTCCTCATCGCACTGCTGGAGCAGCCGGAGGGCGTGACTCGTCCGCTGTTTGAAAAGATCGGCGTGGTCGCGGCGAATTTGCAGTCGCAGCTCGACGCGGCGATTGCGAAGCGCGCGCAGGCGCACGGCATGACGGCGCAGACGAATCCGGCGGCGGAGCTGCTCGCGATTTTGCGGCAGGCGGAAAAGGAGATG
>JAYUIF010000108.1:0-2064 GCA_043766295.1 Spartobacteria bacterium | reverse complement strand
GTCGCAAACCGCCTCGCGGCCCTCGACGAGCAATTTCCAAAACGATTCCGTGTCATTCACACCACCGGGAAAGCGGCAGCCGATGCCGATGATGGCGATTCCTTCTTTGTTCATTGCGGGGGTTATAGCATTTGCGTTGGCGCAGCCGTCACGCTTGTTTTTCGGGAAGATGCCTTCGCGGCGACTGCGTAAAGGATTGGGGCGTCGAGCGTCGTTCGCAGTTTTATATTTGGCCATCGTCTATGTATTCGCAGGCCGAGAAGTGGTTGGCCGTGTGTGGTCGCCGTTTTTAAAAAATTGATACAGCTTGGTCGGCATCGAGCGGCGAACTAGAACAACAACATGTGCGGCATTGCAGGCATCATCAATTTGTCCGGGCTTCAAACCGTGCCCGAGGGCGTCATCCAAATGATGTCGCGGGCGCTCTTTCATCGCGGGCCGGATGAGGAGGGATTTCTCCAGCGTCCGGGGCTGGCACTCGCGTCGCGGCGGCTGAGCATTGTCGGGCTTGCGGATGGGCAGCAGCCGATGGCGAATGAAGATCGCAGCGTCTCCGTGGTGTTCAACGGCGAGTTGTTCGATCACGCGGAGAGACGCGCGGAATTGGAAAGTCGCGGGCATCGGCTGCTCACACATTGCGACACGGAGATCATTCCGCATCTTTGGGAGGAACATCAGGAAGGGATGTTCGAGCGGCTGCGCGGGCAATTCGCAATCGCGCTGTGGGACGAGCGACGGCGACGACTCACGCTCGGTCGCGACCGCTTCGGCATCTCGCCGCTTTACTGGACGAGGCAAGGGGACTGGCTGCTTTTTGCCTCGGAGATCAAAGGACTTCTCGCCTCGGGCATGGTGACGGCCAAAGCCGATCTGCGCGGCCTTGATCACATCTTCACTTTCGCCGCGATGCCGGGGCCGGTGACTTGTTTTGAAGGCGTGCAGCTTTTGCCTGCGGGCCATTATTTGCAGATCACTCTGGGCGATGCGCGGGGCGCGGCTGCCGAAATCAGCGAGCACACTTATTGGCAAATGGACTTCCCGGATCAGGGCGACGAAGACCCCGGCGCGAACCCGCGCAAGCTGGTGGATGCGTTCGAGGACGTGCTGCTGAAGGCCGTGGAGAAACGGCTTCGCGCCGATGTGCCGGTGGGCGCGTATCTCTCGGGTGGACTTGATTCGAGCATGATCGTGGCGATGGCCTGCAAGCTCAAAGGTCCGGCGATTAACACCTACACCATTCGCGTGGACGACCCCGCGCTCGATGAACTCAGCGCGGCAAATCTTTCCGCCCGGCACATCGGCACGAAGCCGCCCATCGTGCAGGATTTCCGCGCCAGCGACGCGCTGGAAACGTATCCGCAACTGATCCACGCCGCAGAGGCACCGGTGATTGATACGTCGTGCGCGGCGCTGCTCCAGCTCGCCCGGCGCGTCCATGCCTGCGGGCAAAAAGTCGTGCTCACAGGCGAAGGCGCGGACGAATGGCTGGCGGGTTATCCGTGGTATAAAATCGCGAAAGTGCTCGGCGCGCTCGACGCCATTCCGGGGCTGCGGCTGAGCGACGTGGCGCGGCGCGCGTATCTGCGGCTGAACAAAGTGCCGCAATACCCGGCGGAATATCGGAGCAGCATCGAAGCGTCCGTCGGCGGGCCGAATGCGTGGATAGATTCCTACGGCGTGCTCGCGCTCTCGAAGCTCCGTTTTTACGCCGAGCCGATGCGCGAAGTGCTGGCGCAAAGCCGGCCCTGGGCGGGGCTGGGAATCAATCTGGAGTGCGCAAAGCGGTGGCATCCGCTCAACCGAGGGCTGTGGGTCGGCGCGCGCGTCACGCTCGCGGGACACTTGCTGCAAGCGAAGGGCGACCGCGTCTCCATGCACTCCTCGGTGGAAGTGCGCTACCCATTCCTCGATGAGGATGTCTTCGACTTCACCGCCAAACTTCACCCCCGCTGGAAGCTGCGCGGCTTCCGCGACAAACACCTCCTCCGCCTCGTCGCCGAGCGCTGGCTGCCGCCGGAGATTTACAACCGCCGCAAAGTCATCTTCCGCGCGCCGCTGGACAGC
>JAYUIF010000107.1:0-5113 GCA_043766295.1 Spartobacteria bacterium | reverse complement strand
GGCGTGAGCCTCGTGCATGTGCTGGTGATGGCGTCGCTCTTTGGCGACAAGGTCTCGACGGGAGTGGTGCTGCCGATGTTGTGCATCGGGGACATCTGTGCGGTGCTCGCTTTCAAACGGCACGCGGTGTGGCGTCATGTGTGGCGGACGCTGCCCATCGCGTGCGTGGGCGTGGCAGTCGGGACTTGGCTGATGAAATCGGTGGTGCCGGAGTGGGCATATCGTCCGTTCATCGGGTGGACGGTGTTCGTGCTCGTGGTGCTGCAACTTTGGCGGATGTGGAAGCCGGGTGCATTCGAGCATGTGCCGCATTCGTGGCCGTTCGCGGCGGCGATGGGTCTGCTCGCGGGCGTGACGACGATGATGGCGAATGCGGCGGGGCCGGTGATGGGATTGTATTTTCTCGCGGTGGGTCTGCCGAAATATCAACTCACCGGGACGAGCGCGTGGTTCTTTCTGATCCTGAATTTCTACAAGCTGCCGTTCAGCGCGTGGCTGGGGCTGATTCACACGGACACGCTCGCGTTTAATTTCGCGCTGGCTCCCGTGATTGTGGCGGGGTTGTTCCTCGGGCGCTGGCTGCTTGCGCACGTTTCGCAGCGGTGGTTCGATGGGCTGATTCTCGGCTTCGCTGCCGTCGTGGCGCTGTGGCGGATCGGCGCGTGGAGCTGGGTGGCGTCGCTGTGGTGAGGAAAAACGGTGAGCCGCAATTCTTGCCGAGCGTGCATCGTCCCGCTTACTCTCCGCGCCATGTGGTCATTCCTCTCTCGTAATCGTGATGCCGGTCTTCTCTTTCTCCGCCTCGCGCTGGGTGGATTTTTTCTATGGGCGCACGGTTGGGCAAAGCTCACCGGCGGCATGGAGATGTGGCACGCCATCGGTGGCGCGATGAAGCACATCGGCATCAATTTTTGGCCGACGTTTTGGGGCTTCATGGCGACGATGGCGGAGACGCTTTGCATCGTGATGATGATGATCGGCATCGCATTTCGCCCGGCCTGTCTGGTGCTCACTTTCACGATGGGGATGGCCGGATTGCATATGTGGCTGATGCAGAAAACGCACGCTGCGGCGCTGAGTGAGGCCTCCCACGCATGGGAACTGGGCATCGTTTTCTTCGCGCTCATTTTCATCGGCCCCGGAAAATACAGCGTGGATAAACAGTAGCGCGCGACGTTTGCGTTGACGCCGCGAGCGCGAGGAACGATCTCAGTTTTATGCCCGATAGTTTCGTCCATCTCCACTGCCACACAGAATACTCGACGCTCGACGGAGCGTGCCGCGTGGGTGCGGCTGTGGAGAAAGCGTCGAAGCTGGGGATGCCGGCGCTGGCGATCACGGATCACGGCGTGATGTTTGGAGCGGTGAAGTTTTACCAGGAGTGCAAGAAGCAGGGCATCAAACCGATCATCGGCTGCGAGGTGTATGTGACGCCGGATTCGCATTTGAAAAAATCGGCGACGACGAAGCAGGAGGGAAATTTTCACTTCACGCTGCTGGCGCAAAATGAGGAGGGCTACAAGAACCTCATCAAGCTCGTCTCCATCGCGCACCTCGATGGATTTTACTACAAGCCGAGGATTGATAAGGAGCTGCTCGCGGCGCACGCGAAGGGGCTGATTGGGTTGAGCGGATGTTTAAAAGGCGAAGTGCCCTACGCGATTCATGCGGAGGATAATTTGAAGAAGGCCACGGATCTGGCGGCGGCGTATCGCGACATTCTCGGGCCGGAGAATTATTTCATCGAGATGTGCGACCACGGCATCGAGCAGCAGATCAAAGTGAATCGCGCGCTGCCGAAGATCGCACGCGACCTCGGCGTGGGGATGGTGGCGACGAATGATGTGCATTTTCTCAACCGCGACGACCACGACGCGCATGATGTGCTCATCTGCATCGGCACGGGTGTGAACGTCACGGACGAGCGGCGCCTGCATTACGTGCCCGAGGTGTATTTCAAAACGCCCGAGGAGATGCGCGCGCTGTGGAGGGATTTTCCCGGCGCGTGCGATAACACGCTGGCCATCGCGGAGCGGTGCGGATTCACGCTGGATACCTCGCCGAAATATCCCAGCTACAACACCCCGGCGGGAAAGACGCAGAACGAATACCTGCGCGAGATCGCCGAGGCCGGCCTGCGTCGCCGCTACGGTGCGGATGCGGACAGCGAGATTGTGCGGAGCCGCTACGAACTGGAGTTTCGCGTGCTGGAGGCAGCGGGGTTCGTGAACTATTTCCTCATCGTGTGGGACTTCATTGACTGGGCGAGGAAGCAGGGCATCCCGGTCGGCCCCGGTCGTGGTTCGGCGGCAGGCTCCATCGTGGCTTATGCGATGGGAATTACGGACATTGACCCGATCAAATTCAAACTGCTCTTCGAGCGGTTCCTCAATCCAGAGCGCGTGTCGCCGCCGGATATTGACGTGGATTTTTGCGTGAACCGCCGCGGCGAAGTCATCGAATACGTGCGGCAAAAATACGGCGAGCGCGCCGTGTCGCAGATCATCACCTTCGGCACGCTCGGCGCGAAGTCGGTCGTGCGCGACGTGGCGCGCGTGCTGGGCTGGAGCTATAACGACGCAGACCGCATCGCAAAGATGATCCCGAACGAATTGGGCATCACGCTCACGGGCGTGGATAAAAAGAACAAGGACACGGGCGAGGTGGAGCACACCGCCGGGGCGATTGACAAAAATCCCGAGCTGGCTGCGGCGGTGAAGGGCGAGCAGGCGACCGCGCATCTTTGGGATGCGGCGGTGAAACTCGAAGGGATCACGCGCGGCACGGGCGTCCATGCGGCAGGTGTGGTGATCGGCGACCGCGATCTTTCCGAATACATCCCGCTCACGCGTGCGAACGACGGCAGCATCGTGAGCCAATACGAGATGGGCGCGCTCACGGAGGTCGGGATGCTGAAGTGCGATTTCCTCGGGCTGAAGACGCTCACCGTCATCACCGACGCGGTGGTGCTCATCCGCAAGCACACGCCGGATTTCGACATAGACAAAATACATCTCAATGATCAGCCCGTCTTCGACATGCTGAATCGCGGCGAGACAGTCGCTGTCTTCCAGCTCGAATCCGGCGGCATGGTCGGCGTCTGCAAACAGTTCGCCATTTCCGACATCGAGGACATCAACGCCATCCTTGCGCTCTACCGCCCCGGCCCGATGGAACTCATCGGCGACTACATCAAACGCAAGCGCGGAAAGGCGAAAGTGAAAGCGCCGCACGAACTGCTGAATGAGATGACGCGCGAGACTTACGGCGTGCTCATTTACCAAGAGCAGGTGATGCAGGCCGCGCAAATCCTCGCGGGCTACACGCTCGGCGGCGCGGATCTGCTGCGTCGTGCGATGGGAAAAAAGGACAAGGAAAAGATGGCGAAGGAGCGTATCAAATTCTGCGAAGGCTGCGCGGCGCTGCACGACATCAAGGAAGACAAGGCGAACGAGATTTTCGACACGCTGGAGAAATTTGCGGGCTACGGTTTCAATCGTTCGCACTCGGCGGCGTATGCGTGGGTGAGCTACCAGACGGCTTTTTTAAAGGCGAACTACCCGGTCGAATTTATGTCCGCCGTGATGAGCAACGAGGTCGCGAACATGGACAAGATCAGCATTTTCGTGAGCGAGTGCGAACGGCTCGGGATCAAGCTCCTCGCGCCTGACATCAATTATTCGGGACTGAAATTTGAGCCCGCCGAAGTTAGCGCCGAGGGCGTCGCTGCGCTGAAGGAATTGCGGCGGCAAAAGAAACCCGACGACGCGATCAGCGAAGACATCGAGCCCGACGCGAACTTCGACGATCTCCCTGCTGTGAGCGTGAAGGTGAACTCCGCCGAAACGAGCAGCAGCAAGGCGCCGCCTGAACCCAAACCGCGCATCGGTGCGATTCGTTACGGACTCGCGGCGATCAAAAATGTCGGCGGCCTCGCGATGCAGGCGGCGATTGCTGAGCGCGAGGGCGGTGGGATTTTCAAATCCATCGAGGATTTTTGTACGCGTGTGGACTCGAAGAAGATCAACCGCAAGGCCATCGAGTGTCTTGTGAAATGCGGCGCGTTCGATTTCGCCGGGATGGATCGCGCACAGCTCTTTGCCGAAGTCGAAGCGGCGATGGCCTCCGCCGCGAGTTCCCAGCGCGACAAGGCGGCTGGGCAGGTATCGCTTTTCGGCGACATGATGTCCGGCGCCACGCCCACGCCCACCAAGCGTGCGAGCATCGTGGTGCCGCCGTGGTCGCAGTCGGAAAAACTCGCGTTTGAAAAAGAGCTGCTCGGTTTTTACGTCACCGGCCACCCGCTGGATGAGTATCGCGGCGAGCTGGAGAAATCGAAATACACGCCCATCGCGCGCCTGCCCGAGCAGGAGACGAAGACCAACGTGACCATCGCCGGCCAGCTCGCGGCGGTGGATAGGAAGTTCACGAAAAAGGATGGGAAGCCGTTCGCCATCGTCGTGCTCGAAGACCTCACCGACCAACTCGAAGTGATGGTGTGGAGCGAGGCGTTCACCAAATTTCAAAAGCATCTCGAAGTGGGAAAAGTCATCGCGCTCAGTGGCCGATTGGATTTGCGCGAGGAAGGCCCGCGAGTGACTGCGGATAAAATCGAGGTGCTGACGAAGATGGAAGCGAAGCCGATTATTCTAAAGCTCGACCGCACGAAGGCGACGGTCGGCGACCTGATGGCAATCCGCGACATAGTCGCCCGTAATCCCGGAACACGCCGCATCGAATTGCGTTTTGTCGGCGGGGAGAAGCCGCTGCGCATCGTGCCGAACGATGCTTTCCGACTAAACCTCACCGAGGTCGCAAAGGCCGATCTCGCACCGTGGCTGACATGATGCGAGCAGTCGCGTTCACGCCGGTGAAAAGGACATTGCTGTTTGTGAGGAGCACACCCTCATGCCGCTGCGTATTTTTCTGGATACGAAGTAAGGTGGACCCCGTTCTTCGGCCAGAGAAGATGGAAATTAAGCTATGGCGGAAAAGCGTGTGAGTGAGTGATGATGGGATGCTTTATTGTGGTCAAGAGGGAAGGGTGTGATTGGCAGAGGTGGCTCCGATATTTTGGCTCTGGAACGGAGGGCTGCCTGTGCTTTGGAGCGTA
>JAYUIF010000106.1:0-5123 GCA_043766295.1 Spartobacteria bacterium | reverse complement strand
CCTCGAAGCCATGCCGCGCCGGACTCACGCGCCCCACATGCCATTTGCCAAAGTGCGCCGTCGCGTAACCTTCGCGCTTCAGCACCTCCGCGATCGTCGTCTCCGCCTCCGGCATTTCCTGCGTCGCGGGCGCCGGGATGAGCTTGCTGCCGGTCTCCGAAAAGCTGCTCTCCCCTCCGCCCTTTCCTTCGCCCACGAACGTCATGTGCAGCGCCGCCGGGCTGCGTCCCGTGAACAACGCCGCGCGCGTCGGCGTGCAACGCGGTGACGCCGCGTAGAAATTCGCGAAGCGCATCCCGCCCGCCGCGAGCCTCTCCAGGCTCGGCGTGCGCGCGAGAGCGCTCTTCGATTCCGGCACCGCGTCATCCATCTGCACCGACGACGATGTCCAGCCCTGCGCCTCGCCCATGATAACGACGAAATTTGGCGCACGAGAATCAGCGGCGCGGGCCGTGAGCGCAAAGCAGAACAGGAGGAATGCAAAGACGGTTTTCATGGCGAAAATTCGGTGCTATCAATGAGACACTTTAGCGTGGGGGCGGAGGATTTCCGTCGGGGCCATTGCGTGGCGGCGGCCTGCGGTCTTCATTCTGTGCATCAGGCGCGCCTTCGCGCGAATAGACGACATTCAGCGGCGCACTTGCGAGCACCTTCCCCTTCATCGCGGCGAGCAGGAAGTCGCGGTTCACCTGCGCGGCAGGCTCGCTGATTTGCAGTTTGTCGGACAGCGCGTAGAGCGTGAGCACGTAGGTTTTCGCGCCAGGGCCTTTCGAGTGCGGGGGCGCGTAGCCGATTTCGCGGTTGATGCTGTTGCTGCCGAGTGTGCCGATACCTTTGACGTTCATCGGCAGGCCCGTGAGCTCCGGGGGAATGTTGTAGAGCGTCCAATACCACTTCGCTTTTCCCTCGGGATCTATGTGGTGCATGATCACCGCGAAGCTCTTCGTGCCTGCGGGCGGGCGGCTCCATTCGAGAGGGAGCGTGGAGGCTTTGCCATCGCCAGTAAATTCGACGGGCAACGCGCCGCCATCCTGCACTGCGGAGCTGCGGAGGACGAAGCCGACGGATGCGAGTTCGCTGCTGACTTGCGGAACCGGCGCAGCGGGATTCGCGACCTGCGAGATGCGTGGAGGACGGGGTCTTTCACCACCGCCGCGCTCGCGCCGTGTGTAGGTCTGCTTCGTCGTGCCGTTGCTTCCGTTTTGGTATTCAAAGGCCAGCGTTCCATCGGCGTTCACGGCGTAAAGTATCGCGCGCTTTTCGCCGCCGACTTCGTAGCCGAGTTTGTAGGCATCTTTTCCCGCCGCTTCGAATGTCGTGATTTTCGCCCCGCGCAATGGCGCTCCCGCCTCGCGTGCAGGCTGCGCGTTGGGCTGCGGATCCACCTGTCCGCCAGCCTCGACGACTTCGCCGTGGAAGCCGCCGTTCACATACGGATACTTCATCGAAGCGTGGTAGTGGTAGCCGAGCGCCGTCGTGTGGCCGTTGAAAATATCGAGCCCCGCAGGCTGTGAACCGTCCGGCTCCGTGAGGCCGTAAATCGCGTAGCCATCGAGCGCGTAGGCGATGGGTTTGTCCTTCCCGAGCACTGTCTGCAAATGCAGCGGCGCGGCGTGGTAGTGGTAATCATCCGCGCGCCCGCAGTGCCCGCCCCACTGATCCAACTCGCCAATTTCCGCCGAGATTTCGCCGCGATTGTTTTGCGGGTTGAAAATAGGAATGCCATTCGCGGCGAGCGCGATGGCCCCGCGCAGGAAGTGGCCCTTGATGGACAGCGGGTCTTTCGCCGGTATCGGCGCGAGCGGGATGCGCCACGCATTTGCGCCGGTGTAATTCTGCGGCAGCGGCACCTGCTGCTGCCAGTTCGTGATGCCGACCATCATGTTGTGCGCGGGCATTCCATTGCTCTCGATAAAAAGAAACCGCTCATCCCAACGCACGCTCACGCGCGGCGCGAACGCCTCGAACGCCGCCGCCTGCGCGGGATGTTTGATGGTCGCCGACGCCTCGCCGGTCAGTGGACGTTTCCGCACCGTGCCGGTGTCCGCCTGCACGAAGAACCATTCCGGCGCGACCGCATCCGGCGGCTTCACGGAAAAATCGTAGTGCGGATGCGCCGCGTCGCCCGCGAGGTCGTGCGCAGACGCTGCGAGTGTGATGACGACGGAAAGCAGAGCGATGGTTTTCATGGCGAGAGTGGAGAGACATCACCACACTGCGGGCTGGTGTGCGACACATCTATTATTTGTGTTTGGCAAATGTGGCCCACGGTGGAATCCGCTGGCACGACCGTGGAAAACACACTTGCCACACAATCACGGATCGCTATTTTCCGCCGCCCCGAAAATAAATGCCAGGGTAGCTCAGTGGTAGAGCAGGGGACTCATAAGCCCTTGGTCGGGAGTTCAACTCTCCCCTCTGGCACCATTTTCCCATCAGCCTACGCCACCATCTCGGCGAATTCGCGCACGCTGGCGCGATCATCTTCGGGGAGGTCGAGAAAGAGGACGGTGGTTTCGTATTTCGCGGGACCGAGACGGCGGGAACTCACGACGATGCCGGTGACGGGGGTGTGTCGGCAGCCGAGGCGCGGGTGTTCACACGCGAGGCAGACGGTCATTTCCGCCATCGGCGTGAAGTGCCACGGGCTCTCGAATGTCGCGCCGCGCTCGCCGAGGTGAAGTTGCCGGCAGGTGGTTTCGTCGGCACCGTGTTCGAGCAACAATCGAACTGCGCGATGTGTTGAGTGGCGTATCCGGGAGCGCATAGGTCAGAAAGATTGCTGGAAAAGTAGTCCACTCCCCCGCTCTGTCAAAAGGCGGTTGTGGATTTCTTTGTTAATGAGGTTCACCAGTTTTGCACGGCAGCGTAATGTGCAGGTGAAATTTTTCGCACTTCGCATTGAATGAAGTGGCGCGGTGTGCGTCAGATTCCGCACACACTATGAAACGCATCGCATTGCTCCTCGCACTCGCATTCACCCTCATCGCCGCACAGGCCCGTGAGCGAACCGAAATCAGCTTCGACTTTTTCTACGACAATCTCTCGCCCTACGGCGAATGGAGCGAAGTGAAAGGCTACGGGACGGTGTGGCACCCGGCGGATGTGGACGAAGACTGGGCGCCCTACACGGATGGCTATTGGTCTTACACGGATGCGGGGTGGACTTGGGTGAGCTACGAAGACTGGGGCGGCATCTGCTACCACTACGGGCGCTGGGTGCAGGTGGAAGATTACGGCTGGTGCTGGGTGCCGGATTACGAGTGGGGCCCGGCGTGGGTCTCGTGGAGAAAAAACGACCGCTACGTGGGCTGGGCACCGCTGCCGCCGGAAGCACACTGGAGTCGCGAGACGGGCTTCGGCGCGTGGGTGGATACGCAGTTTGACATCGGCCCGATGTCGTTCCGGTTTTGCGATGTGGAGGATTTCGGCGCACCGGTGCTCCGGCACGTGTTCCTGCCACGTTCGCGCAATATCGTTTTCATCAACGAGACGGTGAACATCACCAACATCAGCTACCGCGGCGACTCCGGCTACGCATTCAATGGTGGGCTGGACTACGACTGGGTCACACCGCGCAGCCGCCACCAAGTGCCTGCGCTGAAGCTCGTGCAGAATACGACGAATATTTACATCAAAGGAAACAAGGGGAACGTTTTCATCAACGCTCCGAAAGGCAACCAGCTCATCGTCGCCGCGCCACAAGTGGCTGCGAAAAATTACAACGTGCTTTCCAAAAAACCGGTGCTCGCGAGGACGATTGCCAAGCCCGTAGTCAATCACGGCTGGACCGGCATGAACAAGAATGGCGAGCACGACCGCGTGGTCGCGAAGATGCGCGAGGAAACCAAAGGCCTCACACCCGAAACCGCGCCCGCCCACGCTGTGAAACCCGCGCAACTCGTAGTCGTGCCAAAAAAAGCCGACCCGAACGCCAAGCTGCCCTCTTTGATCAAAGACCGCGGCCCGCGTGCGCCGATTGCGCGGCCTGTCGCCGACAAAAACAACGAAGCTCCGCAGCCAGTCGTTCAACCGCCAGTCGTCGTCAAGCAACCTGCGACCGAGAGCCCGCTCAAGCCAGCGGCCAAACCCATTGACGCGAATGGCGATGGCATTCCCGACGCATCGAAGCGCCCCATCGCAAAACCCGTCCGCGGCGACCGCAACGGCGACGGAATTCCAGACCGTGCAAAACCCGCAATCCCTGCCGACTTGAATAGTGATGGAAAACCAGACGCGCCAAAGCGCCCCGTGACGAAGCCGGTTCCAGGCGACCGTAACGGTGATGGAATCCCGGATCGCGCAAAGCCCGTCGTAACTGCCGAGCCGGAAGTGAAACCGCAGCCAGAATCGAATCCACACCGCCTCATCGCCCCTCGCGAAAACCACAACGACGAAACCAAGCAAGCCGAGCAGGCAGCCCAACAGCGCGAAGCCGCCATCGCAAAACGCCAAGCCGAGGCCGCTGCCAACGAACGCGAACAACAACGCGCCGCCCAACAAAAGCATGCCGCCGACACCGCCGAGCGCCAGCGGATGATGGAAGAAGCAAAGCAGCAGCAGAACGCGGAAAAGCAACGCCGCCAAAGCGCGGAAAACGAAAATACACGTCGAGCCGCCGAAGCCCAGCGTGCCGCACAGGAAAACGCCCAACGCGCCGCCATCGAAAACCGCCAGCGCGCAGGAGAAGCGCAACGCCAGCAACAAGCCGAAGCTGCCCGCGAGCGTGCCGCCGAATCCCAGCGCGCCGCACAGGAAAACGCACGCCAGCGCGCAGGGGAAGCGCAGCGCCAGCAACAAGCCGAAGCCGCACGTTCCCGCGCAGCGGAAGCCGCGCAACAACGCGCCGCCGAAAACGCCCGCCGCCAAGCCCCGCCCGAGCGCGTGCAACCGCAACCACAACAGCAATCGCAGCCGCAGCAACCAAGCGGCTCCACCAGCGACGACCACAAGAAAAAGAAGGACAAGGACGACAAAAACTAAGCCGGAACGATGCAGTTGCGCGAAGCGCGGCGGCGAAGCCGTGGCTGCGACGCCCCCGTCGCAATATGTATCTGCGGCGCCCCGCCGCGTGATTGGCGAATCACGATTTGGTGCGCCTCACACGAACCACGAGGCGAGGG
>JAYUIF010000105.1:0-29425 GCA_043766295.1 Spartobacteria bacterium | reverse complement strand
CCTCACCGGCATCAGCCGCTTTCAAAGTCCGCGCAAACTCCTCATCGCGCCATTTGAACTCCAGCAACGCCTCATCACGCTCATCGCTCGCGAGACCGACCACGCCGAAAAGAAAAAGCCCGCGCGCATCGTCGCGAAAATGAACTCCCTCAGCGATCCCGACATCATCCGCGCACTCTACCGCGCCTCGCAGGCCGGCGTGAAAGTCGAACTCATCGTCCGTGGCATTTGCTGTCTGCGGCCCGGCATTCCCGGCGTCAGCGAAAACATCACCGTGCGCAGCATCGTCGGTCGTTTCCTCGAACATGCGCGCATCTTCCATTTTGAAAATGGAGGCAAGCCCGAGACCTACCTCGGCAGCGCCGACTGGATGTCGCGAAACCTCATCCGCCGCGTTGAGATCGTATTCCCCGTCGAAGACCCAGCCTTGCGCGAACGCATCGCGAATCAAATCCTCGGCGCGCAACTCGCCGACAACACAAAAGCATGGCAGCTCGAAAGCGACGGCAGCTACACCCGCATCGCCCGCGCAGAAGGCCAGCCCAAGCGCGACAGCCAGTCGGAATTCATCGCCCTAGCCATCGGCGAAGCCCGCTACGTCCGCAAACCAACCCGCCGCCAGCGCCCCAAAGCAAAAGTAAAAACGCGAAAGTAACGCGCGAGACGCCGCAATTTTATAGGCGAAGTGAGCGGAGGCGGAGGGCGTTTGAAATTACGGAGACGGAGCTGAGGCTCATCGCGGCTCCTGCGAGGATGGGGCTGAGTAGGATGCCGAAAAATGGATATAGCAAGCCGGCGGCGATGGGGATGCCGAGTGCGTTGTAGAGGAAGGCGAAGATGAGATTTTGGCGGATGTTGCGCATGAGTGCGCGGCTGAGCAGGACGGCGCGTGGTAAATTGCGGAGGTCGCCGCCGAGCAGCGTGATCCCGGCGCTTTCCATCGCGACGTCGGTGCCGCTCCCCATCGCGATGCCCACGTCGGCGGCGGCGAGCGCGGGGGCGTCGTTGATTCCGTCGCCAGCCATTGCCACGCGCGCACCTTTGCTGCGGAGATCGTGGATGATGCGCTGTTTGTCGGCTGCGCTGACTTCGGCGGTGACTTCATCAATGCCGAGTTGCTGCGCGATGTGCGTGGCGGTCGCTTTGTTGTCGCCGGTCAGCATCACGATTTTCAAACCCAGTGCGTGCAGAGCGCGGATGGCGGCGGGGGTGGATTCCTTGATGGCATCGGCGACGGCGATGAAGCCAGCGGCAGCGCCGTCGAGCGCGACGAAGATGACTGTCTGCGCCTGCTCTTGTAGCGGAACGGCTGGTGCGATGAGTGGATCGAGAGCGGTCACGTTGCGCTCGTGAAGGAATGCGAGTTTGCCGATGAGCACGCTGCGCCCATCCACGCGGGCGCTGACTCCGCCGCCGGTGGTGGATTGAAAATCGGCGACTGTGCGAAGTGGCAGGCCGCGCTCTTTTGCTCCGGCAACAATGGCAGCAGCGAGCGGATGTTCGCTGGAATGTTCGACACTGGCTGCGATGGCTAGCAGTTCGTTTTCATCCATTCCTGCGATGGTGCGGCAGGAAATGAGGCGCGGTTTGCCTTCGGTAAGCGTGCCGGTTTTGTCCACAACGAGCGTGTTCACTTTTTCCAATCGCTCCAGCGCTTCAGCATTTTTTACGAGCACGCCGATCTGCGCGCCGCGTCCGACGCCGACCATGATGCTCATGGGCGTGGCGAGGCCGAGGGCGCACGGGCACGCGATGATGAGCACGGCCACGGCGTTCACGAGCGCGTGAGCGAGACGCGGCTCGGGGCCGAGGAAAAACCACAGCGCGAATGTGAGCACTGCGATACCGAGCACTGCGGGGACGAACCAACCGGCCACGCGATCCGCGAGCGCCTGGATGGGCGCACGACTGCGCTGCGCCTCGGCGACCATTTGCACGATGCGCGCGAGCATTGTTTCACTGCCGACACGCTCGGCGCGCATGAGGAAAGCGCCGGTGCCATTGATGGTGCCACCGGTCACGGCGTCGCCCACGCTTTTCGCCACGGGCATGGGTTCTCCGGTGAGCATAGATTCATCCACGCTCGATTGACCTTCGAGCACGACGCCATCCACGGGCACCTTTTCGCCGGGTCGCACGCGCAAGGTTGCGCCAGTGATGACAGCATCGAGCGGCACTTCTCGCTCCGCACTATTCTCGACGAGGCGGGCGGTGGGTGGCGCAAGATTGAGCAACGCGCGAATGGCGCTGCCCGTGCGGGAGCGGGCGCGCAATTCGAGCACTTGTCCAACGAGCACGAGCACGACGATGACGGCTGCTGCTTCAAAGTAGATGCCGACCGCGCCGTCCATCCGCATCATCTCGGGAAACGCGCCTGGCGCGAGCATCGCCACGACGCTATATGCGTAGGCCGCGCCGACTCCGAGCGCGATGAGCGTGAACATATTAAAGTGCCCCGTGCGCAGTGACCGCGCACCGCGCACAAAGAACGGCCAGCCTGCCCAAATCACGACCGGCGTAGTGAGCGCGAACTGCGTCCAGCGCGATGCCGCGCTCATGAACCAATGCGGTGCGCCGGAAAAAAGATGTCCCATCGCCAGCACAAAAACCGGCAGTGCGAGCACCGCACCAATCCACATTCGCCGCGTCATGTCGCGCAATTCACCGTCGTCTTTCAACTCGGCGGCGGCGGCCTTCGGCTCCAGCGCCATGCCGCAAATCGGACATGCGCCCGGCTGCTCCCGCTCGATCTCCGGGTGCATCGGGCAGGTGTAGATCGTTTTCGCCTCCGACTTCCACGTCGGGTTGCGCTCCAATGCCATTCCGCACTTCGGGCAGGTGCCGGGCTTGTCCGATTCCACGCCAGGGCACATCGGGCAAAAATACTTCGCTGTCGCAGCGGGCGTCACTTCGCCGTGATCGGATGAACAGCATTTATGCGGAGTGCTCATCGTCCCTCCCGACTGTCTTTTGGTAACATAATGCTGATGTTGCTGTGCAACTTCACTGCACGCCAGACTGCTTTTTCCGTGCGCGGAATGATGTGCTCGCCATGCGCGAAAAATTCATTCTGAATTCAGCGGCTATGAAAACCATTTTTCCCACTTCGCCTGTCCACGGCGCAGGATTGATCCGCATCAAGTAGAACGATGAGAGCCATATCACTCGACGCACCGCAAAAATTCCGCGCATTCGATTTACCGGAGCCCGCAGCACCTTCGCACGGCGAAGCACTTGTGCGTATCCACCGCATCGGCATCTGCGGCACGGATTACGGCGGCTACCTCGGAAAGATGCCGTTTTTCAGCTACCCGCGCGTTCCCGGACATGAGCTGGGAGTGGAGGTGTTGGCCGTGGGAGAAGGTGTCACGAACGTTGCGCCAGGGGATCGTTGCTCGGTCGAGCCGTATATCAATTGCCAGCAGTGCTACTCGTGCCGTCGGGGTCACACCAACTGCTGCGAATTTCACAAGACCATCGGCGTGATGTGCGATGGTGGGATGTGTGATCGGTATTTGATTCCCGCTCGAAAACTCCACGTCTCGCGCACGCTCAGCTACGAGCAACTCGCGTTGGTCGAGACCTTGGCCATCGGCTGCCACGCAATCAATCGCGGTGCGCCACGAGCGGGTGAGCACGTCCTCATCATCGGTGCCGGTCCCATCGGCTTGTCTGCGCTCGAATTTTCAAAACTCAGCGGCGCTCGCACGGTCGTGATGGATACAAATGCAGCGCGCCTCGCTTTCGTCCGCGAGAAAATGGGCGTCGCCGATACGATTGAACTTATTCCGGGTGCCGAGGCGGATGCGCTCGCGCAACTCAGCGCCATCACGAACGGCCAACTCGCCGACGTAGTCGTGGACGCGACTGGCAGCAACAAGTCCATGGGAGCCGCGCTTGCCTACTGCGCATTTTCCGGGCGTCTCGTTTTTGTGGGCATTACGCAGGCGGAGGTCAGTTTCCTGCACGCGCCCATCCTGCACCGCCGCGAAGTCACCATCATGGCCTCGCGCAATGCACTCGCGCCGGACTTCACGCGCATCATCGCGCACATCGAGGCGGGTGAAATAGACACGCGTCCTTGGATTACTCATCACGCAAAGTTCGAGGACATGATCGAAGTCTTCCCCACATGGCTGAAACCTGAAACTGGAGTCATCAAGGCCGTCGTCGAAATGACGTAGCGGCATTTTCTGCGAGACGCACACACGCTCCTTTGCTCTTATCCGCACCGAATGTTCAGCGGCATCATCACCAACGCACTTGCAGTCGTATTCACGGTTCCCGAAGGGGCTGTGGGTTGGCAGATCGCGTTTGTGCTCGGTCTGCTTGTGCTCGCGGTTGTGCTGTTCTCATTGGAGACGCTGTCGGTGGACATCATTACGTTTCTCGTTCTGCTGCCGCTCATCCTCTCGGGCATCCTGACGCCCGAGCAGGCTTATCGTGGATTTAGCAGTGATGCAGTAATTTCTCTGGCCGCAATTTTCGTGATCAGTGGGGCTCTCACCGCTACAGGCGTCTTGGATTTAGTCGGCGCACGCATCATGAAAATCGGGGGAGGCAGCCAGCCGCACGTCATCTTTGCACTCATGGGCATCTCGGCATTCGTCTCCGCGTTTATGAACAACACGACGGTGACCGCGATGTTCACTCCCGCGACGGTCGTTCTGGCCCGGCGTGTAAAAATGAACCCGTCGAAAATCCTGATGCCACTCGCATTTGCCAGCATCCTCGGCGGCACCATAACGCTCATCGGCACTTCGACGAACATCGCGGTGAACAACTACCTCAAGGAACATCACCTCCAGTCATTGACGATGTTTGAAATCACTCCCGTCGGCCTCATCGCCTGCGTGGTTGGGATCGCCTACATGATGTTTATCGGTCGCCACCAACTTCCTGATCGCGCCGATGATAGCCTCACCGCTGGCTACGGGATACGTGAGTATCTCAGCGAAATCATCGTGATGCCCAACTCGCCGCTCATCGGCCAGCGCAGCTACGACAGCGACCTGAGTATTTTGGATTTCCGCATCTTGAAAATCATTCGCGAAAAAGAGGAACTCCTGCCCGACTCGCGCGTGATCCTCGAACAAGGAGACGTGCTGCTCGTTGAGGGGAAAGTGGAGAACTTGATGAAGGTGAAGCGCATCGAAGGCATCGAGATGAAAGCCGAAGTGCAACTCGGCGACCTCGCGCTCGGGGGCGCAAATATCCGCATCGCGGAAATGCTCGTCACTCTGCAAAGCGAGGTTTCTGGCCGCACACTGAAAGAGGCCGATTTTCGCGCAAAATACGGACTCACCGTTCTCGCCATCTACCGCCACGGGCAGTCAGTCGTGGAGCGAATCGGTGACCTCGTTCTGCGTGTCGGCGACGTGCTTTTGTTGCAAGGAGCCGCCGAGGACATCGCCAACGCCCGCGAAAAATACGGCCTCTCGATGCTCGATGAAGTAAAGCCCACGCTCTACCACCCCAAGCGCGGCCTATACACTGTCGGCTTTTTTATGGCTGCGATTATAGCCAGCTCATTTGAGATCGTGCCACTCAGCGTCGCCTTTCTCATCGCAGCGGTCTGCACGATCTTCGTGCGCGGCATCACGGCTGAAAAGGCATACGAATTTGTGGACTGGCGATTGATCATTTTGATCGGCGGAATGACCGCATTTGGCCAGGCGATGACGGCGACAAAGAGCGCCGACTTTCTCGCGGATCTCGTGCTGCAACTCACGGGAGGCTTGGGGCCGTTCTGGGTGATGACGGGCTTTTTCATCCTCACCATCGCGCTCACTCAGCCGATGTCGAACGCCGCCGCCGCGCTCGTCGTTCTACCGATCGCACTCAAAGCCGCCGAGCGCATGGGGGCGAATGCTCACAGTTTCGCCATCGCAGTGATGCTCGCCGCCAGCCTCTCATTCATCACGCCATTCGAGCCCTCGTGCGTGCTCGTCTATGCTCCCGGTAAATATCGTTTCCGCGATTTCGTGAAAGTGGGCAGTGGCCTCACGTTCGTCGTCGGCGTGGTGATGCTCATCCTCATCCCGCTTTTCTGGCCGCTCACGAAGTAGCTTAGCGCGCTGCTTTCACATCCAGCGCAATTTGCTCTCGCAGTGCATCCAAACTTTGGAATTTACGCTCTTCGCGGATGAAGCGCTGGAAGCTGACTTCCATTTCCTCGCCGTAAAATTCCCCTTGGTAATCGAAGAGATGCACCTCGCAAATGCGAGCGCCAGCGTCCTCGACTGTTGGACGAACGCCGACATTCGCGACGCCGCGTAACTCCGCGCCCAGCAAACGCGCGCTCACGGCATACACGCCATTCGGCGGAAGTTGCTCATTGTTCGAGGCGAGATTTGCTGTCGGAAAACCAATGCTGCGCCCCATTTTTTTTCCCTCCACCACGGTGCCGAGAATACTGAAATCACGGCCCAGCAGTTTTGCCGCTGTGGTCAGATCACCGGCTTGCACAGCCATGCGGATGGCGGTGCTGCTCACGGGACGCCCGTCGAGTTGCACATCGGGAATACCTACCGCGCCGAAGCCCATGCTGGCACCGAGTGTTTTCAGCAGAGTGATGTTTCCGGCGCGACCTTTGCCGAAAGCCCAGTTCTCGCCGACGCAGATTTGTCGCAGCGGATTTGCAGCAGCGGAGATTTCGCGGATGAATTCCGCCGGCTCTGTTGCTGCGAGTTTTCCGTCGAAGGGAATGATGAGCAGATGCTCCACGCCGAGTGTCGCGATGAGGCGCTGCTTGTGTCGGGTGCAGGTGAGAAGCAAAGGGGACTGCTCCGGACGCAGCACGCGTGCGGGATGCGGATCGAAGGTAACGACCACCGCGCGACCGCCAGCAATGCGTGCATCGGAAAGGGCCCGCTCGATGACTGCGCGATGGCCCAGATGCACGCCGTCAAACACACCGATTGCCAGCACCAACGGCCCCGGCAACGTGGAAAGTTCGGCGATGGAATGGAGGATTTTCACGTTCTGCCCTACGCACCGCGCAGGATGGAGACTTGCGGGAGCGACAACACTTTTGAGAGCACCGCATTCACGTCGCCGTTTTTCAAAGCCTCGGTGCTCACTGCCAAATCCACGCTGAACTTGCCGCTCTTCGTCCGCCTGAGCGAGCGAAGGTGGGCACCGCAGCCGAGTTCCTGACCGATGTCATGCGCGTAGGTGCGGACGTAAAATCCCTTCGAGCAAACAACGCGGAAGTCCACTTCGGGCAGTCGCACTTCGTTGATCTGATGGGCGAAGACGTGAACAAAACGCGGCTCGCGTTCGACGGTCTGGCCTTTGCGGGCGAGCTTGTAGAGCGGCACGCCGTCTTTTTTGATCGCGCTCACCATTGGCGGCGTTTGATAAAAATCGCCCTGATATTTTGCGAACGCGGCTTCAATCTGTTCGCGAGTTAAATCGGGCACAGGCTTTGTTTCCGTCACGGCACCATCGGCATCCTGACTGTGAGTGACTTCGCCGAGCTTGAGTGTGCCGACGTATTCTTTGTCTTCGGCCATGATCAAATCCTGAATCTTGGTGCCACGACCAAGCGTGAGGATCAGCAGGCCGGTGGCGAGCGGATCGAGCGTGCCGCAGTGGCCGATTTTTTTTGTGCCCAGTGTGCGACGAGCGATGGCGACGACATCGTGAGACGTCATGCCAGTCGCTTTGTCCACGAGTAGGACGCCGTCAATTTCGCGGTAGTTGTTCATCAATAGCTTGGAGAATTTTTGCCTGCGCATCGGCCAGCGGGCCCTTCATACGAATGCCTGCCGCCAGCGTGTGACCGCCGCCGCCAAATTGCATGGCGACTTTGCAAACGTCGGCGCGTGGATCTTTCGAGCGGAGTGAAACGCGGATTCTGCCATCCTCCAACTCCTCGAAAAACACGGCGACGATGACGCCCTCGACGGCGCGGATGGTATCAATGAGCCCTTCGTTGTCGTCAGGTTTCACACCGAGTGCGCGGCTCGTTTGCTGAGTGAGTGCAAAGTTGGCCACGCGATCGTTGCTCGAAAACTGAAGCGCGTTGAGCAGCGATTTCAGTAATTCGATGCGACGTCGCGGATAGCTTTCGTAGAGACGCTGCGAGAGCGTGCCGACGTTCACGCCGAGCTTCACGAGTTCCGCCCCGATTTCGTAGGTGCGCGCCGTGGTGCTCGGATACTGGAAACTTCCGGTATCGGTGCTGATGGCCACGTAAAGATTGTCGGCCATCTCGTAGGTGAGCGGCAGTTCGCACTGGCGAAACAGCTCGAACAAAATCTGCCCGGTGGCGGGGGAGCTTGAGTCTATGTAGTTGAGGTCGCCGAAGCGTGGATTGGAAATGTGGTGGTCAATGTTCACCCACACATCGGCGTGGGCAATGGCATCGAGGCATTTGCCGACTCGATCCTTGACCGCAGTGTCGAGCACGAGTGCGACATCAAATTTCTGCGCTTCCGTCGGTGGTTGCTGCACGAGCGCAGAGTGGGGGAGCCACGCGAATTTTTCCAAACAGCCGTCTTCGTTCCAAAGAGTGACGTCTTTACCAAGCTGGCGCAGGCAAAGTCCCATCGCCAGCGTGCAACCAAGCGCATCGCCGTCGGGACGAATGTGGGAGACGACGACGAAGCGTTTCTTTTCGCGGAGCAAGTCGGCGATTTGTGCGAGCGAGCAATTTTCAGTCATGCTTTTCCTCCTGAAGTGGCTCTTCCTTTGGGAGGTCAAGTTGGTCGAGTAAGTTGAGCACGCGGTCGCCCCGTTCACCTGCGGTATCGAGGGCGAAATGGAGTTGCGGCGTCCATTTGATCACGACTCGCTTGGCGAGTTCTTTTTGAAAGCGCTTGCGATGACTGTGGAGCGCGGCGAGCGCCTGCTTTTGCTCATCATGCGTGCCGAGAACGCCGACATAAACGTGGGCGTGTTTGAGATCGGGCGTGATGTCCACCTCTTGAAGCGTGACGAGTTTCGCGGTGAATGTGATCTCGCGGCGGACGAGTTCGCTAAGTTCGCGCTTGATGAGTTCGTTGACGCGGTCGAGGCGGTTTTTCATGGCGAGTAAATTGGATTATTTTGCTCTGCTTTGGGTGCCAGTTGGATGGAAGGCCGGGCCTTTCAATCATCCACGCTGAATCCTCAGCGCTGCGTCACAGCGTCTGCGGCACTTTCTCCAGGATGTAGCACTCGATGATGTCGCCTGCTTCGTAGTCGTTGTAGTCACCGAGCTTGATGCCGCATTCTAGGCCGCTGCGGACTTCTTTCACGTCGTCTTGGAAACGGCGCAATGTTGCGAGGCCACCATCGTAAATTGGCTGGCGATTGCGGAGCAGGCGGGCGCGGGCGGTGCGCTGGATGCGACCGTCGTTCACGTAGCAACCGGCGACAACTCCCTTGGTGAGATCGAACACCTGTTTCACCTGCGCGTGTCCGATGATTTGTTCGCGGTTTTCGGGTTCGAGCAATCCCGCCATCGCTTCTTTCACCTGATCGATCAGCTCGTAGATGATGGAGAAAAGTTTAATCTGCACGCCTTCGCGTTTGGCGGCGTTGGCGGCGTTGTTTTCGGTTTTGGTATTAAAGCCGATGATCACCGCGTTGCTCGCCGCTGAGAGGAGCACGTCATTTTCCGAAATGGAACCCACTGCGGAATGCACGATGTTCAACTCCACCTTGCGGCTGTCAATTTGTCCGACGGAAGTGATGATCGCTTCCATCGAGCCTTGCACGTCGCCTTTGACGACAAGATTGAGCGTAGGCTTTTTGCCGTCAGCGATGGTTGCGAAAAGATTTTCGAGTGTGGCGCGTTTTGGCTGGGTGAGTTTGCCGAGGCGTTTTTCCTCCAGGCGATCGTGGCTGAGTTGCTGCGCTACCTTCTCGTTTTCCATGACAAGAAGTTCGTCGCCGGCATTGGGCATTCCGCTGAATCCGATCACTTTTGCGGGCGTTGCAGGGCCGGCTTCCTTCATGTTTTTGCCGAACTCATCCACGAGCCCTTTCACTTTGCCCGAGTAGTCGCCACAGATGAATGGAGAGCCGATTTTCAAAGTGCCCATGCGGACAATGACCGTCGCGGTGGGGCCGCGGCCTTGTTCGACTTGTGCTTCGATGACGGTGCAACGCGCAGGCACGCTCTGGCTGGCGCGCAGTTCGAGCATCTCGGTTTCGAGCAGGATGCTTTCGAGGAGTGCGTCGAGGCCGGTGCCTTTCACTGCGGAAACGGGGCACACGATGGTCTCGCCGCCCCAATCTTCTGGCGTGAGGCCCTTTTCCTGAAGCTGCCCTTTCACCCGATCGATATTCGCGTTCGGCATATCAATCTTCGTGATCGCCACGATGATTTTTACCTTTGCCGCGCGGGCGTGGCTGAGTGCTTCGAGAGTTTGCGGCATGATGCCGTCGCCGCTGTCCACGACGAGCACGACGATGTCGGTCACGTTCGCACCGCGAGCGCGCATGGATGTAAATGCGGCGTGGCCCGGCGTATCGAGGAAAGTGATCGAGTGCTCCTTGCCGCTCTTGTCTTTGTGTTTAACGGAATAGGCGCCGATGTGCTGCGTAATCCCGCCAGCCTCGCCCTGGGCAACTCGCGCTTTGCGAATCGTGTCCATGAGCGTCGTCTTGCCGTGGTCCACGTGGCCCATGAATACGACGATGGGCGCGCGATGCTTCAACTCGCCGAGCGTCTCAGCGATCTGCTCCTTTTTGGGTGGCGGCGGGGCTTCGACTTTCTGGTCGGGCTTGTGGACTCCTGCTCCTTTTTCCCGCTTTTCCTTTTCAAATTTCCAGCCGTTCTTTTCGCAGACTTTTGCCGCGATGTCGGGCTCGATGGTCTGGTTCTGGTTGGTGAAAATGCCCATGTCCATCAAGTCCTTGATGAGCTTGAAAGGCTTGATCTGCATGGCCGTCGCGAGATCTTTCACAATGATCGGCGGCTTGATGTGCAGGATTTTTTCTCCGCTTTCGTTTGTCCCGGTCGTCGTATTCGCGGGCAGGGGAGGGACGACAGGTTCCGGTATCACGACCGGCTCCGGTGTCATGATGCCTGAGATTTTCGGCAGGGAGATGCGATTATTCAGCGTGGACGGCTTGCGCTCACGCGGCTTCTTCTGCTTTTCCGGCCCGTCAATCAGCGAAAGAACCACCGTTGACTTTGCGGGTGCTGGTTTTTCCTTCGCAGGTTTTTTTGTAGCCGCTTTTTCGGCAGCGGCTTTTTCAACAGCAGCCTTTTGTTTTTTATCCTCAGCCTCCGCAGCGGTGCTGCGCTTAGCCGTGATCGGCTTGAGAAGTGTCCTGCGGACTGGCTTCGCGTTGTCGGTAGTTTTGCTGCTCTTGCTGCTCTTTGTGGGCATGAAAATGTGCGCGGTGTTTCATGGCGTCTCCTATTGGGAGGCCACGGCTTGTTCGTTGGCTTTGGCGGCGATCTTCGCTGCTTCGGCTGCATCTATGCTGGCTGCTCCGAGGATGTCCTCGGTGGTCATGCCGGCGAAAATATCGGGCGTATTGAGTCCCGCCTCGACGAGAGAATTCGCTGCTTTTGAGGTAATCCCGAACGCTTTCTCCAGCGCACCCGCTGCGCCGGACTTGCTCGCATCGAAGGCTTCCTTCGCGGAGGTGTCTTCCTCGATGTTGATTTCCCAGCCGCACAGGCGAGCCGTGAGGCGAGCGTTCTGGCCGCGCTTGCCGATGGCGAGTGAAAGCTGATCGTTGTCCACGCGGACTTCGACGGTCTTCTTCGCTTCATTGGGCGTCACGCTCCTGAGCTTCGCGGGCTTGAGGGCTTCCTGGACGAGTTCGCGCACGTTGTCGCTCCAGCGGATGATGTCCACTTTCTCGTTGTTCAGTTCGCGCACGATATTCTTCACACGCGCGCCCTTCATGCCGACGCATGCACCCACGGGATCCACTTTGTCGTTGGCGGAAAACACGGCGACTTTGGTGCGGAAGCCTGCCTCGCGTGCGATGGCTTTGATCTCAACCGTGTGGTCGGCGATTTCCGCCACCTCGGTCTCAAACAGTCTGCGGACGAAATTTGGGTGGCTGCGCGAGAGCACGATCTCCGGCCCGCGTGAGGTGTTATCCACGGCCACGACATACGCGCGGATGCGGTCGCCGATGGCGTAGTCTTCCGACTGCACGCGCTCGCGGTTCGGCATAGTTGCCTCGAATTTTCCGAGATCCACGATCACATCCTGTCGCTCAAAGCGCCGCACCACGCCGCCTACGATCTCGCCGGCACGGTCGCGGAACTCATCATAAATCATCTGTTTTTCCGCCTGACGAATGCGCTGCATGATCGCTTGGCGTGCGGTCTGCGCGCCGATGCGTCCGAGATCTTTTGGCGTAACGTCCACCCAGACTTCTTCGCCGAGCTGAGCATCAGTCTTGATCGCTTTTGCTTTTGAAAGAGCGATTTCGTCGTGCTTGTTGTTCACGCGCTCCACGACGATAAGCTGCGCCCTTGCGGCGACGGCCCCCGTCTTTGGATCCATGACGAGTTCGAGATTGCGACCCGCCTCGACGGACTTCTTGGCCGCGCTCAACAGTGCGTTCTGGACAGCCTCAATGAGAACCTCTCGTTTGATTCCTTTTTCCTTCTCGAGGTATTCGAGCATGGCGATGAATTCAGCGTTCATGGCGTGTAAATTTTATGTCGTTGTTGCCCAGAGAACAAAAAAAGTGGGCTTTTTTGAAAACCCACTTTCAGCGTCAGCCGGAAGTTGTGGGCGGCAAATTACTGGGAAGGCCCATGCGCGTCAAGATGTGCCTTCGATGAACACGGTATCGCGTATCGAAATGCAGCGAAACTTCCGACATTGCCGACGGGACTTACTTCGGTAGGGTGCGGCCCCGTTTTTAAATGCGCTCCGACTTTTGAATGAGAACCATCACCGCTGATTCCACCCCGCGTCCCCGCAAGCCAAATACCGTCGGCAATCCGGAAATTGATGCACGGGTGCGACAACTCGTGGACGACATGGGCACGGACAAGCCGCACGAATTGATCGAGGAAATGATCATCACCGCTCTAAAGATGGCGCGCGACCAGACGAGCGTGGCTGATTTGAAAATGCTCAACCGCGCACTCAAGGAAATGCGCTACGCAAGCCGTGTGTTTTCGCCTTATCGCGACCGGCGAAAGGTCACGGTGTTTGGCAGCGCACGCACGCCCGACGATGCGCCCGAGGCCATCGCGGCGGAGGAGTTTGGACGGAAAATGCGCGACAACGGCTTTATGATAGTGACGGGCGGAGGCGATGGAATCATGGGCGCAGCGCAGCGCGGGGCGGGGCGGGAGGCGAGTTTCGGCCTGAACATTTTGCTGCCCTTTGAGCAGTCCGCGAATGAAACGATTCTAGGCGACGCGAAGCTGATCAACTTCAACTATTTCTTCACGCGAAAACTGAATTTCATGAAGGAGACGCACGCCATCGCATTATTCCCGGGTGGCTTCGGGACGTTCGACGAGGGATGCGAGGCGCTCACGCTGATGCAGACGGGAAAGGCGCGCATTTTTCCCATCGTGCTCGTGGATAAGCCGGGCGGGAATTACTGGCAGACGTGGATTGATTTCCTTCGCAATCATCTGCTGAAATTGCGGCTCATTTCGCCCGATGATTTTCATCTGCTTCATCAAGCAACGAGCGTGGATGACGCGATTGCCCACATCACACAGTTCTACAAAAACTTCCACAGCTACCGCTGGCTCGGCTCGCGACTCATCATGCGATTGCAGCAGCCGCTCACACAAAATCACATCGAGAAAATGGACACCGAATTTTCCGACATACTTGCGAGCGGAAAGTTCGAGCAGACATCAGGCGCAGTGCCCGGTGAAAACAGCGATCCGGAAATTGCGCATCTCCCGCGACTCGTTTTCCAGCCGCGCCGCAGAAACTTTGGCCGACTGCGGCAGGTGATTGATGCGGTGAATGTGTAGCGGCTACTTCCGGTTCGCCACGATGTAGTCGTGGATGGAATTGACCGAGGCCAGCGCCTGACGCGCGGTGTCTGAGTTCGGAACAGTCACGCCGAAATTTTTCTCCAACCCCACGACCAGTTCCAGCGCATCAATCGAATCCAGCCCCAGCCCCTCGGGGCCAAACAACGGCATCTCATCGCGGATGTCGTCCTTGGTGACTTTCAGCATGAGGTTTTCCACCATCATCGTCTTGATTGCTTCTCGTAGATTTTCTTCGGGCATGAGGCGCGGGAAAGTGCCAATCGTTCGCCCAAGTGCAAGCACTGGCTTGCGAAAACTACGGAGCCATGTTGTGAGGAGCGAGGCGGTAGCCGAAGGGCGGGACCGATGCCTTCAGCACCTGACCGAGCTGGCTCACGTGCATATCAATAACGGGCTGCCCTCCAATTTTCAAAGTGAGCAAAAACGTTGTGGCGGTCTCGCCATTGATGCTGACACTGGATTGCTGTGCGGAAAATACGGGAGCCAATTGCGCGGCGTTTTGCCCAGTGAACTGCGAGAGCATCGCCGGACTGATGCCTGCCTGCGTGAGTAGTGAGGTGATGCCGTTTTCATCGAGCGTGAGAGTGTCTTCCTCGACGATAACGCTGCCGTTTCTTGTCGCGTAATGAACTGTTTTTGTCGCCGGCGTAATATGCAGGACGAGCTGCTGCCCGGGGCCTTGTAATGAGATGCCGAGGTAGATTTGTTTGGTGGCAAACGTGGAGTCCATCTCGATGTTGCCGTGCCATGCGATCCGTTTGGCGTCACTTCCTGGAAGGTTGTAAACAGTGTTTCCGCTGAGTTCGATAATGCGGGCGCCGGTTGCATTATCAATGCGAGGCTGGAGATGTAAAAAGCCGACATTTTTATCCTTGTCGTAGATATTTAAATCCGTCGCCTGCTGATGCTGAAAAACCAGACGCCCGATGAATGGCATCGGCACCGCGTTGATGTTCGCCGTCTCGGGATACATCTGCTGGATCACGAGCAACGTGGTCATGGCGATCCAGAATGCGATGATGCAGGTGGCGACCAATCGGTGGAGCATACGAAATAAATGAATTTTCTCAGCGCAGATAAGCAAGCGCCGCTCCGCACGGGGCGGTGATTTTTGTGTTACCCGTCCTTGCGCCGCTCGATGAGTGCGTAGGCGTTGTGATTGTGGATGCTCTCGAAATTTTCCGCCTCGACGCGATACCATGCGATGTTCGGCTCGCGCTCGGCTCGCGCGGCGACGTTGCGCACGAGGTCTTCGACGAAAACCGGGTGATCGTAGGCGCGCTCGGTCACGGCTTTTTCATCGGGGCGCTTGAGCAGGCTGTAAAGTTCACTGCTCGCGCTGGCCTCGACGAGCGCGATGAGATCTTCCACCCACAGCGGCTTTTTGAAACGGATGCTGAACGTGACGTGACCACGTTGATTGTGCGCGCCGCGCTCGGAGATCGCCTTGCTGCACGGGCAGAGTGTCGTCACGGGCACGATGACGGTGACGATGAAATCCACGCGCTCATTTTCCAGCGAAGCATCGAAGCGCACGTTGTAATCCATCATTCCCGCCGCTGCGGTGACGGGCGCTTTCTTTTCGAGAAAAAATGGGAATTCGAAAGTGACGTGCGCTTTCTCCGAGTGCAGACGGCGCGTGAGATCGCGCAGGATTTCCGGCACGTTGTCCACATGAAGTTCGGGGCCGAATTCATTCAGCACTTCGACGAAGCGGCTCATGTGCGTGCCTTTGAACTGATGCGGCAAATCCACCGTGAGCGCGGTCGTGGCGATGGTGTGCTGGAGTGTCCGTGCCTTGTCGCGCACCTGCATCGGGTAGCGCAGTGCGCGGACGCCCACGCGATCAATGGCGATGCCGCGCCGGTCCGGCTGGCTCTGCGTATCGTGCAATTGCTCCATGCGCCGAGTTAGCCGAGCGTTGCGCCGTGGGGCAAGCGCGCAGCGGCGTTCCTGATCTTGCCGCTAGAAATGCGCCGCGTATTTTCGCCCCATGTCGCTCGCCTGGCTTGTCGTGGATTTCAACAGCTACTTCGCATCCGTGGAGCAGCAGCTCGATCCCAAGTTGCGCGGACGCCCCATCGCCGTCGTGCCGATGGCTGGCGTGGATACGACGTGCGCACTCGCGGCGAGTTACGAGGCGAAAGCGTTCGGCGTGAAGACCGGCACGATGGTCACCGAGGCGCGGCGGATGTGTCCCGGCATCGTATTCGTCGAAGCGCGGCACGATGAATATGTGCGCTATCACAACCAACTCGTCGGCTGCATAGAGAGCTGTCTGCATGTGGATCGCGTGATGTCCATTGACGAAGTCGCCTGCGAACTCCCGCTTAATTTCCGCTCGCGCGAAAAAGCCATCGCGCTCGCGGGAAAAATCAAAGCCACCATCGCGCGCAACGCCGGCGAGTGTTTGCGCTGCTCCATCGGCATCGCGCCAAACGCCAACCTCGCGAAAACCGCCACCGACATGATGAAGCCCGATGGACTTGTGCTCATCGAAAAGGAGCAACTCCCGCAAGTGCTCCACGGCCTCGCGCTTCGCGATCTCTGCGGCATCGGCGCACGCATGGAATCGCGGATGCACGAACACAACATCTACAACGTCGAACAACTCTGCGCCGCGACGCGGGAGGAATTGCGCACGGCGTGGGGCGGCATCGAGGGAGAGCGAATGTGGGAGATGCTTCGCGGCGGCGACGTTCCTTTTCGCGCGACGAACCACACCACCATCGGTCATTCGCACGTCCTCCCGCCCGATGAGCGCAACGATCGCGCCGCCTGCGCTGTGCTGAATCGCCTTTTGCAAAAGGCCGCGATGCGCCTTCGCAACATGGGGCATCTTTGCGGATCGCTCGCCGTTTCCGTGAAATACAGCGACCGCACGCGATGGAGCGAAGACATCACATTTCAAGAAACCTCCGACACCGTCGCGCTGCTCGGCGCATTTAAAAAAGTCTGGCACCGCCGCCCGATGACTGCGGAACCGCCGCTCGGCGTGGGCGTGTCACTTTTCCATCTCGTGCATAAAGACAACGCCACGCTCGCGCTCTTCCACGAAGGGCCGGGGCGCGAACAACTCAACGCCGCGCTCGACGCCCTCAATCAACGCTACGGAAAAAACACCGTCTATTTTGCAGGCGCACACGATGCGCTGAAATCCGCGCCGATGCGCATCGCCTTCACGCACGTCCCCGAACTGCGCGTGGAGGGCGACGAGTAAACTCATCACGGCAGGCTTGCGGGCGCGGGGCGGCTTCCCCATCTTCCGCGCCCTAAAAATATGATCGCTCGCTACACACTTCCCGAGATGGCCGCCATTTGGACGGACCAGCGCAAATACGAAATCTGGCTCGAAATCGAAACGCTCGCTTGCGAAGCGCAGGCGGAGTGCGGGCATATCCCCATCGAGGATGCGCGCGTCATTCGGGAAAAAGGAAAATTTGTTCTCGCGGAGATCGAAGAAATCGAACGGCGGACCAATCACGACGTGATCGCATTTCTTGAAAACGTCGCGAGCTACGTTGGCCCATCGTGCCGCTGGATGCATCAGGGCATGACCAGCAGCGACGTGCTCGACACCACGCTCGCGGTGCAGACGGCGCAGGCGAGCGACATTATTTTAAATGACCTGCGCGCACTGCGCGAAGTCGTCGCCCGTCGTGCGAAGGAGTTTAAGATGACGCCGATGATTGGCCGCAGTCACGGCATCCACGCGGAGCCGATTACTTTCGGCCTCAAGCTCGCGTTGATGCACGATGAGTTTGGTCGCGCGCTGGAGCGCTTCGAGCAAGTGCAGCCGCGCATCCGCGTAGGTAAATTGAGCGGCGCAGTGGGAACTCACGCGCATCTCGATCCCGTCGTGGAGGAAAAAGTCTGCGCTCGTCTCGGCCTGCGCCCGGCAACGCTCGCCACGCAGGTCGTGCAACGGGATCGTCACGCGGAATTTCACACCGTGCTCGCGCTCATCGCATCGAGCGTGGATCGCTGGGCGACGGAGTTCCGCCATTTGCAAAGAACCGAAGTGCTCGAAGTGGAGGAGTATTTTCAGCCCGGTCAAAAAGGAAGCAGCGCGATGCCACACAAGCGCAACCCAATCACCGGTGAAAAACTCAGCGGCCTCGCACGCCTCGTCCGTGGCAACGCCGTCGCCGCGTTGGAAAACGTGGCGCTGTGGCACGAGCGCGACATCTCGCACAGCTCGGTCGAGCGCGTGATTTTTCCCGACTCGTGCATCCTCGTGAACTCGATGCTCCGCTCGCTCACCAAGCTCGTGGATCGGCTCATCGTCTATCCCGACAACATGAAGCGGAACCTCGAAATCACGAAGGGCCTTTACCACTCGCAGACGATTCTTTTGAAGCTCACCGAGCGCGGCCTCGAACGCAAAACCGCCTACGAAGCCGTGCAACGCGCAGCGATGAAGACGTGGCAGGGGACACAATCGTTGCAGGAAAATCTACTCGCGGAAGATGAGATCACCGCAAAGATTTCCGCCGGTGAAATCACACAACTCTGCTCGCTCGAACACCACTTCCGCTGGGTGGACGAAACCTTCCGCAAGCTGGGCATCGAGTAGAAACTCGCCGTGCCGTATTAAAACGGAATGTCGTCGGGCGTGGCGTCGAGATCGGGATCGGCGGGCGGCTTGGACGATTGTGCGGGGGCGCGGCGTTGGGCAGGCGCGCTCGGAGCTTGGGCGTCGGCGTATTCCGCCGTGCTGTCATGCCCGCCACCACCACCGGCGCCGTCGCGGCTGCCGAGGAGTTGCATCACTTCCACGACCACTTTCATCTTGCTGCGTTTTTGCCCCGACGTCTTGTCGTCCCAACTATCCAGCTTGAGTCGGCCTTCGACGAAAAGCGGGCGTCCCTTTTTGCAATACTCACCGATGACCTCGGCGAGTCGCGCATAGGCTTCGCAATCCACGAACGTCACCTCTTCGCGCTTCTCTCCGCTTTCCAGCGTGTAGTTGCGATTGATGGCGAGGCCGAAGACGGCGATGGCGGTGCCTTTCGGCGTGTATTTGATTTCGGGATCCCGGGTGAGGTTCCCCATCAACATGACTTTGTTTAGATTCGGCATGGCGGCGGGTTCTGGGTTTGCGTTGGTGAAAGTTCGCGTGCTCCGCGTTAGGCGGCTTTCTTCGCGGCGAGACGTGCGTAGTGCTGTCGGAATACGTCGTTGTCGTTCGTGAATTTTTCCTTCAACTGCGCGAGCGTTGCTGGCTCGGCGGTGAAGACGAAGTTCACGTAGAAGCCACGGTCCACCTTGTCGGCGACGTAGCTGAATTGATGACTGTCCATCTTCTGCACGCTCTCGACTTCCGCGCCTGCGGCTTTGAAGTCTTTCTCGACGCGTTCGATGATTTTTTGTGCGGTGTCTTCTTTACCTTTTAGGTTGAGGATCAGGAGTCCTTCGTAGCGATTTTTGCTCATTGTTGTGTTGGTGTGGTCTGTTGATTGTAATTGTTCATTGCTGCGGCAAAGCCGTGGTTCTGTGCAAACGCGATGGCTTCCGTGGCGCGGGTGAGAGCTTCGTCGAGCGCGGGGCGCTCGGCCAAGGTAAATCTCCCGAGCACATGGCCCGTGGCCTCTCCCTCTGCTGCGCCGATGCCGACGCGGAGGCGGGAAATGGCCTGCGTGCCGAGGTGTTCGAGCACGCTTTGCAGGCCATTGTGGCCACCGGCGCTGCCGCTTTCGCGGAGGCGGAGGCGACCGAGCGGGAGCGCCATGTCGTCGAGCACTACGAGCACCTGTGAGGGCTCGATTTTATAAAAGTGCGCGAGCGCGGTGACGCTTTCGCCGCTGAGGTTCATATACGTTTGTGGTTTGCACAGCCACACGTCGCCAGTCACGGCGACTTGGGCCTGCCATTTTTTGTCCGCACGGAACGAAGCCCCGGCACTGGCGGCGATACGATCGAGGATCATAAAGCCGACGTTGTGCCGGGTGTCCACATACTCGCGGCCTGGATTTCCCAGGCCCACGATGATGCGGAATGGCGATGCTCCGGACATTGGACGGATGAGTGAGCGGGCTGGTGGATTGCCGGTTTTGCGGGTGACTGCTCTGCGCGCGATTGCGCACCGAGGTTTCTGTCAGCCGACGTTCCGACGTTCCATTCGCCCATTTCTCTACTTCTTGTCGCCTTTCGGTTTTGCGTCTTTTCCGCCAGCAGCAGGAGCGGCAGCTTCGCCATCGGCGGGCTTCTTCTCCTTGATGACTTCGGGCTCGGCGGCACCTTCTGCGGCAGGTGCGGGCTCGACTTCGACAGTCGGAGCGGCGCAGTGGAAAACGAGCGACTCAGGGTTGACGCGGGTGGTGACACCGGCGGGCAGCGCGAGTTGATTGACGTGAATCCCGTCGCCGATGTTGAGGGCGGAGACGTCCACGATGAACGATTCGGGAAGGTCTTTCGGCAAACACTCCACTTCGAGTGCGCGGATGAGTTGTTCGAGCAGACCGCCGGCGCTTTTCACGCCTTCGGACTCGCCGAATGCGATGACTGGCACGGTGGTGTGCATCTTCTCGTCGTCCTTCAGTGCATGGAAATCGAGATGGAGAATGTGGCGTTTCAATACGTGGTGTTGCACGTCTTGAATCAGCGCGAGCGTGGTCTTGCCGCCCGTGATTTCGAGGTTCACGAGGACGTGCTCACCGGTGCTCTTGCCGAGCGCGAGCGCGAGTGTGTGCGCGTCGAGCTGCAAGTTTTGCGGTGCGTAATGACGACCGTAGATGGTCGCCGGGACTTTGCCGGCCTTGCGGACGGCTTTTGCTGCGGTGGTTCCGGCTCCGGTGCGGAGTTCGGCTTTGAGTTGGATGGTTTTGGCCATTGCTGTTGGTAGCTACTGCTGGTTGTTGGTTTGTTTTAGTTATGTTTTGGGGATTTCGAACAGGGATGAAACTGATTCTTCGCCGTGGATGCGATTGATGCCCTCGCCGAGCAACTCCGCCACGCAGAGCGGCGTGATTTTAAAGCCCTCACCATCGCGGACGGGGACGCTGTTCGTGCAGACGAGTTCCGTGATGCACGAAGATTTCAGGCGCTCAATGCCGAGGTCGGTCAATACCGCGTGGCTCACGCACGCCATGATTTCCTTCGCGCCGTGTTCCTTTAAAAGTTTCGCCGCCGCGCAGAGCGTTCCCGCAGTCTCGGTCAGGTCATCCACGAGGATCACGGGCCGGCCTTCCACTTCGCCGATGATGCTCGTAGCCGCCACTTCCGTCGGGCTCTTTCTGCGCTTTGCCACGATGGCCAGGCCCGCATTCATCGCTTGCGCATACGCGTTCGCCATCTTCAGTCCGCCGACATCGGGCGAAACCACCACCGGGTCATCGAGATTTTTCGAGCGCAGATAATTGATCACCGCTGGCGACGCGTAGAGATGGTCCACTGGGATGTCGAAAAATCCCGCCACTTGCTGCGCATGGAGATCCATCGTGAGCACGCGATCCACACCCGCCGCCGTCAGGATGTTCGCCACCAGCTTCGCCGTAATCGGCACACGCGGCTGGTCTTTTCGATCCTGTCTCGCGTAGCCAAAAAACGGAATCACCGCCGTGATGCGCGCCGCACTCGCCCTCCGCGCCGCATCCACCATGATCAGCAGCTCCATCAAATTCTGATTCGTCGGCGGGCAGGTCGGCTGCACGAGGAAAACATCGCGGCCCCGGATGTTCTCATTGAACTTCACCATCGTCTCTCCATCGGGGAAAGAATCCACCGTGGCATCGCCGAGCGGCACTTCGCAATAAGCCGCAATCCGGCGCGCGAGTTCGCGATGAGCAGACCCGCTGAAAATCTTCATTTCATGTGTTTGACGATGGAGCATCGGTGGAAAAGGGGCGCGACATTAGGCGCAGACGCACACTTGGCAAACTGATTCTGCCAGCATTTTGCGCGCTGTATTTTATCGCCGTATGCGTGAAAGAAACTCACCGCACTACGAACGCAGCCTTGCAGGATTGCGGGGAAGCAGCGATGGAAGGGTCATGTTTGTAAGCATCTTCAACGACGTCATTGGGCCCGTCATGCGCGGGCCTTCCAGTTCACATTGCGCTGCGGCGCTTCGTATCGGCAGGCTTGGTCTGAATTTGATGGGCGGGGAATTGTGTGAGGTGCTCGTGGAGTTTGATCGCGGCGGCGCGCTGCCGACGACGCACGATACGCAGGGCTCGGACATGGGGCTTTTCGGCGGGCTGATGGGATGGGATGCGGCGGATGAACGACTGCCCGGCTCGATGCAAACACTGAGCGACAGCGGCGTGAAAATCCGCATCGAGACCGTGGACGTGAACGACCCGCATCCGAATACCTATCGCCTCACGCTCACGAACGCCCGCGAGCGCCACACGCTGCGCGCCATCTCCACCGGCGGCGGCATGATGGAGGTGCTCGACGTGGACGGTTTCGCCATTTCGATGTTCGGCGATTATTGCGAGACGCTCTTTTGGGCGGTGGGCGATGGCGCTGCGCTGCGCGCAAAAATCGCATCGCTCGTGGAAGCCGATGCCGTCCTGCTGCACGAGCACGGCGGCGTGCAAATCGTCGAGGTGAAAGCGCAGCAGTTCGTGCCCGACTCCGTGATCGCGGGCCTTCGCAGCGCGGGCCTCGTCAGCGCGGTGAAGCAACTCGCGCCCGTCCTCCCGGTGAAGTCCCGCAGCACCACAAACGTTCCTTTTACCACCTGCGCCGAGATGCTCGCGCACGACGCGGGAAAGAACACGCCGCTGTGGAAACTCGCCGTCGCCTACGAGTGCGAACGCGGCGGATTGAGCGAGAAGGAGGTCGTCGAAATGATGACCGGCATCGTCCGCATCCTGCGCCGTTCCATCGCGCAGGGCATCGCCGGCACGAGCTACGAAGACCGCGTGCTCGGGCATCAGTCCGGCGGTTTTGCGGAGCAGATGAAAGCCGGACGCCTCCTCGATGCGGGCGCGCTGAACCGCATCATCCTTTACGTCACCGCGCTCATGGAGGTGAAAAGTTCGATGGGCGTCATCGTCGCCATGCCCACCGCCGGAGCGTGCGCCGCGCTGCCCGGCGCTGTCATCGCGATGGCCGAGGAGATGAAACTCAGCGAGGAGGAAATGGCGAAAGCGATTCTCGCGAGCGGGCTCATCGGCGTGTTCATCGCGACCGCGTGGACTTTTGCCGCAGAAGTCGGCGGCTGTCAGGCCGAGGGCGGCTCCGCAGCGGCGATGGCAGCGGGCGCATTGGTCACGATGGCCGGCGGCACGCTCGCGCAAGCCGTCGCCGCCGCATCCATGGCGATGCAAAGCATGATCGGCCTCATCTGCGACCCCATCGCGAACCGCGTGGAAGCCCCATGCCTCGGCAAAAACGTCATGGCCGCCGCAAACGCACTCTCCTGCGCAAACATGGCGATGGCAGGTTTCGATCAAGTCATCCCGTTCGATGAAGTCATCGAAACCGCCAAGCAAGTCGCCAAGCAAATGCCCCGCGAACTCCGCTGCACCGCCCTCGGCGGCCTCTCCATCACCCCCACCTCCCTCGCCATCGAAAAGAAACTCGCCGGAAAAAGAGCCGCGTGCGGTGCAGGCTCGTGCGGGTGCAAGTAGGGCAAATCCTAACTTCTCAGCGGATCAACATCATGATAGGAACTTTTACGCACACCCTGAAAGTCATATGCCCAAATCCGCTTTAATCCTAACCTGTCCACTTTGTGGAACCATCGGTGACCATGATGTCGTTAAGACGTTGCCACGCGTTCGCAGCTTGCCCCTCATGCAGCGCGACATTTCCGAGCGGCATAGCGGACAGAATGCTGGCTATCGCATCCGAGTCCGCCGTTGCGTGGATTGCCGAGTTTCATTCGAGTCGGTTGAGATGCCCAAGGAAACTTTCGACGCTCTACTCTTCGAGTTCGTGCGCCTTCGCGAGAAACGCATGGAGCAGCGCCGTAAGACTCAAGACGAATTCGAGGTATTGCGTGCCGCAGTCGAAGTGCTCGACGATTCACTCGGCGCAAAAAAACGTCGTGAATACAAAGCCATATATAAGGCCAAGATTGCTGCCAAAATTGCTGAACGCAAAGCGCAACGCGAAAAAGGCGGCAATGAGCCAAACGCATAATTCTTGCGAGGATTTTTACGGGGGCGGTGATTTTTTAGCGTGAAAGAAAAAAAGTCGTGGGGCGATGTCCAAGCTCATTGCTAAACGTATTTCGATGCATACTCTCCGCCCATGAGCATGACCGTTGAACAAATCGCGGAAGAGGCGCATTCCCTGCCGAGCGAGGCGCGGGCGCTCCTTGCAGACCGGCTTGTGGAGAGCCTCGACCCGGCGGAGGACGGCTACATCCGGCAGCTTTGGGCCGCAGAAGCTTTGCGCCGCAGGGATGATGTTCGCAGCGGGCGCGTGAAAACCATTCCGGGCGATGAGGCGCTTGCCCGAGTCAGGCGTGCAGTCGCGCGATGAGACTTGGCGCGTAGCGCCAGCCACTACGGTAGCCGTGGGTGAAGCGCAGCGAAACCCACGGAAGGAATCAGAAACGGCCAGCGCCGCGTAGTCGGCGCGACCATGCACGCGCCACCGTTTGTCGCACCGCATACGCGGTGCATGGCCTGCGACGGCGATCCGTGGGCTGCGTCGCTATGCTCCTTGCACACGGCTACCGTAGTGGCTGGCGCTACGCGCCAATCATTTCCAGCAAGTGCGCTGTAGAATCAAAAAAACGCCTACGCTCTTCATCGCGGGGAATGTGATTTCCCCATCGCTTTGCGCCTTTGCGACTTTGCGCGAGGATGCAGTGCAAGCCCATTGCCAAACGCATTTCGATGCGTAGTCTCCGCGCCCTTTTTATGAGCAAGCCAATTGCGGGACAACGATGGGTGAGTGACAGCGAGCCGGATAGCCCCGTCTTGTCGTCCTCACGGCTGTGATTCACCTGCGAAACGCTGCCGCACATTCCCGTCTCAATTCCCATCGGATGTGCTATTCACTTTCTTGTGACTGCTATGCGCAATTTTTTCTTCGCCAGTTTGCTCGTCGTTTCCTGCGCGCGCGCGGCGCTGACGCCGGATGTGCCGGTGGCGGGTGCGCCGGATGCGGGGGGCGTGGAGTTTTTTGAAAAGAACATCCGGCCCGTGTTGTCGCAGAAGTGCTATGGGTGTCATTCGACGGAGGGTGGGAAGTCGAAGGGCGGGCTGTTGCTGGACACGCGCGAGGGTATCCGCGCCGGGGGCGACAGCGGACACGCGGTGGTGCCGGGAAATGTGAAGGACAGTCTGCTCATCAAAGCGCTGAGCTACACGGACAAGGATCTCGCCATGCCGCCGAAGAAAGAGGGTGGAAAATTGCCGGATGATGTGATCGGGAAATTCGAGCAGTGGGTCCAAATGGGAGCGCCCGATCCGCGCGAGAATGCGGCGGGAAAAATCGTGGTGCGCAAGACGTGGGACGTGGAGGAAGGGCGGAAATTTTGGGCCTATCAACCGCCGAAAGCGGAACCCGCGCCCGCCGTGAAGGACGCGACTTGGCCGCGCAGTGATGTGGATCATTTTCTCCTCGCTGCGATGGAGGCGAAGGGTCTGCATCCCGTGGTGGATGCGGACAAGGCGACGCTGATTCGCCGTGTGTATTTCGATCTCATCGGTCTGCCGCCGCGCCCGGAGGAGGTGGATGCTTTTTTGAAAGACAACACCCCGAACGCCTACGCAAAAATCGTGGACAGGCTGCTGGCATCGCCGCAATTCGGCGAGCGCTGGGGGCGGCATTGGCTGGATGTGGCGCGCTACGGGGAGAGCAGCGGTAAGGAGCGGAATTTCACATTCCCGACGGCGTGGCGGTATCGCGATTGGGTGATCGCGGCGATGAATGTGGACAAGCCGTATGACCAGTTCATCCGCGAACAAATCGCGGGCGATCTGATGCCGCACAGCACGCCGGAGCAGCGCGACCAGCTCGTCATCGCGACGGGCTTCCTCGCCATCGGGACGAAGAGTCTGAACGAAAAAAACCGCGAGCTTTTCCGCATGAACACGGTGGACGAGCAGATTGACACCACGACGCGCGCCGTGCTCGCCACGACCGTCGGCTGCGCTCGCTGCCACGATCATAAATTCGATCCCATCGCGCAAAAGGATTACTACGCGATGGCCGGGATTTTCAAAAGCAGCGAGACGTATTTCGGCACCGGCGACAGCGCAAAAGGCAAGAACGGCACGGCGCTGATCCCGCTCGCTATGATGGAGAAAACAGCCGCGCCATCGCCGGGTGTCGCCGCGACGCCACCGACTGCGACCAAGCCGGATTTCAAACAGCGACTCGCCGAAATCGAAAGGCGCAATCCGAAGGCAGCGGCGCGCATCAAAGCGCTCCCGCCTGCAAGGCAGCCGCAAGTATTGGAGCGCGTGATGGCGCGCATCGGCGAGAACTCTCCCGCGAAAAAGAACGCCAGCGCCGCACCCGCCGCGAGCAGCACGAAGGCCGAGTGCATGGGCGTGCTCGATGCGCGGCCCGGCGATGCGCGCCTGCTCGTCCGTGGAGAAATTGATCAGCCAGCGGATATGATCCCGCGCGGTGTCGTCGCAGTGCTCACGAATGGCGCTGTGCCAAAAATCCCCGGCACTGCGAGCGGACGACTCGAACTCGCCAACTGGCTCACCGCTTCCACGAATCCTCTCACCGCTCGCGTGATGGTGAATCGCGTGTGGCAGCATCTTTTCGGCGAAGGAATCGTCGGCACTGCGGACAACTTCGGCGCAACCGGCGAAAAGCCAAGCAACCCCGCGCTGCTCGATGCGCTCGCGCTGCAATTCATGCGCGAAGGCTGGAGTGTGAAATCGCTCATCCGCTCCATCGTCCAGACACGCGCCTACCAACTCAGCAGCGCCAGCGATCCCAAGGCGATGGACAGCGATCCCGACAACCATTTATTTTGGCGGCAAGCTCCGCGCCGCCTCGACGCCGAGGCCATCCGCGACGCCATGCTCGCCGCCAGCGGACAACTCGACATCGCGCCAGCGCAGGGCTCTTTTGTCGCCACCATCGGCGAGGCATACGTCGGCAGAGGCGTGAGGCCGGAAGTTTTCACCAACTACGAATCGCACAAACGCAGCGTTTATCTCCCCATCGTCCGCGACAATGTTCCCGAGGTGCTCGACCTTTTCGACTTCGCAGAACCGAGCCTCGTCATCGCCTCGCGCGACGTCACCAACGTCCCATCGCAGGCGCTCTATTTGATGAACAACCGCTTCGTGCGTGAGCAGGCCGACGCCCTCGCGCAGCGCGTCCTCACCGCGCCGCTCGACTTCCCCGGTCGCATCAATCTCGCACACCAACTCACACTCGGCAGACCGGCGACCACGGCGGAATTCCAGCGCGCACACGCCTACCTGCTCAGCGAGGCGCAGGCGCTCATGCCCGCGAAAGACACATCGAAAGAAGCAGCCGCGCTGCAATCGTGGGCGACATTTTGCCAGGCGCTTTTTGCCTCCGCCGAGTTCCGTTACCTTCGATAAAATCACACTGCCATGAACGCCAATCTTCCATTTGAATGTCGCGATGTCCTCCCGCAAATGCTCACGCGTCGCGACCTGCTGCGCACGGTCTCCGGCGGATTTGGCTGGCTCGCTTTTCAAGCACTCGCACACGGCGAAGCGACCGCGACACCTGCGCAAAGTCCGCTGCTTCCCAAGCTGCCACATTTCGCCGCCCGTGCGAAACGCGTCATCTTTCTCGCCATGCAGGGCGGCCCCGCGTGTCAGGATACCTTCGACTACAAACCGAAACTCAGCGCCGACAGCGGCAAGCCCGGCGTCGCGAAAGGCGGAGGCTCGAAGCTTTTCGGATCGCCGTTTAAGTTTTCGCAAAGCGGAAAGAGCGGACTTTGGATCAGCGAGCTCTTTCCCCACATCGCAAAGCAGGCCGACGAACTCTGCCTCGTCCGCTCGATGCACACCGACATCCCGAATCACCCGCAGGCCTTCGTGCAACTTCACACCGGCAGCGCGCAATTTGTCCGCCCCAGCATGGGCGCGTGGATGCTCTACGGCCTCGGCACGGAAAACCAAAATCTCCCCGGTTTCATCACGATCAATCCGCCCGTGCAGTTCGGCTCGCAGAACTATGGCAGCGCATTTCTCCCCGCCATTTACCAAGGCACGCGCATCGGCGCAGCGAGGGAAAAAGACGCAATGGAAACTACCGCCGCAAAAATCCCGAACATCTCCAACAGCGATTTGCCGCGCGAGCTTCAGCGCAAGCAGCTCGATCTTGTGCAGGCGATGAATCGCGATTTTCTTTACTCCACAAATGGCGACCGCGAAGTGGAAGGCGTCATCGAGTCGTTCGAGTTGGCCTTTCGGATGCAGAGCGAAATTCCGCGCGTCATGGAATTTACCAAGGAAACTCCCGAGACGCTCAAGCTCTACGGCATCGGCGAGCGCCAGACCGACGGCTTCGCGCGCCAGTGCCTCATGGCCCGCCGCTTCGTCGAGGCCGGCGTGCGATTTGTGGAGGTCTGCCATCCCGGCTGGGATCAGCATCAGCAACTCACCGCCAAGCTCCGCCAAAATTGCGGTGCGATTGATCAGCCCATCGCCGCGCTTTTGCAGGATTTGAAATCGCGCGGCTTGCTCAAAGACACGCTTGTCGTGTGGGGCGGCGAGTTTGGCCGCACGCCCGATGGACGCAAACCCGACGGACGCGACCACAACGCCAAAGGCTACACGATGTGGATGGCTGGCGGCGGCGTGCGCGGCGGTCTCAGCTACGGCTCCACCGACGACTACGGCTACAAAGCGGTGGAAAACCCCGTCCACATCCACGACCTCCATGCCACCATCCTGCACCTCATGGGCCTCGATCACGAAAAGCTCACCTTCAACTACGCAGGCCGCAACTTCCGCCTCACCGACGTGCATGGCAACGTCGTGAAAGCGATCATGGCGTAGGGCGTTTTACTACGGGGGGAGTAGCGGCAGACTGCTCGTAAGTGCCGCTGCGATAAATCCTGTCTGCGCGCTGGTTTCCGGCGACATCCAGATCTACAGCACCGGCAGCATCGCGATTCAGACAGGATCAGACATCGTGAAGACGCTGGAGACATGCCCCCAATAAAACATTTACAAAACGCGGGCGGGGGAATTGATTCCGCGCACTTACTTCCGCCCAAACAGCCATGCTTTCGCCCACATCGAGACTGGTCCTGCCCCGCTGCACCGTGCGCCGCCGTGCCTCGCGTGATGGGACGGGATTTTTTGCCCCGCGCAAAGGCGCTGAGGCGCAAAGGGCGCGATGGTTTTTCATTTGGAAGGCAGGAAGGCAGGAAAAGGCGCATCGCGGCGCGGGGATTTTTGGCAAACGGCTTGGCGGCTTGGCGGCTTGGCGCGAGATTTTTTGCGGCGGGCGTTTTCGCCCGGGTTTTGGCGCGGGATTTTATCCAAAATGTGAGGATCAGTCGCCTTTTTCGGGAGTCGAAAATCCTGCACGACGTTGTCAGGCGTCTTTTCCGGGAGC
>JAYUIF010000104.1:0-2075 GCA_043766295.1 Spartobacteria bacterium | reverse complement strand
TCGGGGAGTTTCCATTTGCGCTCGCGCGGTGAGGGCGGCATCTTGCGCCCCCTTTTTTAATATGACACTCACGGAAAAACTACTCGCTCGCGCCAGCGGCAAGGCACACACCTCGCCCGGCGATAATGTCTGGGTCAATGTGGACATCCTCATGACACACGACGTGTGCGGCCCGGGCACCATCGGCGTTTTCAAGCGCGAGTTTGGCGCGGATGCGAAAGTGTGGGATCGGGAGAAAGTGGTCATCATCCCCGACCACTACATTTTCACTGCGGACTCGTTGAGCAATCGCAACGTGGACATTCTGCGCGACTTCGTGCGCGAGCAGGATCTGCCATATTTTTACGACGTGATTGACGACCCGACGGGGCATTGGAAATTCGATCCATCGAAGGGCCAGCTCAAACAGCAGTATGGCAAAAATTTTGCAGGCGTCTGCCACACCGCGCTGCCGTGGAAAGGCCACACGCGCCCCGGTGAAGTGCTCGTCGGCACGGACTCGCATACCTGCATGGCGGGCGCGTTCAATCAGTTTGCGACGGGCATCGGCAACACGGACGCGGGCTTCGTGCTCGGCACGGGAAAAATCCTGCTAAAAGTGCCGGAGACAATGCGCTTTTATTGCGAGGGCGAACTCGCACTGGGCGTGATGGCGAAGGACGTAATCCTCCACGCCATCGGCGACATCGGCTTTGACGGCGCGACCTACCGCGCGATGCAGTGGGAAGGCCCCGGCGTGAACGCCATGGACATGGACGACCGCATGACCATCGCCAACATGGCCATCGAGGCTGGCGGAAAAAACGGCATCTTTCCCTACGACGAAAAGACCGGCGAATATGTGCGTGAGCGCGTCGCCGAGAACGGCACGAAGTCGTCCTTCGAGCCGGTCGAAGTGGATCGCGAGCAGACGTTCGTTTTCGACAAAACCTACGACCTCTCGAAGCTCGAACCGACCGTCGCCTGCCATCCCGATCCCGGCCAGCGCAAGTCGGCAAAAGAACTCAGCAGCGTGAAACTGGATCGCGCCTACATCGGCTCCTGCACCGGCGGGAAGACCAGCGACTTCCTCGCCTTCGCACGCATCGTGCGCGGCAAGAGCGTGAAGATTCACACCTTCGGCGTGCCCGCGACCACGAAGGTCGTGCGCGAATTAAAAGACACGATGTGGGGCAGCGAAAGCGTCTGGAGCATCCTCGAAAACGCCGGTGTGCAGATGACGGAAAACGCCTCGTGCGCCGCCTGCCTCGGCGGGCCGCAGGACACCTTTGGCCGCATGAATGAAAAGGCGCTCAAGTGCATCAGCGCGACGAACCGCAACTTCCCCGGCCGCATGGGCCACAAGGAATCACAAATCTTCCTCGCCTCGCCCTACACCGTCGCCGCCAGCGCCCTCACCGGCCACATCACCGACCCACGGGAGTTTTTGAGCTGATTCCTGTTGGGAAAATACCTTCGCCAGCGCGTGAAGAATCATCCGCAAAGCACAAATCAAACGGCCATCGCCGCCCTCGCGTTGTGTGCATTATTTTTCACCGGATGCAGCTCGATGGACAGTTCGCGCGATGTGGGGCTTTACGTGGTCAGCACGCCGCAGACGCCGATGTTTCGATATGGCCCGGCGCAGAGTTTCGGTGCGGATTTCAATCTCCAGCAAGGCCAGCGCGTGGTGATGCTGCGCAAAGAATACGGCTACAGCCGCGTGATGACCGAGAGCGGGCAGACGGGCTACGTGGCGACCGAAGACATCGTGCCCGCGCCGCCGGAGCTGAAACGCAAAGACACGGCGAGCACAGGTAAATTGCCGCCGCTGATCAATGCACCCTCGACCGGCACGAGTCGCCACGGCGTCAGTTCGTCGAACAATCGCATCCTTCAAGGCGGGCCGCTGTTTGGCCCGGGAGAATTGCCACCACTGCCCGAGCGTGAGGAAAACGGCGCGAAGCCCGAGTTCCGTTACCCCAAGCCAAAGCCGGGATTTCGTGTGACAGATCCAAAGCCCGAGGAAAAGCCGTAGCGCACGAGGCGCGCTGGAAAATCATCCCTCCCGCCGTTTCTCGCCTTCCCACTCACCG
>JAYUIF010000103.1:0-2080 GCA_043766295.1 Spartobacteria bacterium | reverse complement strand
GCGCGTGGCGGACCATCGCGGGGTAAACGCAGACGGCGGCGACCTGCGGCACGCTGGAATCGTCGGAAGGATGGACCGCTTTCTGGCAAAGCGACGTGACTTTGCCGGGCGTGTCTTTTCCTTCGAGCGTGGTGAGGTCCATCATCGAGACGACCATTTTCAAGCCGGCGAGTTTCGACGCATTTTTGATGCTGCGTTTTGTGAACGCTGACGCGCGTTCCTCGGCCATCACTTGATCAATCGTGGGCATGACTAGTGGAGTTTTACGAAGTCGCGGAGAAATTGCAGCCAGATGAAAAGCAGGCCGCGCCACGTATAGCGGATCGCGCCGTCCTTGCCCTTGGCGAGGATGCCGGCGGTGACGTTGTGCGCGATTTGCGCCTGCTGCTCGGACTGGAGTTGCTCGGCGAGTTCGAGGGGATTTGTTTCGAGTAGATTATCCGCGCCGACTCCGTTGCGTTCGAGGCAGGCGCGGTGGCTGTCGAGGAGTTGGATGAAAGTCTTGTCGCTGCTCTCGCGGTTTATGCGCCATTCGGGGGCGACTTTGAGGTTGATGGAAAAGGGGTAGTTCCAAGTCGTCCACACCGTCCCGTCCTGTGCGCGGGAGATGAGGCGGATGTAGTAAAACGCGTAGTTTTCCTGCTCGATGAGGCAGATGACGGCCTGCGTGCGCTCGTCGGCTTTGTGAAAGATGCGGAAGAACTGCTGCACCTCGTCCCAATCGCGCCCGAGGTCTTCGAGGTGCTCGAAACTTTCGCCCTCGATTTCCGTGGTGAGAGTGTCGAGCGCGGGGAAAAATTCGCGATGCGGCGGCGTTTTGTGGCGCAGCGTTTTGTCTGCGGGCATCGTGATTTTTCGCACGCGCGTGATGAGTTCATACCACGGCCAGACGAGCCAGAAGCTCGCGAACAAAAATCCCATCGGCAGTGATTCAGTGAAGCGCCAGCCGATGAGAAAAGACGTGGCCAGAAAGCCAAACGTGCCGAGTTTTTGGAGTGTGGCGTGGTTCAGCGAGCGCAGCGATAGGCTGAGCACAAACACGCCAGCGATGAGAAAAATGTCGAACATGCCTAGGGCGTGATGTTGTTTTCCTTGATGAAGGCGGCGAGTTCATCCGTGCCGAAATCCGGCAGCACGAGGCCGTCGTCCGTGAGCAGCGTGGGCGTTTTTCCCTGGCCGGAAATGCGGCGCATCTCGTCGTAGTCCGCATCGTTTTCCTCTACGTCCACAAGTTCGTATTTGTAGCCGCGCGCATCCAGCCACTCGCGCGCCGAGACGCACCACGGGCACCAGACTTTGACGAAGAGTTTCATTCCGGTGCCTTTCCGGCTTCCGCCGATGCGCGCCAGCGGGCGGCGACGCCATTGATGTAGGTGTTCACGTTTGCGCGATAATTCGCGACTGCCACGGGCAGCTCTTTTGCCGAGATGACGCGCGATTTTTCCGCCTGGATCGTGAACGTTGCGCTTGCGATCTGGAGGATTACTTTGGTGTGCGATTCTTTGTAAGACACGACGGGGAAGCAATCGCCCTTGTCCATCTGCCACTTCGCGCCGTCGCTCAGCTCGGCGGCGGTATTTTCCAACAGCATCACATAAAGCACGACCCGCTCGCCCGCGCTGGATGGCAGCACGGCGGCGATGAGCAAAAGCAGAGTGAGGATTGATTTCACCGCGCCAGCGTGCCGCAGAGAAGTGGCGGCGTCAACCGGGAGCGCCGAGCTGGAAATATGAGAAAAAGAACTCTGCAAAAGAATCCTTCAATCCCAGAAGGCGTAATAAACAATTTCGTTATCAGAGTCGTAAAGTATTGTGCCGTGAAATGCGCGTTTGCTCGTAAGCACACAACCATTTCGCACTGCGCTCGTATTCATCCATGAAGTGGTTCCAAAGTTGTCGCGCGACCACGCAGTTTTTGTATTCGAGAAAGCAACCAGATGCGTTTCACCCGAGTTTGCCTGTATGGTTGCCCAAGATTCATGGCAGAGTTCTTCCAGCCAAGAGCGGAACTCGGCAGGCGAGACCTTGAATCGGAGATTGCTATCAATTGCCCAGCCTAACGGAGAGGCATTTTGGATTTT
>JAYUIF010000102.1:0-12163 GCA_043766295.1 Spartobacteria bacterium | reverse complement strand
GAAGCCAATGGTGGTGCCATCGTATTCAAGGGTGGTGCCATCGGTTTCAAGGGTTGGGTTATTGTATTCGATGGTGGTGCCATCGGTTTCAGGGGTTGAGTTATTGAAGCCAATGGTGGAGCCATCGTATTCAATGGTAGCGGCATCGGTTTCAAAGGTTGGGTTATTGAAGCCCTCGCGTTCATCTGTCGTTTTCCTATGGAATGCAGCGCGAAGGGGAATCCATGAAACACGCTGTAGGCTTGCAGCAAATTAAACCAAAGATGCTCTGGCCGCAAAAGAACGCAAGGAGCGCAAAGAAATACCAAGGTGTCTTTTGCGTTCTGTGCGTTCTTTTGCGGCAAAAAAACGCGCTCTGTGAGGTGGCCCTAGTCCCCCGTCCCCGACTGGGCGGGCTGGGGAACCGCTGATTGATCCGCGAAAAACGCGAACCATGCGAAAGAGATAGGGAATGGATGGAGGCCAACGGAGAGTTTTCGCGTCTTTCGCGTCTTTCGCGGTTCTCTCTTCGGTTGATTCAGCGGTTGGTTAGTATTTCGGGAAGCTGGTATCTATGCGCTCGGCCCAGGCGTCGAAGCCGCGCTCGACGTTCCATGCGCGGGTGAAGCCGGCTTCTTGGAGCATTTTGACGGCGTGGGCGGAGCGGGCTCCGTTTTTGCAGATGAGGATGGTGTCCTCGGCGCTGTCCAACTCGCTCATGCGCGCTGGGAGCTGGGCAATCGGGATGAGGGTGGCTTTTTCCAAACCACAAATGGCGCGCTCGTAGGGCTCGCGCACGTCCACGAAACGAAAGGGCGCGCCGCTGGTGAGGCGGGTCTGGAGTGCCTCGACGGTGATGTGGGGGACGCTGGTTTCCGCTTCGTGTTTGGCGCGGGCTTGCGGGATGCCGCAGAATTGGTCGTAGTCTATGAGGTCGGTGATGGTGGCTGCCGGGCCGCAGACGGGGCATTTCGGATCGCGGCGCAGTTTAAACTCGCGGAATTTCATGGCGAGCGCGTCGAAATTCACGAGGCGGCCGAGCAGGGTTTCGCCGATGCCGCAGATGAGTTTGACGGCCTCGACTGCCTGGATGACGCCGATGATTCCGGGTAGGACGCCAAGGACTCCACCCTCGGCGCAGGTGGGCACTTCGCCGGGTGGCGGCGGCTCGGGAAACATGCAGCGGTAGCAGGGGCCGCCGAGGTGCGGCGCGAAAACGGTGGCCTGCCCGTCGAAGCGGAAGATGGAGCCGTAGATGTTCACTTTCCTCGTGAAGACGCAGAGGTCGTTGGTGAGGTAGCGGGTTTGGAAGTTGTCGGTGCCATCAATGAGGATGTCGTAAGGCGCGACGATCTGGCGGGCGTTTTCGCTGGTGAAGAGGGTTTCGTAGAGGTCCACTTGGACGTTGGGATTGATGTCGCGGATGCGGTCGCGGGCGGATTTGCATTTGCTGCGCCCCACGTCCTTGGTGCCATGCACGACTTGGCGCTGGAGGTTGGAGAAATCCACCACGTCGCTATCCACAATGCCGATGCGCCCGACACCCGCCGCCGCGAGATAAAGCAAAATGGGCGAGCCCAAACCGCCCGCGCCGATGCACAAGACGGCGGCCTCTTTGAGCTTCTTCTGCCCCTCCAGCGTCACCTCCGGCATGATCAGATGGCGCGAGTAGCGGGCGATTTCATCGTTGCTGAACTGGGTCTTCGCGGAACGTGACGGGTCGAGGATGCTAGGCAGTGGCATGGTGTATTTTCGGAAAAGGGCGCGGACGTTAGCACGCGGCGGGGTTTTGGAAAGTGCGGCGTTTAAGCGACGCGATGAAACTCTGATGCCGAGATTTTCCCACCACGGATGACGCGGATGACCACGGTTATGCAGGGCTGCGCGCAGTTCTTTGACCACGGATGTCACGGATTCACACGGATGGGGACTCCGATGTTCAAATGAAATACCCAAATCCCTCCGCGCTTATCCGTGTCCATCCGTGCCCATCCGTGGTCAATCACCCGTGTCTTCCGCGCCATCCGTGGTGAACCATCTTCATGAATCCAAAGTATTCGCACCTTGAAGAAACTGCGTTCGATGGTTGTTGTGACTGCACACATGAAGCGTCTTCTCCTTTTTCTCGCCTGTTCCACCATCGTGCTCTCGGACGATGTCGCCATCGGCCCGGATGGGAAGCCGCTCTTCGGACACAGCGCGCATGGTGAAGTTTTTGACGAGGGGCCGCGCCAAGCCGCCGTGCTTTTGCCCGGCACGGGGAGCGTTCATTTTGAAATCACGACGGAGAACGCAGAGGCGCAAAAGTTTTTCGACCAGGGTCTGGGGCAGCTCCACGGCTTTTGGTATTACGAAGCGGAGCGGTCTTTCCGGCAGGTGGCGAAATTGGCCCCTGACTGCGCGATGGCCTACTGCGGAATGGCGATGGCAAATCTCAACAACGAAAAGCGCAGTGCGGATTTCATCAAGGAGGCCGACAAGCGGAAGGACAAAGCGACGGCGCTGGAGCAGGCGTGGATTGGCGCATACACCGCGCATTTCAGCGACGGGAAAAAAACCGACGAAGGCAAACGCAAGGCGCTCGTGAAGGCGCTGGAGAAGATCGTTTTCGAGTATCCCGACGACATCGAAGCGAAGGCGTTTCTCGTCTTTCAACTGTGGGACAACTCGCAGCACGGCATCCCCATCGCCAGCCACACCGCCATCGCCGCCATCGCCGCGCAAGTGCTCGCGAAAAATCCACAGCACCCCGGCATTCACCACTACCTCATCCATCTTTGGAATTTCGAGGACGACCGCCGCGCACTCGCCGACGCATCCACACTCGGCCAGAGCGCGCCCGGCATCGCGCACATGTGGCACATGCCCGGCCATACTTTCACCAAGCTCCACCGCTACGCCGACGCCGCATGGCAGCAGGAGGCCAGCGCCCGCACCGACCACGCCCACATGATCGCTTCGCGCATCATGCCCGAACAAATCCACAACTACGCCCACAACAACGACTGGCTGGTGGAAAACCTCGGCTTCATCGGTCGCGTGAATGACGCATTCGATCTCGCGAAGAACATGATCGAACTCCCCCGTCTCGCGCCCGGTCATATCCTCATCGGCAGAGACGATGAGCCCGAAACCCGCACCGGCTACACCATGGGCCGCAAACGTCTGCTCGATCTGCTTCTTGCGTGGGAGAAATGGGAGGAACTCCTCGCGCTCGACAACACGCAATATCTCGAAGCATTCAGCGACACCGTGGAGGAAGCACAGCGTCTCCGCGCCATCGGCATAGCGGCCTTTCAGTCAGGCAGGAAAGCGAAGGGCGAAGAGAAAATCGCCGCGCTGGATGCACTCATCAAGACGCTTCACGAAACCCGCTACGCCGACGCGGAAAAAGCCGAGAGCGACGCGAAAAAGGAAAACAAATCCACAGACAAAGTCGCCAGCGCGATGACGGAAGTTTTCAAGAAAACCAGCGACCAACTTTCCAAACTCGAAAACTGCCGAAATGAAGTCCGGCTTTATCAGTCCATCGCCGAAGAACGGAGCGCCGAGGAAATCCGGACACTCCTCGCCGATGTAAAAGACATCCCTCCGCTCCGACTCGCCCGCATTCAACTCACGCTCGTGAACGACAAAAAGGCGCGCGAACTCGCGGAAAAAGCCGTGAAAGACGGCCAGCAACAAGTGCTCCCGCTCGCCACGCTGGCCAACATCCAGTGGAGCACCGGCAAGCAGGACGAAGCGAAAAAGACCTTCGAGAAACTCCGTCCGCTTTGCGCGCAGGCCGACATCGGCGAGCGGGTGTTCACGCGACTCCAGCCCATCGTCAGCGCCCTCGGCCTGCCTGCCGACTGGCGGCCCAAACTCGAATGGCCCACCGACAGCGGAGTGCGCCCGGAACTTTCCACACTCGGCCCTTTCCGCTGGCATCCCTACCCTGCACCCGACTGGAGCGCTGCGGATCAAAACGACAAACATCACTCTCTCGCTGACCTCAAAGGCAAGCCGCACCTGCTCGTCTTTTACCTCGGCAGCGGCTGCTCCCATTGCATCGAGCAACTCAATCTCCTCGCGCCTCTCGCCAAGGAATACACGGACGCCGGCATCACCATCACCGCCGTCAGCACCGACAGCGCGGACGAACTCCACAACACATTCGTGCAAGCCAAGGACGCCGAGGGTTTCCCCTTCCCCATCGTCGCCGACCACGCACTCGCCGCCTTCCACGCATATCGCGCGTTCGATGATTTTGAAAACACACCGCTGCACGGCACCTTCCTCATTGATGCCGCCGGCTACGTTCGCTGGCAGGACATTTCCTATCGTCCCTTCCGCGATGTGAAATGGCTGCTCGGCGAAAGCAAACGCCTGCTCGCAATGCCGGTGAATTTCCCCGCTGAAGTAAGCGCCGCAAAATAATCCGCAGCGCACGACGCCCGATCCATGCGCGCAAATGAAAAGCGCATTGCAGCAGAACGCGGCACCGCTATTTTCCAACTGATCATGCTCAACGAAGACAGCTTTCATTACGCGATTGAAAACACGCAAATCGTCGTGGCACCGCAGAACCGTATCGAGACGTTCGGCTCCACGGTCTTTCGTTTTTTCCTCGTGACTGAGATGATGGATACCGTCGGCCAGGTGCGCGTGCGCGATGGTAAACTCCACGCCGAGCGCCCCCGCCTCATCACGCCTGCGCACTATCATCAGATGCTCGAAGGCTTCGGGGAAAAGGCGGAGGCATTCGTCGGCTGGCTCCGTGAGAATGCGGCGGAACTTGCCGTGCTGAAATATGGCTTTCAGTTTCGCAAAACGGACGTGCAGGAGGAAGTCGTGCATCGCCCGCTCGAAGATGTGATCGCCTCGCTCCGCGAACGCGTGGACCGCGATGAAGACCCGATGTGCGCGGTGATTTGCGGCGTGGACGAGGGCTGGGAAGTCTGCCTGCTCAAATTCGCAACCGACATGATCCAGCGGTCAGCCGCAGGTAATGTGGACGAATGGAAACGCCGGGGTTTGGTATAAAAAAAGGACAGGGGTGAGCGCCCCGCTTGGCGACGAAAGATTTTTCACTGAATTTTTTACAGCCGCGCCGTTCAATTCAACCGAAATACATCCGTGCTACTTCGTCTGCTCATCATCCTGCTACTGGCCGCCAGCGTTTTTGGCGGCGCTTATTACGTAGTAAAGCGGCTGTATTTGGAGCCTGCTCAAAAGCTCGTGGAGGACAAAAAACTGCCGCCTCCCACTCCGCCTCCCGATCCAAGTCTTGAAGAGTTCTCACGCTGCGAGGAAATCCGCCGCACCGCGCCGCCAGCCGATGCGCGCGCTGCTTTCGAGCGGTTCCTAAAAGAATTTCCCGAATCGAAAAAGCGCGACGCGGTGCTTGATGCGATTGGCGAAATCAACAGCGCCGAATTTTTCGCCATGAAGCCCGATGAGACAAATACCTACACGGTAAAATCCGGCGACTCGCTCGGGCGCATCGCTTCGCGCACGAAGGTGTCGCTCGAATTGCTCGTCCACCTCAACAAGTTCAAAAGCGAAATCCTCCATCCCGGCCAGCGTCTGCTCGCGCCCGTGTGCGACTTTCGCCTCGTGCTCCAGCAACGCGCGAGACGCGTTGCGATTTATCGTGGTGAAAAATTCTTTCGCCAATACCCCACGCTCACGTGGCCCGGCACGAACAAGAAACCCGTAATCATTTTGCCAAAGCAAAGTGGAAAGGTGACCGACAAAATTGCAGTCAGTGACAAGGGCAGCGTGAAATTTACCGACCTCACATTTTTTTCCGCGCGCCATCAGCTCGTGCTCAGCATCCCCGGCCACTCGCTCTACGCCCAGCCGGACGACCCTGCGGCGACGGTTCAGCGCCCCGCTGGCGGAGGCATCGCGCTGACCACTGCCGCGATGAGCGAAATCGCAGTCTTGATTCCTAAAGGCGCTCCCGTGACGATGGAGTAACGCATGAAACTCCAGCCACTCGATTTCGAGAAACCTATCGTGGAACTCGAAGATAAACTCGAAGACTTGCGCCAGCACAGTCGCGACAACAACGTGAACCTCGATCCGGAGGTGCAACGCATGGAGGTGAAAATTGAGGAAACCAAGAAGGAGGTTTACGCCAATCTCACAGCGTGGCAGCGCGTGCAGATCGCACGACATACCGCGCGGCCCTATACTCTCGACTACCTCCAGCTTTCGTTCAGCGATTTCATCGAGGTGCATGGCGATCGTCGTTTCGCGGAAGACCCGTCCATGCCCGGAGGTTTTGCGACTGTCGGAAAGCACAAGTGCGTCGTCATCGGCCATCAAAAAGGGCGCGACACGAAGGAAAACATCCATCGCAATTTCGGCTGCGCAAATCCAGAAGGCTACCGGAAAGCAATGCGTCTCATGCGCATGGCGGAAAAGTTTGGCAGACCTTTTGTCGCTCTCATTGACACACCCGGAGCCTATCCCGGCATCGGCGCGGAAGAGCGCCACATCGCCGAAAGCATCGCTGTGAATATCCGCGACATGATGACTTTGCGCGCGCCCACCGTAGCCGTCGTCATCGGCGAAGGCGGCAGTGGCGGCGCGCTCGGCATCGGCGTGTGCGACCGCGTGCTCATGCTGGAAAACGCCTACTATTCCGTGATCAGTCCCGAAGGTTGCGCTGCGATTTTGTGGAAACACCGCAAGCACGCGCCGGAAGCCGCTGAGGCGCTCAAGTTGACGGCAACGGATTTGAAGGAGTTCAAACTCGTGGATGAAGTCATCCCGGAACCACTCGGCGGCGCACATCAGGATCACGAAGCCGCGATCAACAATCTTCGCAAAGCAGTTGCCCGTCAGCTCGACGAACTTGCAAAGGTGCCGATGGAGCAACTGCTCGAAGAGCGCTACGAAAAATATCGCCGCGTCGGTTTCTTCACCGGCGAGTAAATACTCCCGTAGGAATACGCCGCCGCTTTAACCGCGCACCTCGCGCACAAACTCCTTCGCTGCGCGACAAATCTCTCCCGCCACATCGGCGCGCTGGGTGGCGAACTTTGGTTTAAACCACGGAAAAAGTCCGATGACGTCGTGAAGCACGAGCACCTGACCGTCGCAATCCACGCCTGAGCCGATGCCGATGGTCGGGATTTTCACACGCTCGGTAATCGCCTTTGCAACCGCTGGCACCACGAGTTCGAGAAGCAGGCCGAACGCTCCGGCTGCTTCCACTGCGGCGGCATCGGCGAGCAGTGCGTCCGCCTGCTCCTCGGTTTTTCCTTTCACGCGATAGCCGCCCTCGATGCGCACGCGCTGGGGCTGCATCCCGATGTGCGCCATGACGGAAATGCCTGCGCTTGCGATCCGAAAAATGTGAGCGGCGTGCGATGCGCCACCTTCGATTTTCACCGCGTGTGCGCCCGCCTCGATGAGCTGCTTCGCATTTGTCAGCGCCAGCTCCGGCGTCTCGGCGCTTCCAAAAGGAAGATCGGCAATCACGAGCGCGCGCTGATTGCCTCGCGCAACGGCCCGCGTGTGATGGAGCATATCGGCCATCGTCACGAACGTCGTGTCGGGATGACCAAGCACGACCATGCCGAGCGAATCACCAACGAGCAGCGCGTCCACGCCGCTTTCATCGAGCAGACGCGCGGTCGGATAATCGTAAGCCGTGAGCACCGCGATGCGTTCGCCGCGCGACTTGGCGGCTTGAAAATTGGCGATGCGTTCGTTCATGCGGTTAGTTTCGTAGCATCACCACGCAGCGGCGAAAAGCTCGACCGTCGCAGGGTCCGCAAGTGCAGCCAGCAAATCGGCGACTGTCTTTTGCTGGCCGGGAAGCAGAAGTTCTGGGCGGATGTCATGCAGCGGTGTGAGCACAAAGCGGCGTTGGTGAAGGCGCGGATGCGGGATGGCGATCTCGTCGTTGGAAAGCGCGAGGTTGCCGACGTAGAGAATGTCCAGATCGAGCGTGCGCGGCGCATTGCGCGGGCGCTTGGATGGGCGCCCCATCGCCGCTTCGATGGACTGCAAACCATCGAGCAACGTCATCGCCTGTCCTTCGTATTCGACCTCGACGACTGCATTGAGAAACGCGCCGGAATCCGGCCCGCTTCCGACTGGCTCCGTCTCATACACGCGCGAAGAACGCGCCTCTCCCGTCACGCCCAGCAGACGCAATAACGCATCGCGCCCCGAGCGAAGATTTGCGAGCCGATCCCCGAGATTCGAGCCGAGTGCGATGCCCGTCTTCATGCGGTATCTGTGCGCGAAAACTGCCGACTACTTCAGCCCCAAAACATCCCTCATGTCGTAAAGACCGGCGGGCTTTCCGTGCGCCCACTGCGCGGCACGCAGCGCACCTCGCGCAAAAATTTCACGACTGCTCGCCTTGTGCGTCAGCTCCACGCGTTCGCCGGGCGTTGCGAAAATGACCGTGTGATCGCCGACGACATCGCCGCCGCGAATCGCGTGCATCCCGATCTCTGCGGAAGTGCGCGCGCCCACATCGCCAAAGCGCCCGTGCCGCACGTCGCTGTTGTATTGCAGCGAACGGACTTCAGCGAGTGTCTCCGCCAGCATTTTCGCCGTGCCACTTGGCGCATCCTTTTTCATGCGATGGTGCATCTCCAAGACTTCGAGATCGAAATCCGGCCCGAGAATCTCGGCAGCCTTCCGCGTGAGCCACAGCAGCGTGTTCACGCCAGTCGAATAATTGCCGGAATACACAATCGGAATGCTGCGGGCCGCCTCGCGAATGCGAGCCACGCCAACATCGCTGATTCCTGTCGTCCCGATGACGAGCGTCTTTTTTCCGGCGACGCACGCGGCGAGCACGTTCTCCAACGCAGCATGGTGGCTGAAGTCTATGCACGCATCGCACTTCGCGAGCGCGGCGGCGAAATCATCGCCCATGTCGGTCGCCGCACCGACTGCGAGATCGGCGGATTCTTTCGCGCAAGTGATGAGCGCCTGCCCCATGCGACCGTTCGCGCCGTTGATGTGAAGGATGAGCGGCATGGCTTAGATGAGTTTCAGCGCGGCGAGTGTCGCGCGCAGTTTTACCTTCGAGGACTCTGCGAGTTCGCAAAGCGGAAGTCGCACGTCGGCAGTCATGCGCCCCTGCCACGCGAGCGCCTGTTTGATGGGCGTCGGGTTGCTCTCGACGAAGAGGTCGGTGAAAATCCCCGCGAGTTGATCGTGCAATTTCTGCGCATCATCGAAGCGGCTAGCCAGCGCGGCCTCGGTGAGATCGCAGACTTCGCGAGGGATGATATTCGACGCGACGCTGACCACGCCGACTGCGCCTTCCTTGATGAAAGAAATCGTGAGTCCGTCGTCGCCGGAAAGAATCTCGAACGACGAAGGCATCGCCTTTTTTAAAGCAACCACGCGCTCCACTTTGCCGCCGGCCTCCTTGATGGCGACGATGTTTGCGCAGTCCTTCGCCAGCCGCACGCACGTATCCACGGCGATCTCGATGCCGCAACGACCGGGGATGCTGTAGAGCATGATGGGAATTTTTGTAGCTTCCGCGATGGCGCGGAAGTGCCGGTAAATCCCTTCCTGCGTCGGCTTGTTGTAATACGGCGCGACGATGAGCGCCGCATCAGCGCCGAGTTTTTCCGCTGCCACCGTGTATTCCACAGCCTCGCTCGTGGAGTTCGAGCCGGTGCCGGCCATCACGATCACGCGTCCTTTTGCAAATTGGACGGCGAGTTCGATGACGCGGAGATGCTCGTCGTGATCCAACGTGGGTGACTCGCCCGTGGTGCCGACGGGCACGATGCCAGCGACGCCACCGGCGATCTGCGCCTCGATGAGCGCGGCAAAAGCGGCCTCATCCACGCGGTCATTGCGAAATGGCGTGACGAGCGCCGTGAAGGTTCCTGAAAACATAGGGCTGCGGGTTTTAGGCGGCACGGGCGCGAAGGGCAAAGGGAAATGTGATCCTCCTTCGCGCACTGGAGTTGCTAAAACTGCCAGCTCACTGCGGCTTGAAAGCGAAGGTCTGGCGTGGATTGCACGCCGCTGTTTTCAGTCCGAATTGGGAAATCGAAACCCGCATCCACGCTGAATTTGTCGCGCCATGTAGCGACGACGCGCGGGCCGAGATACACGGTGGCGCTCGACGTATCCGCCGCACGCACGCCACGGAAACTGTCCTCGCCTTTCGTCTCCCCGGAGAGCCGCGCGGCGATGGCAATTTTCAGCGCATCACCTTTCCAAGCAATCGCTCCGACCTCTGCGTGCCACGAGAGATCGTCGGCGAAATCGTAGTCGTGTCGCCCCTGCCCGCGCACGGCGACTTGCAGCCCGGCATCGAGAAAAAGGCGCTTCCATTGCAGATGCGTGTCGCCTCCGAAAATGCCATCCACACTGCCAGTGCCCAGCGCGAGATCGTGGCCATGGACTCCGCTCGCCGGGCCTGCGCCTTCGCTCTCGTTCGCTTCTTCGAGCACGCGCTCGCTATTGCCGGTCGGGAGTTTGATGCCCGCGACGAGACGAGCGGTGAAACGGAAATCATCATGCTCGATGCGCACCGGCGCCCAGTGCGCGAGCAGCGACACATCGCCGAATCCAGAAACATCACCCGTCTCGATACCCCCGGCTCCCGTCCGCCGAAATGTGCGGGAGATGAGCGGCACGTTTAACTGCACGCCGAGCGAGCGCGTGAAATCGTAGCCGACAAATATCTGCGTGATGCTGCTGTGAAGATACTGCCCGGCGGGATTGCGGATGCCGCGCCCGTCGAGGCGCAGGCTTTCGTAGCTCGTGTATTGCTCGCTGACTCCGGCGTGCCAGCCCGCTCGATTGTCGAGCCGGATGAGCGGAAGATCGAATGCGCAGAGATCGCACGCGGATGCGCCAGCCGTGAGGGAGGCGGTGATGATGATGGTGGAAAGAATGACGTTGGTTTTCATGGAAAAATAATTGGAAGTGTTGCCGCTAGAAAAGCGGACGGATGTGGAAACGCCGGCAGACGAAATGCGCACGCGGAGCAGACTCCGATTTTTTTAGCGCCCGGAAGCGGGCACGATCTCACGACGCCAACCGCTGACCGCCAGCGAAACGCCAGCCGGTGGGCCGTGAAAGTGCGCTACGCCACCCTCGGCGGCAGTAGCGCAGGCCGCTCCGTGCGCGCCTCGCCAGTCATCGCAATGCGCGCAATTTTAGCATCCACCCTCGGCGGGAAAACCGCCACCACAGCGCGCTCGAAAATCACATCCATCTTCACTTTCAACAACGTCTGCGACGGCTGCTGCTCCTTCTGCTTTCCGTCAGCGATCCGCTTGCACAAAGCACACGGATGAGCGCCATCGAACGTCGTCTTCACCGCCTCGCCAAACGACGCCGCCTGCGTCCTCTCCACGAGCATCTGCGTCCAAGCCACCGATTGCAAAAGCGCCCAATGCCCGCCGATGCACGCAACCAAGGCGAGCACCACGAGCAGTCTGCCAAATCTGGCGGCGGCGAAAATCACGGCGGCGTTTTGACGGCATGGCGCACTCGCGTCAATTGCCCCTTTCCGTCATAGGCCAGAAACTCGGGCGGCGCGGCTAGCTCGCGGCGGCAGTTGGAGCGCTGCCGGCGAAGTGAAGCAGTTCGAGGATGTCGCCACGAAGGCGCAGGAATTCCGGGCTGTTGCGCTGGCGCGGGCGAGCCAGTGTGACGGCGATGATGCGCTCGATCCGTCCGGGGCGCTGGCTCATGATCACGATGCGGTCGCTCATGTAGATCGCTTCGTCAATGTCATGCGTGACCAGCAGCGTGGTCGTGCGGCGGGCCTGCCAGAGCCGGAGCACTTCGTCCTGCATCCGCATCCGCGTGAAGGCGTCGAGCGCGCCGAGCGGTTCGTCGAGAAGGAGGATTTTTGGATGGTTGATCAAGGCGCGTGCGAGAGCGACGCGCTGGGCCATTCCGCCGGAGAGATGATGCGGAAAGGCGTTGGCGAAAGTTTCCAATCCGACGAGGCGCATGAACTCGTCCACCTCGCCGCGCTTTTCGTGGAGCACGCCGCGGGCGACGAGGCCGGCCTGGATGTTGCCGCGCACAGTGAGCCACGGGAAAAGATTCGGATCCTGGAAGACGAGGCCGCGCTCGGCGCTCGGCGCGGTGATGGCTTCGGAGCCGACCCACAGCTCGCCGGAGTCGGGTGAATCGAGGCCGGTGATGAGGCGGAGGAGCGTCGATTTTCCACAGCCGC
>JAYUIF010000101.1:0-5161 GCA_043766295.1 Spartobacteria bacterium | reverse complement strand
TCGCCCCGTATCCTTTCACCACGCTCACGCCGCATATCGGTGTGGTGCAGGTCGGCGAATACGACCGCATCACAGTCGCCGATATTCCCGGACTCATCGAGGGCGCGCACGCCGACATCGGTCTCGGGCACGATTTCCTCCGCCACATCGTGCGCTGCAAACTGCTCGTCTTCGTCCTCGATATGGCTGGCAGCGAAGGGCGCGAGCCCATCGAGGATCTCCAGAAACTTCGCAAGGAGCTTGATCTTTACGACCCCACGCTCAGCGAGCGGAACTGGATCATCGTCGCCAACAAAATGGACATCGCCGGAGCCAAGACGAAGCTCAAGCACTTCAAGACGCGCTACAAAAAACTCGAAGTCTTCCCCGTCTGCGCCGACAGCGGCGATGGCGTGGATGCGCTGCAAGCCCGCCTCGGTCAGCTCGTGCTCGATACGGTGAATGCGTGAGTAACGTGCGGCGAAAGACTTTCCGCCCGTGAACGCCCTTTACATCATCCTCGCTCTCGCCGCCGGTCTTGGCATCGGCTGGTGGCTGGCTCGTCGCCGCTGGAAGCCCGCCGAGGATCCCATCCGCAAGCACCCTTCCGGCATGGAGGAAAGCGACCCGTATCGCCTCTGCGAAACCATCTTCACCGGCGCGGAGGCCGCGTTTTTCAACACACTTCACCCGCTCATTCCGCATGGCCACACACTCCTCGCAAAGATTCGGTTCGCCGACATCCTCGCCGTCACCTACGGCGCAGGCGACCGCGGCCTCGCTCACGCACGGGCGGGATCGAGGAGCATTGATTTCCTCATCTGCGACTCCGCCCATCTTCCCCGGCTCGCGATCATCCTTGGCGAAGGCGACGACCCGAGGAGCCGCGATTTCATCCACCGCGTGTGCGAAAAAATCGGCCTCACCATGATTCGCGTTCCCGCCCATCAGCACTATTCGGCGGAGGAAATGAGCGCGCTGCTTTCGTATTTGACGACAGCGGCATAGATGGGTTGCGAGTTTTTTCCAACGCTCCCCTAATTCCTTTCTCAAAGTCGCCGTTTACAGGCGCGGGACTCTGCCTACGGTGCTATGGCCGGGCGCGAGTTCGGCTAGGAAATATGACCAAACCACCCTCGCGAAAACGCTCCGCCTCCATCGAGGCTTTGGAACCGCGCATCGTGCTTTCGGCGACGCCGCTTTCAGTCACACGCGCGCTTGATTTGCCGGACGGCACGCACGTTTCGCTCGATGGTGACCCGGCGCAATTTGCCACGCTCACGCTCGGCGCGACGGGGCAACTGCTCGGTTTTCCAAGCGGTGGCGACGGCGATTTTCTCATCCTCAGCACGGGCATCGCGTCGCACGTCACGAGCGTGGGCAATACCTCCAGTAACCAGGGCACCGACCTCGGCCCTCCCGGCGAGGCTGGTGACTCGGCGGCGGTTTCTTTCACCCTGCCAGTGCCCGCAGGCGGCGAGCAGAGGCTCAAGATTGATTTCATGTTTCTCACCGAGGAATACCCCGAGTATGTCCACGCCGGTTTTAACGACACGTTCACCATCAGCATCAACGGGATTAACTACGCGAAGGACGAAAACGGGAACCTCATCACGGTGGACAACGCCTACTTCACCGGCGACTCGGCGCCGGGAACGTTCTTCGATGGCCGCACCAATAAGCTGACGCTCACCTACGTCGTGCCGGATGGCGTCAACTCACTCAACATCGAGATGCACATCAACGACGTGGGCGACGGCGTGCTCGATTCTGCGGCGCTCGTGGACAACGTGCGCTTCGAGACGCCGCAAGTCGTCTATCTCGATTTCGACGGAGCCACGATTGCGAATCACTTCGGCCCCGGCATCACAGGAATGTTGCCGGCATTCTCTGCCGCGGACATCGGTTCAGCGGACACCGTCGAAAATCTCGTCGCATCGCTGGTCGCCAAATTGCAGTCGAAGTATTCGCTCTACGATGTGCAATTCACGACCTCGCTACCTGCAGGCGGCGATTTCACCACGCTCTATGTCGGCGGCGACAATGGAATGCTGCTCGATATTTCCGGCGCGAGTCCGCTGCTAAAAAAGAGCTTCCCCAGCGCGAGCGTCCCGCTCCGCGATTTGTTCGGTCTCGGCGCGGATTCATTGCTCGGCCTCGCTGGTTCACCGGACGTTGGAAATCTCGACCGCAACGACCGTGCGGTGATTTTCTCCGGCGAGTTCGACAACTTTTTTTCCAACGCCACGCCCGATGAACGGCTGGATCAACTCGCCATCACACTCGCGCACGAACTCGGCCACAACCTCGGCCTCCGTCATGTGAGCGATGCCGCCGCCGGCGACATCATGAAACACACCGCGCCCCGCGATCTCGGCGCGGTTTTTGGCGGCACGCTCGTCTCCCTCGATGAGCAATGGTCCGACGGAGCGACGGATCAAAACGACACTGCGTATCTCAGTTCCATCCTCGGCAAAAGCAGCGGCACCGGCCTTTCGCAAAGCATCGTCGCAAACACCGGCTACTTCGCGCCGAAAGTGCCGCACACGCTCTACGACGTCACGCTCACCATCGGCAGCAGCGATCCCGGCAGCGCGCCGCTCCAGTTTCATTTCGACAAACTCAACAGCACGCAAAATATCCCGCTGCCCACGCTTTCCACGGGCGCAGTATTCTCGCTCAGCGCCGCGTCGAAACTCGGCGGCGCGATTGATGTTTTCAGCGGCTCGCTGACCGCCGGACAATTGAGCGCATCAAACACGGAGGTCCCGCTTTTCACCGCCGACGGACACCTGCGCAGCATCCCGCTCGCGCGAGAAATTTCCGGCCACTTCGTCAGTTATGGCTCGATGCCGTTGATCGCCAATAATCTCGGCGACGTGTCAGTCATGCCCGGAAAAGTGCGCACGTTCACGGACGCGGATGGCGACAAATACACCGTGAATCTCACCGGCCCCGGCCTCATCGGTTTCGTGCTCGATGATCCCGATCACAATGGACGCGGCGGTCTCGCGCGCATCTCGCTCGATGGCACGAAGAGCGACACGAGTATTCTGTCTGTCACGGTCGAGCGCGGCGTGCATGGCGATGGGCGCGTGAGCATCGGCGAAATTACCGGCGCACTCGGCGCGGGGCTGAAAACACTCTACGCACCGACTGCGAACATCACCGGCGGCGGCGTGGTTTTCAGCGGGATGCTTGGCTCGGTGACTGTGCGCGATCTCGCCGATGGCGCGGACTTGCTCAGCGGCACGGGCGGCGATGTGAAGACGAGTGTGCGCGTCCACAACATCGGCGACGGCTCGGACATTTCGATCGGCACGGGCCTTTCGCTTTTCAAAGCAGCGCGCTTCGGAAACTCCACGCTCGCCACGCCCTCGCTTGATAGTTTGCTCGTCAGCGGGGAATTCGCCGCGCAGCTCAACATCGCCGGGCTGCTCACCGCGTTCAGCTCGGGCGACGTGCTCGGCACAGCCCGCGTCACCGCTGGCGGCTCGCCATTTTACCCGACCACGCTCGCAATGCGCGTGGTGAAAGACGGTGCCACTTTCGCCGTAGCCAGCGCCATCACCATGCTCAAAGCCACGCGCATCGGCGACGCCACATTCAGCGCCGAGCGTTTCGATAGCGTCAAAGTCAACGGCGATGTGGGCGGCGATTTCACCGCCGCGGAAAAGATCGGTTCCTTCACCGCGCGCGACTTGCTCGGAACGGCGAGCATCATCGCGCAGGGTTCGACGGACGACAGCACTTCGCTTGCATTTCACGAGGTGAAAACTGGCGCGGAAATCAATCTCGGCAGCAGCATCACACTTTTCAAAGCGGCGAATGTTGGGGCTGCGACATTGCACGCGGCATCCATCGCCACGCTCAGCATCACGGGCGATTCGCTGATCGGCATCGCGGGCGATTTCGACGCGACTCTCACGCTCAGCGGAGGTGCCACCAACTTTAACAACGCGCTCACCAGCGCCATCATCGTGGGCGGTGTCCACGGCGCGAATATCGTGAGCGACAGCATCGGCAGTTTCAGCGCGCGCACCATCGCAGACAGCAACATCTTCGTCGGCTACACGCCCGCCGACGCCGCGCATCCGCTCGATGGCGGCGTGTTTTTCGATGGCAGCAATATCAACACCTTCACGATCCGCTATAGTTACGCTGGCTTCAGCAACACGTTCGTAGCGGCGAAAACAATAGGCACGATCACAGTCGCCAGCCTCGTGAGCGATAATGGCGGAACGCCCTTCGGCTTTCTCTCCGCCACAGTGCCCGCCAAAGTTGTTGTTGCCGGTTTTGTCTATCACAAGACCGCCCCCGCCGATCAGTCGCTCGGCGATTTTCACGTGAAAGTCGTGTAGCCCTGCGGCTACTCCGCCTTGATCAAACGCGGGTCGTCTTTCTCCACGCCGTTGTTCCAATATTTCTGCATCTCCTCCGGCGTCGGCGTCTTCAGCGGGCGGATCACGCGGAAGCCGAGAAACTGCGCATCCGTGTGCCAGAAATAACTCTTCGGAAGCTGCGGGTCCTGTCGCTTCCAATCCTTCGCGCTCGCGCGGCGCGTAGCCACCCGGAGTGCCGCCGCATCCACATCGTCCCACGAGCCGCCGCGCGCGGAGTGCGGGTAGGGGAGCGTCGCTTTATTCCACGGATTCGCAGCGGGCATCTTCGCGTAATAACCCGCGTCGTATTGATCGAGCGTCCACTCGCACACATTGCCGAGGATGTCGTAAACGCCCCACGGATTCGGCTTCTTCTTGCCGACTTTCCTATATTGGAAATCGCTGTTCTTTCCCCACCAGCAATACTCACCAATCTTCGATGCGTCATCGCCCCAGAAATACGCCGTCGTCGTGCCCGCACGTGCTGCGTATTCCCACTCTGCCTCGGTCGGCAGGCGGTAAAAGTGCCCCGTCTTCGCGCTGAGCCACTGGCAGTATTTGTTGGCCGAGTGCTGCGTCATCGAGATGGCCGGATAGCCAGCCGTGCCCATGCCGAAGCTCATCTCAATATACGGCTGTGTCGGGTGAGTGACCTCATCGGCGGTCTTGATGAAGGCCGTCTGATCCGGAGTGAAAACTTTGCCGACTCGATCCTTCTTTTCATTATCGTGATAAACGAAAGCCCCGTATTCGTCCCACGTCACCTCGCATTTCTCCATCCAGAAAGGCTCGATGCTTAC
>JAYUIF010000100.1:0-12189 GCA_043766295.1 Spartobacteria bacterium | reverse complement strand
GCAGGGCACGACGCGCAAGGAAGCACTCGCAAACATCCGCAAAGCAATCGCGCTGTGGCAGGAAGTGGCGCAGGAAGATGCCGCCCGCAAACTTGGCTGTCACATCACACACAAGGGCGGTCAAATCATTCTGACGAAAGGCGAAAAGCGCGTCGTCCTTCCGCGTCACAATCCGATCAAAGTATTGATAATGGGTGACACCACCAAAGCCGAAAAGCCCACGGCGGGGAAAAAGCCGCCGCGAAAGCAAAATGCGAACGATGCACATATTGCGCGGGTGACGGCGGCGAGAGTTGCTTTTGATACCGCGCACGCCGCGCTGAATACCTTGTTTGAGATTTGCGGCAGCGATGACCGGCAAGCTGGGCGCTATGCGTGTAGTGCTATTTTTCGATTACTCTCGAATGGCGGCAATCGCTGGGAAATGATTAGGCAACAGGCGGCGGCAGTAAGTAGCATTGAATGGACAGAGAATAAATCCGACGGCACATTAGTTCAGCACGGCCCGAATGAGGAACGCCCGGAACTCCAATTTTTACGCGAATTACTAAGCAAAGAGGAAGCCGTGCCGATACTACATCACGCCCACCCTAGTAAACGAGAGGACGCGCAAGGCAGTGTGGACGATCTCAAACTTGGCGAAGGCGTGGGGTTGCATTATGGCGGGAAGGGCAAGGGCAAACGCTACTCACTCGACACACCGGCAAACCAAGTTGCTGAAAAGATTTTTCGCTTTGCCGATCCCTTTCGCGGAAGGGCGAACATTGATTTTGGACTTCCTCATTGGGATGGGCAGAAACTCACGCCTGAGCAACAGGAGGGTGTGCAGAAATGGGTGCGAGAATATGCAGTGAATCTGCCGCCACTCTCTCGAAAACAAGAAGTAGTGAAGGCATGGGCGCGAGCGGGGACGGCGTTTCTACCGCTAGTGTATGGCGAGAAGTTTGAAGAGCACCCATCTCTGAAATTAGTTGCTACAACAGGGCACGAAAACAAAAGCGGAAAGCCCGCAGCGTGGGCCTTGCGGCAGAATATAGAGCGTGCGGTTGAGGGGGCGTGGAAAAGCGTGGGGAAAATTGGGGAGGAATAAAAACGAATCCCTCCCGAAGCATGAAAAAATGGACGCGCTATTTGTGCGCCCATGCCTACGCATACCAAACCAAAACCATCGGAAAACGCCGCACTCGCGGCGCATATCACCAACGCAATCACCGCCACTCCACCGCATGACGGTTTGCTGAACAAAAAACAACTTGCAGCATTGTTACAAATCACAAAACGCGGCGTGGAATGTCTCGTTGCGCGCCGAAAAATCCCGGTTATTCGCCTCGGCCACCGCTCCGTGCGCTTCGCTTGGCCGAAAGTCCAAGCCGCGCTAAGCAAGCTGACTACCGCCGAGATCTAAAACAAAAACCGCGCTGCTTTGGGCATACGCGGTTCTCGTGAATTAGACTTCGCAGAACATAGCAACCAAAGGGCGCGGGACAAGGAGAAACACCATGTCCTCATCCATAAATAAACACACTCACGCCGACGCAATCGCGTCTCTTCACCCCGCGCCGGAGCACGGAATCCACACATGGATTTTCGGCTCCGCGTGCCATCTGGCCGGATACGGCTGCTCCGCGCAGGAAATCGCCGACGCACTCGCCCCGCGTTGCATCGGTCTTCGCCGTCCCGTCCCCGCTGGCGAAATCGAGCAAGCAGTCGCGAACGCCATGCGCGAAGTCGCTGGCCGCACCGACACCGCACACGTAACCCCTACGCAACCACCCGCACCACGCTGGCCGTCATTCGACGAACAGCTTGCGCGCAATGCAATCGAGCGCGCCTATCACATCGCGCCTCCGCGTTGGACAAAGCCGCCCACCGTCGCCGTCGCCGTCGCCGCACTATTCCGCCCCGGCGAGCTGGTATGTATCGGCAACGCGCTAGAAAGCGCCGACACGCGCCCGCTGGAATCATGGCTGGCCGATCCCGCAATCGAGCGTGCGCAATTCGTCGTCCCCTCGCCAATGAGCAAGCCGCTCGGCATCACGAAGGACGGCAACCCGTCTCCGCGTTGTCTCGATAACACGGGGCCGCGCCGCTGGCTGGTTGTAGAGTTTGACAACCATTGGAGTCATTCGCAGCAGTTCGCACTTCACTTCCATCTTGGCGAAATCGCGCCCCTCGCTGCTATTGTTCATTCAGCAGGCAAAAGCTGCCACGGCTGGTTCAATGTCGAAAACGAAGGTGCGAACGAAGTGCGTGCTTTCTTCAACTACGCCGTGCGACTCGGCGCAGACCCCGCGACCTTCACGCCATGCCAGTTCGTGCGATTGCCGGGCGGGTGGCGACCTGATAAAGAGAAGCAGCAGGAAGTCGTTTTCTGGAATGTGGGGGTGGCAAAATGAAGCTCGAAAAAATGCTCCCGCCGTCGTCCGCCAGTGCGCTCGCGGATACACTCACGCAAATCGAGAACTTCCTGTGCCGCTACCTCGCCTTCCCGTGCCCTGAGCAAGCGAAAGTCATCTCCCTATGGGTGGCACATAGTCACTCGCTCGATGCGTTTGATTACACCGCATATCTCCACATCCAGTCACCCGAAAAACGATGCGGAAAATCCCTCCTCCTTGATTGCTGCAAACTCCTGGTGCCGCGCCCGTGGCCTTGTGTTTCGCCAAGCGAGGCGGTGGTTTATCGGAAGATCGCCGCATCGTGCCCCACGCTGCTTCTCGATGAAGTGGATACGATTTTCAGCGGCGGAAAAGATGAGAACAAAGAGGGGTTGCGCGCCCTGCTCAATGCGGGATTCAATCGCGGGGCAACCGTGCCGCGTTGCGTCGGCCCGCAGCATGATGTCAAAGACTTCCTCGTATTTTGCGCGAAGGCCATTGGTGGAATCGGCAAGCTGCCGGATACCGTGGCGGATCGTTCCATTCCCATTGTCCTAGCCCGCAAAACACGCGAGCAAGTTGTCGAGCGATTCCGCGCCCGCGACGCCACTCCCCATGCTGAGGGCATCCGCGTCGCATTAGAGAAATGGGCGGCTGATAGTGCCGTCATCACCGCGCTACGCTCGGCACGCCCCGCGCTGCCCGATGCACTCGGCGACCGCCAGCAAGACATTTGCGAACCGCTGCTCGCCATCGCCGACATGGCTGGCGGGAACTGGCCGGACGAATCGCGCCGTGCCCTCACCGCCCTATTCGATGCCGCCGATCCCGCTGGTGAAAGCGTCGGCGTGATTCTGCTCACCGCCGTCCGCAAAATCTTCGCCGATAAAAACGAAACGAAGCTGCCAACCGAAACGCTGCTCAATGAATTGATCGCCCGCGACGATGGGCCGTGGGCAAGCTGGTGGGCGAAAGACATTCAACACGGCAACCCTCGTGGGCCGTCATCAAAACTCGCCAAGTTGCTCCGTGCTTTTGGCATCGCATCGGCGACGATCCGCGACGATGAAAAAACAAAGAAAGGCTACAAAGCCGAAAGCTTCGCCGACGCATGGGCGCGCTATCTCCCGCCGCCGAAATGAGGCGTGAGAACGTAACAACGTCACAACCCGCATGGATGCTTAATTCCAAAGCATTTCGCACACGTCACACGCGATCCCGTGTTACCTCATCAAAAAGCCAGCAAACCCGCATGGATGCTTGCTTGTGACGTTGTGACGGTGTAGCTGGCGGCATGAACACTCGTTTCTTCGCTTTGCTGGTATGTGTATTGGTAGCCGCAGGATTGCTCGGCAATGCGCCCGCCTACGCCGGCAACGTCAACGAAACTAAGGCGCTCGCTGAGAATGGGGACGCACTTGCGCAGGCCGACCTTGGATATATGTATCTTCGCGGTGAGGGAGTGCCGAAGGACTTTGTTGAAGCAGAAAAGTGGGTTCGTAAGGGCGCAGAACAGGGTAATGCGACCGCGCAAAACTATCTCGGCGCGATGTATTTTCTCGGCGAGGGCGTGCCGAAGGATGCCGTCGAAGCAGAAAAGTGGCTTCGCAAAACTGTCGAACAGGGTGGAGCAAAGATGCAATTCGATCTCGGCATGAGGTATGCCGATGGAAACTGCGTGCCGAAGGATGCAGTCGAAGCAGTGAAGTGGTTGCGCAAGGCCGCCGAGCAGGGTCACGTAAAAGCGCAGCTCAAACTCGGGGCGATGTATCTCATTGGCGAGGGTGTGGAGAAAAATTTTGTCCGTGCATACGTGTGTTTAAATTTGGCTGCTGCAAACGAGCCAGATGCAAGAGAAGCCTGTAATAATCTCGAAAGGCTCATGACCCCCGCACAGATCGCAGAAGGGCAACGCCTCACTCGCGAGTGGAAGCCAACTGTGCCAGCGAAATAACGACTAGAATACGCCACACACATCGGGTGCGCTTCACATCAAAAATGGCCCGTTGACAACGGTTATACCATGTATAATATCCCTGCCGATGACTGTCTGCTTTGTAGAATTGCAAGCCTTCACCGACGAAGTGCTGCGCGTCGCCGATGAGGAGACGTTGCGGCAATTCGAGGCGGAGCTGATAGCACACCCGGAAGCCGGGGATTTGATCCGGCATTCGGGTGGTCTGCGAAAAGCCCGGATGAAACTGCCGGGACGCGGAAAGAGCGGCGGGGCGCGTGTGATTTACCTCTGGTTGCCGGAGGCGCGGCGCTTCGTCCTCTTTATGCTCTACACAAAGGCAAAGAGCGCGAACATCCCGCCCGCGCTGCTCGCCCGCCTGCGCGGGGCAGTCGAAACCATCAAAGCGCACTACAACCGATGAAAACAAAAACCAAGAAACTCGAAATCACCTTCGATGCCGCTGCACTCGTCGCCCGAGTGGAAGGCTTCGCCGCAGGGCACGCACCCGCACGCGAGCGCACCGTGAGCCTGCCGCCGCCCGTCAAAGCCATGCCCGCCCGACAAATCCGCGCACTACGCTTGCAACTCGGCTACACGCAAATGGAGTTCGCCGCACTGCTCAACGTGCCCAAGGTCACAGCAATCTCGTGGGAAAACGGCACCCGCAAACCCAGCGGTGCCGCCCTCCGCCTGCTCGCCGTCGCCAAGCACCACCCCGAGGCATTGCAGGCGGCGTGATGCGGGGCATCAGTTCCCTTTGCTCGAAGCCCGTGCAGCCTTGGCCGCTTCGATTTCTTCCAAGATTTCCTTGCTCCTTCGCTGTGCGGTTAGCGATTTCTCGCGCCCTGCTTCGTGCTCCATTATTCCAAGGTATTTTATCGCGTCCTCATTGCCCGCTGCTGCTGCAATGTTAAACCAAGCCATTGCTTCGACAGCGTCTTTAGTTACGCCTTTGCCATCGGCATACATCAAGCCAAGTTTGGTTTGAGCCTTGGCTTCCCCCTGCTTAGCAGCCTTGCGATACCATTCGACTGCTTTCACCGGATCATTGGGCACACCTTCGACAGCTTGTTGCTGCCCGAAATTCGGCTTCGCTGGCGGTGGATCTGGCATAGCAGGGATCGCGGCCAATACCTCCGCGTAGATCGTGCTGTCGTTTGAGTATGTGCGATAAGGCAAGATTTTAACGAGGCACAGCAGCTTCGCTTTCCCCCCAGCAGCCAGAACGTTCTTGCGAAGCTCGTCGCCGTAGATGCGATGCCGATAAAGATAGGCTAATCCTCCGTCGTCGCTCAGACGGAATGCGTAATGGGTATTCTGCGCGCCGTCATATCTAGAGCCGTATGATGATGAAACATCAACTTCGCCGCTCAGCCAAAACAGTTTTCCACCGAACGCTAGCAGGTTGGTTTCAACTTCTTTTGTGCTCTTCACTCGCGCTTTAACCTTCGCTTGAAGGATCGGATATTTCGCCGCGCGCAGCGCCTCTTCTTTCTCTGCATCTGTGCGCAACAGATCTGCGTATTCCTCTTTGTTGGCCTCTCGAAAGGTGCTGGATAGAGAAGACCAAGACATCGTAATCAGTCCGTCGTCTGAACTCAGAATCACCTTCTTCATTGGCGCGCAGAGTTGCAGCGTTACGTTGCGGTAGTATTTCCCCATGTAGAGCACGTCTTCCGATTGCGCGGGTGCATTGAGGATGAACAGGACAAGGGCGAGTAGGGCGGTTTTCATGCGGGGCGGATTGGTTGGCAGGATTGAAAGCAGGCAGGCCCACAAGCCGCGAGCGAAAAAGAAACCGCGCTGGACTGGATGGGTGCGAACCAACTCACGCCGCGCCCCTACTCACGCTCTCTTGATTACCTCCGCCAGCTTGTCATCCACCGACCGCCACTCGGCAAGGATGTCGTTCACCAACTGCTCATCCAGCGTCTTGCCGACGTGCGCCTTGATCATCGCCGCCACATTCATCATCACTTCGCGGTTCACGTCGTCAATGATGCTGATGGGGATGCGCTCCTTGCGCGTCACTTCCATATTCAGTTCAATCTCGTTCTTGCGCGCTATCGTCAGCAATCGCTGAGCTTCCCCCGTGCTCACAAAGTTTCCGTCCCCGCTCTCCGTTTCGCCCAAAATAATTGCTTCGAGCATCGCAGGCGACTCGTATTCCTTTTTCCCCCTCTCCCCATCGCGGAACCTCAGCGATCCCACCCGCTTGTTGATCGTCCTCGTGGATTTGCCCGTCAGTTCAGACGCCTCGTTGATGCCGATATATTTCATAAACCGTTGAGTTATTAACTTATATTAACGAAGCGAAGTCAACGCGATAATTGAACCACCACCGATGCCCTTATGAAAAAATCGTAGCTAGTGGCGGCTCGCTGTGCGGAACCTACACGGAGGCGTTTTATGTGCGGAGAACCTACGCGCAGGCGTGACCGTGAAGCCCACAAAGCCGCCACTTCTTCTTTACCGCCCCGCACGTCACTCGCGCACGTTTCCGCCGCTCTTGGGCCATCACAGCGGCATCGGCACGCGAAGAAAAAATCCACAAGCCCGCGAAGAAAATGGAGATTCAGCGCAACCCATCGCCACAGATTTCAGCGCACGCGACAAATCCGATTGGAGCAAACGAAGCGAACAAAGCCCACCCATACTGCCAAAATACTGCCAAAAACTGCCAACTTTTCGCGCTATTTTGCGTGCTTTCCTGCCCCCTATGCGTAACCCACCCATCACCCGCAAACCCTCTGCCAGCCTTGCTTCCAGAGCGATTCACGCATTTTTTCAATGCTTGCCTCACTAGGACTCGAACCTAGACAAGCAGATTCAGAATCTGCTGTGCTACCATTACACCATGAGGCAGTGCGGGCGGCGGAAAGTAGGCGCGGGGCGGGGCAGGTAAAGCATATTTTAAGCAGGTGTTTCCTTCAGTGGAGGCGATGATGCGGCTCACAACGAGGCGAACGGACAAGTGGTGCTTTGCCTTCCGGAAATTGAGTAAGTAAAGTTTGATGATGTGATCGCCATTTTACGAGCAGAACCCGCAGATTTTACTTCTCGTGGATAGGAAATGAGCGCTTTCAAAGCTGTTTCGCCCTGCGGATGGCGGCGCGCATCAGCGGGAGTTCCGCCCGGATGTCGGAGCGAATCCGCGTGTAAAGTTGGAGGTAATCGTGAAGCACGCGCAGGCCGTCCTCGCCCATTTGCCTGCCGGTGAAAAGCTCTGGCAGTTGTTTGGTGAAGTTGAGGCCGAGTTGCAGGCTTTTTGACGGGACTTCCACGCCAATGTCGTAGTTCGAGAGGAGCAATCGTTGCTCGGGGTGGCTTGTCGCGCCGCAAGCGTCCAGAAACCACGTTTGGGAACCGGTGTTATCGGCGTGAAGCAGCAGCAGAAGCTTTTTCTCGATGTGCCAGAGATTGCGCAGAGTTTCCTCGGGGACGGAGAGTGCGCGCAGATGGATCAACTTCGTTACGAATTCGAGATAGGCGTCGGAATAGCCTTCGCACTCGGGCAGTTCGAAGCGCGTTTGCAGGCCGTGCAGGTAGATGACCGGACGCTTCAACTCGCGGCCTATATCAATGAGAGAGTGCGTGAAGTCGCCCAGCATATTTCAGATCAATTTAGGCTGAGCCGCTGATTCAATGCAGCCTCTTTTTCACGCTCCTTTGCGGCGGCAAGCGCCCGCTGAAAAACTCCCAGAGCCGCACCATCGCGAGCGTGTCCAAGCTGCAATAAGCGAGGAGTTGCTTTTCGATTTCACGTTTGCGCTCCGGCGTGGTGCCGGGCTGGATTGCTTCGCTAAATGCGCTCATGGCCGAACCTCCATCCTGCACGCCATCCAGTGCGTTGTAGCTGAGTTCTGGAACTGCAGCGGGCAGCACGGCTTTGATGCTCCAGCTTCCTTGCTGGCTGTGGTGGTAGTAGCGGTTGCGGGCGATGGGGAGGAGGTCCACCACTCGTTCATTGATGGCCAGCAGTGGCTCCGCCAAATCGGGGAAGCGTCCGGCAAGTTCGCGGATGCGCGCCGTTTCAAATCCTGCATGATAAACGAACACGGGGCCTTTCTTGCCGCAGACTTTGATCAAGGCCCTCGCGATTGCTTCGGAAGGGTCTTCGCCAGAAAGATTGAGGCAGCCGATTTGGATCAGGTCTTCGGTCTCATTGATTTTGTGCAGGCTGAATTGAAAAACGATCTGCTGATACGGGCGCGTGCCTTTCCAGATTGGCACGGCAAACTGCACGCTTTCGAAATCGAGGAAATAGGCGGGCAGTCCGTATGGGGCGAGATCCGCGGCGGCTCCGGCGGCATCAAAGCGCACCGTCCCGGCCAGCGTGTGCTCTTTCACCATGCGCTGCGTGTCGCCGAGCAGTTCATCCGGCACGTTGCGCAAATCGTTCACTCCTTGTTCGGCGAGTTGTCCACGTTGGGCGGGTGAGAGTCGCGGCAGGCAGTCTATGGGATATTCCGGCTGCGGGATGTCTTTGTTGCAGTAGCCGCAAAACCCGCAATCAAAAGGCACATGACATTGCGGGCCGACGGCCACCGTGGGTTCCTCGGGCAGGGCCACGATCTTTTGTGCATCTGCAATCCATTTCCTCACCTCGTCGGTTCGTGCAAAAGTATCGGCAGTGAGATCCGCCTCGGTCAGCAGCCCCCGATAGTCTTCATCGCCCGGATAAACCCATGAACTATCAATGTGCGCCAGCGCGACGGACTTCAGCGGCACGCCTGATTCCTTCGCCACGAACGCCTGCACGGCAATGTCATCACGGTGATAGTCGTGAACACCGGTCGCAGATTTCACCTCGACCATCCGCCAGACGGGCTGTCCATTTTCTGATGCGGGCAGAAGCACATCTGCAAAAGCCAGAGCGCCCGCCGCCTTGAATCCCGCCTCAAAAACAGGCTGTCGGAAACTCGCCACCAACGCCGCAGTGCGTGCGAATGCGCCATTGAAGCCTTCGGTTTTGAAATCAATCACCGCGCCGATTCCCTCGGGATCATAGATGCGCTTGGCGATGTCGCCCACTTGGTATCCGACTTCAAAGCTCGCCTGCGTCTGGGCCGAAATCTCCCGCAGTTCGGGCCGGTGAATTTCCAGCCAGAGGCGCTTGGGGCATTGGCGGTAGGCGATGAGTTTAGATTTGGAAAGTATGGGCATGAAAGTGAGATGAAGGTTTCGCGCCGGATGATATGGCCGGAGGGAGACAAAGGCTGTCCTACGCCAAAAAATATACCGACTCGCTGGATCACGTTGCCGCCAGAATCGCCTCGGCGGCCTTGCGGATTTTCTTTTTCAATTCCGGCGGCTCCAGCACCCGGGCGTGCTCGGCCCAGCTCAGAATCCACCGCTCGATTTCCTCCAGGCTGCCCAGCGTCATGCTCAATTCCATTTCACCATCCGCGAGCCGCTTCATCTTTTGCGATGGATGCCACTGGCGCTCGCTCACGAGACGCGCAGCGAACGCATCGAAACGAATGAGCACCTGATGTTTCGCCTTTCCTTTGAAGACGCCGAAGCTGTCGCTGAGGTGGTTTGAAATGGAGAAATCCGCAGGTCGCCGGAATTTCGCCCGCGTGTCGCGCACCTTGCGCATCCGTGGCAGGGCGAACGTGCGCAATTGCTGCCGCGCCAGATCGAATCCGAAGACATACCACTGATTTTCGATGCAGCCGAGATGGTAGGGCTGGATGCGCCGCTCCTCGTGCTGCGAACTGCGGAGCTTCTTGTATTCAAACGCAAGCTCATGCGAATCGAGCGTCGCCCGACTCACCGTCTCGAAGAGTTCGAGATCCGCGACACTCGTTCCCAGGCCCCTGAACGAAATCGCAGAATCCACGTCGCCCCACTGAAACCCGATCCGCTCCTTGAGCCCGTCGGTGATTTTCTCGAAGGCGGTGCGCAGCGGCTTTTCAAAAGACGTGCCCCGATACTGCTCCAGTGCTTTCTGCGCGACGAAGAGCGCCACGACTTCGCCCTCGGAAACCTCGACGCTCGGGAAGTGTGTGACGGGTTCGGTGTAAACGAATCCGAAGTGAAGCTGGTCGTATTCAATCGGCAGACCGAGCCGATCCCGCATGAAATCAATGTCGCGCTGGATGGTCTTGGTGGAGACTTCCAATTCGTCGGCCAGCTTCCGGCAGTTGGGAAAATCGCCGGCTATCAGCTTTTGGTGCAGCCGCATCATGCGCTCCAGCGGTGGACGCGAAAATTGCGAGGCCTTGGTGAGACGAACCGGGGATTTCAAGCGCGACATACGCAGAGGTGTAGGGATGTCCGCCGCCGCTTCTCAAGCACATTCGCACAGGGTTGGACAGCCTTTGTCCAAGTCGCAGTGATTTCATGCGGGCGCACAGAAAATAACGATCATGAAATTCCTGCTCAAACCAATCACCCGACTCATTGCTTACCTCTGCCGCGATGAGATTCCTCCACTCCGGCAAAGCGAATTTCAATTCCGCAGATTCGCAAGAGTGCCAGTCACCACCCGCACCATTGTGAACACAAAAAACCACCGACCATGAACAAAACCTACCTACTCAAAAACAGATGGCTCCTGACAAAAATTGCAGTCGGCACATCCCTCGCATTCGCACTCGGGCGCAAACTGCTGAAAGGCAACCAGCATCCCAAACGATCCACCAAGCCCGCAGATGGCCTCACAACAGCGGCCTTCGACTTGGCATGTAGCAAAGGCATCACCTTTCGCGCGGCACGGCAGGAATTGCAAAGCTCCGTGAAGGAGCGCGTGCGTGAGGCAAACACGACTTGTCAACGCGCAACCGCCCGACTAATCCCAGCCAAATCAGCCCATGATCCCTCAAGATTTCCCAACGCTATTCAACGCTGCTACCGATAAACCGGAGCCTTACGATTACCAGCGCCGCCTCGCTGAAAGTGAATGCGCATCCCGCCTCATCAACATCCCCACCGGCCTCGGCAAAACTGCCGACGACGTCCGCGCATCCGCTCAAAAACTTGCCGCACCCAATCCATGAGCAACATCATCCTTTTTGAAGAAAAACACGTCCGCCGCGCGTGGGACAAAGCCGAAGAGAAATGGTTTTTTGCCATCGTGGACGTCATCGCCGCCCTCACAGAAAGCCCGAACCCGCAAGTCTATTGGCGCGTGATGAAGAAGCGGCTGCGCGACGAGGGCAATCAAACCGTTACAAACTGTAACGCTTTGAAAATGACCGCCGCCAATGCCAGGAAACTCACCTTCTACCGGGGGACAAATTGTCCCCTGCTACGCAACCACCCTCCACGCCCGCACATTCGGCAACCAGCGGTTGCCGAATCCCAACGACCGTCCTGCCTCTCAATACGCCAATCAGTGCTTGGCAAATCGCGCAGCCAGCAACCCGTGACACAACGTCACGGGTTCAAACCACGCTGCGCATCCAGCCTTGCAAAGTAGCCATGCCCGACGAAACTCCCACTCATGACTTGGCAGGACAACATCCGGCGCTGGCAGGCGCTCCCGGCGGAGCGCAAGCTCCAGATACGCTGGGAGGCGATTCCGCGCGACGTGGCGGAGAGCATGGCGTTCGAGAGGGAACCGGTGCCGGTGGAGAGGATTCGCGAGACACTCGCCCGGATCGAGCCACCCGCTACATTGAGACCTCGCTCGGCATCCTCAGCTACGCAGAGCTAGCACCGCTTCTTTCGGATCACGTCACTGCCGTCGAGGCCGATTTGGTGAAAGGCGCATTCGCCGCCGCGCCGCTCGACGAACATCTGTTGCTCGACTTGCACCACCGAATCGCTGGCGAACTCGTGCCGGAATGGGCGGGACGCTGGCGCGACATCGCCGTGACGGTGGGACGGCTGGAACCTCCGCAGCCG
>JAYUIF010000099.1:0-5185 GCA_043766295.1 Spartobacteria bacterium | reverse complement strand
GCCAAACACCAGTGACGCGCCGAGCAGCAAGCCGAGCCAGCGCCGGGCAGTCGCCAATCCTTCCGCCCGCGAAATGGCGAGGTGCGCGTTTGCGACGCCGAGCGCGATCCATCCGGGCGTCGCGGAGTTGAAGAGCATCACGAGTGCGTCGCGCAACCCGGCGTTGCTCACGTTTGCCTTCAGCCAAAATTCATCCACCGCACCGACCCACGCCGCCGCGAGCAGCGCCGTCCATGCGAGGAAAAATCCCCAGAGCGAGGCGGCGAGAGGTTCGAGTGAGCGGGCGACTACGGAGCGCGACATGTTTTGCACTGTGCGCGATGCGCCGTGGAATCGGCAACCGGCAATCGGCAATTTACAACGCCCATCGCGGCCAGCTACACGCCGCGTCATGCAATTCGATAACGTCACCGCAATCGCCAAGGCCAACGTCTATTTCGACGGAAAGGTCGTCTCCCACACCATCCTCGCCGCCGATGGCAGCAAGAAAACTCTCGGGCTGATTTATCCCGGTAAATTTCACTTCGGCACCGCACAGGCGGAGCGCATGGAGATCGTCGCGGGAAATTGCCGCGTGAAGCTCGATGGCCAAAACGATTCGTGCGAATACGCAGCGGACAGCGCGTTCGATGTGCCAGCGAAGAGCGGTTTCGACATCGAGGTGACCGCCGGTATTTGCGAATACGTGTGTTCCTTCATTGATTAAGCGGCGAGCCAGCTTGCGTATAGATTTCACGCACGTCGCGCTTGCCAGCCATGCAGCCGTGGCTAAAACGAGCGCCCCCTCAACAAAACACACATACTATTTATGGCACAGAAGATCGGATTTGTCGGAGTCGGACGCATGGGCGCCAACATGGCCCGCCGCTTGAAGGACGTGGGCTACAAAGTCACCGCCGTCTATGACATCAACAAGAAAGCAGCCGCCGAACTCGCCGCCGAACTCGGTGCCGAAGCGTGCGACAAACTCGCCCGCGTCACCGCGCTGAGCGACATCGTCATCACCGTCGTCACGGACGACAAGGCGATGCTCAACATTTTCTCGAACAAGAAAGACAACCTCCTCATCGGCGCAAAAGGCCGCGTCTTTGTGAACTGCGCGACCATCTCGCCCGGCGTCCATGTGCAGGTGGAAAAGCTCGCGAAAAAAGCCAAGGCCGCATCGCTCGAAGGCTGCATGGCTTCCTCCATCAACCAAGCGCGGCAAGGCACGCTCTATCTCATGTGCGGCGGCGAAAAAGCCACGTTTGAGAAAGTGAAACCGCTGCTCACCAAGCTCAGCGACGAAGGTAAACTCATGCGCTACATCGGCAAAGCCGGCCAGGCTGCGCAGTTGAAAGCGCTCGTGAATATGGTGATGAACATCAACACCGCCGCGCTCGCAGAAGGTCTCGGCCTCGCATCCGCACTGAAGCTGGATCTCAAAACGGTGATGGAAATTTTCAGCCAGACCGGAGCGAACAGCCGCGTCCTCGCCACCGATGGCGAAGACATGGTGAACCGCGACCACGCCTGCTTCTTCTCCGCCGCCCACGCAGCGAAGGACAGCGGCATCGCACTCGGCATCGCCAAATCGCAGAAACTCAACCTGCCGCTCGCGACCGCCGCTTTCGCCCAATACACCAAACTCACCAAGCTCGGCCTCGGCCATCTCGATAAGAGCGGCATCGCCGAGCTGACCTTTAAAGGCCGCGGCCCGAAAAAGAAAAAGTGACCACTTTGCCCGCACCAACGCGGGCGATAAACAAAACAAAAACCAACAACTAAATACTCAATACTATGAGCTACGTTCCATTGATCAGTTCCGGCGTCGCAGGTCCTCTCGGCGCCCTTCACCTTCCTCGCCTCTGGCTGAAACTCAGCCTCGAAGCAGCAGGGAAACTCGCAACCGGCTACCCAGGCCTCGGCCAGGGATATGACCAGATGACTTGCAACCAACTCGGCTTCGACGCCGCTGCGGTCACTGCATTCGTCAAAGCCAGCAAGCCCACCTACCCGCAATTTGAAGCGTGGGTAAAACAGAACGGCAAGAAGCTGACGAAAGCCGACATCCATCGCCACAACCTCGCCATCCTCGGCTATTGCCACGATGACGCGACCCGCAAAGGCATCCTCACCGCGAGCGGTCTGTCCGATGACGGCAGCACGCTCCCCGGCGCGATTGACCTGAACAACCTCGACGACTGGCAGGAATTCCACGCCGCCGCCCTCAAGTAATTCCGGCACTCGATTCTATCATTCAAAAACCGGCGCGGCCAAAAGCTGCGCCGGTTTTTTTGTGCGAACGCGACCGACGCATCGCCGCACGCCACCACTTTTACACATCCCTTACAATATACGCGGCGCAGCGACATACGCTCTTAACAGTGAGGTGCCACAGTGCGGCCATACGGAATCAAACCGCCAAACAAAAACACCACACGACCATGAACACAAAACTCACCCGCAGCATCACCACGCTCAGCGCAGTTCTCATCGTCACCAGCGCCTTCGCGCAACAGCCACCGCCCTCCGGGATTCAACCTCCGCCTCCGGGCATTCAACCTCCGCCCTCCGGCATTCAACCTCCGTCCTCCGGCATTCAACTTCCGCCCTCAGGTATTCAACCTCCGCCTCCCGGGACGCAACCTCCGCCTCCGGGGATGCAACCTCCGCCCTCCGGCACTCAACCTCCGCCCTCCGGCATTCAACTTCCGCCGCCTAACAATCAGCCACCGCCACCAGCGCCGACAACCGCGCCACGCCTCGGCGACCCTCTGCCCGGTCTCACCACCGATCAACTTTCCGCTTTCAATGACGGGCGCGCTGATTTCGTCATGGCGGAAAGCGTCTCCACTGGCCTCGGCCCGATTTTTAACAACGTCTCCTGCGTCTCCTGCCATCGCGCACCTGCGCCCGGCGGTGCGAGCCGCATCTTCGTCACGCGCTTCGGCATCACCACAGCGGATGGCTTCGATCCACTCGCAGACCTCGGCGGATCGCTGCTGCAATTCCGCGCCATCGCGCCCGCCGCTCGCGAATTTATCCCACAACAGGCAAACACCGTCGCCCTTCGCCAAACCACGCCGCTCTTTGGCCTCGGCCTCATCGAAGCCATCCCGGACGACACCATCCGCGCCCTCGCCGAGCGCCCGGAGGTGGACGGCGTGAAAGGCCACGCAGCCGAGGTCGTGGACATCGCCACCGGCGAAACCCGCATCGGTCGCTTCGGCTGGAAAAATCAACACGCCACGCTGCTCTCCTTTTCCGCCGATGCGTATCGGAACGAAATGGGTATCACCAACCGCCTCTTCCCCACGGAAAACGCGCCAAATGGGAACACCGCACTGCTTGCCCAATACGACAAAGTCGCCGACCCGGAAGATCACGCCGACCCCGATACCGGCCTCGATGGCATTGATACACTCGCCAATTTCCAGCGCCTCCTCGCCCCGCCCGTCGCCCGCCCACTCACGGCCAATGGCACCGCAGGACGCGCGCTCTTCACCACCGTCGGCTGCGCCCAATGCCACGTCCCCACATTGCAAACCGGCCCCAGCGACATCGCCGCACTCAGCAACCAGACCGTCGCCCTCTACTCCGACCTGCTGCTGCACGACATGGGCACCCTCGGCGACGGCATCCCGCAAGCCGCCGCCGGCCCGAATGAATTCCGCACCCCGCCGCTCTGGGGCATCAACGGCACCGCCCCCTACCTGCACGACGGACGCGCCGGCAATTTAGATAAAGCCATCCGCGCCCACACCGGCGAAGGCAACGTCGCCCGCCAGCACTACGAAGCCCTCACTAACACCCAGCGCGCACAACTCCTCGAATTCCTCCGCTCGCTGTAATTCTCCGGCATACAAAAAAGCCCGCGCCTCGAAAGGGACGCGGGCTTTTTGCTGAGAATAGACTGACGCAACCACCAGCGGTTCCCGCCTTGTATTTGCGGGCAATTCGTGGTCTTTCCATCCGCCCGCCGTGAAGCCGCAGCCCAAGCGCTGAATGAAACACCACTGACCCATGGAAACAAAAATCGCCCTCTTCCAGAAAAAGGAAATCCGCAAGACGCTCCACCAAAACGAATGGTGGTTCGTCATCACCGATGTCGTCGCCGCGCTCACCGACTCGGTGAATCCGTCCGGCTATCTCAAAGACATGCGCCGCCGCGAGCCTGCGCTGGCCGAGGCTTTCAAAGGGGGGGGGCAAATTGCCACCCCCCTTGGTCTCGAATTCGACACCGCAGGCGGACGCCAGATGCTCCTGTGCTGGAACACCGAAGGCATCTTCCGCCTCATCCAGTCTATCCCCAGCCCAAAAGCCGAACCTTTCAAACGCTGGCTCGCCCGCGTCGGCTACGAACGCGTGCAGGAAATCGAAAATCCCGAACTCGCCACCAAGCGCACCCGCGCCCTCTACAAAGCGAAAGGCTACTCCGACGACTGGATCGAAAAGCGGATGCGCTCCATCGCCATCCGCGACGAACTCACCGACGAATGGAAAAAACGCGGCGTCAAAGAACAGCGCGACTACGCCATCCTCACCGCCGAAATCTCCAAAGCCGCCTTCGGCCTCACGCCCGCCGAATACACAAAGCTCAAAGGCCTGAAGCGCGAAAACCTCCGCGACCACATGACCGACTTGGAACTCATCTTCTCCATGCTCGGCGAAGCCGCCACCACGGAAATCGCCCGCAACCGCGACGCACAAGGCCTCCCCGAAAACAAGGAAGCCGCCCGCAAAGGCGGCACCGTCGCAGGCAGTGCCCGCCGCGATCTGGAAAAGAAAAGCGGACGCAAAGTCGTCACGAAGGAAAACTTCCTCAGCCTCACCCAGTCCGCGAAGAAAATCGCGAAGCTCAAAGGGAAGTAAAATCCCTCACAAGCCGACCCCTCTGATCGCGGTTCACCGTTCACGTATCACAATGCAGCAAACGCGCCTTGTCATCCCCGCGCATTCGTGGTTTCTCGCTCGCGTTCAACGTCCGCTCTTCTCGTTCCTGCTCGCTCGATGAAACTTTCCTGCTTCTCCAATTCGGTTTTTATTTAATCCATGCCTCGCATCGCCAAAGAAAAAGCCTCCTCCGCGCAGACCACCGCCAATCTCGGCTTCGAGGCCAAGCTCTGGCTCACCGCCGACAAGCTGCGCAACAACATGGACGCGGCGGAATACAAGCACGTCGTCCTCGGCCTCATCTTCCTCA
>JAYUIF010000098.1:0-12272 GCA_043766295.1 Spartobacteria bacterium | reverse complement strand
CCATCGTGCTGCTCATCATTTTTGTCCTGCTCTATATCGTTTATCACAGCGCGCTGGAGGCCGCGCACGTCATGCTCGCCGTGCCCTTCGCACTCAGCGGCGGCGTCTTTTTGCAATACCTGCTCGGCTACAATTTCAACGGTGCCGTGTGGGTCGGCTACATCGCCCTTTTCGGCACCGCCGTGCAAACCGGCGTCGTCATGGTCGTCTATCTCGAAGAAACCGTGAAGAAGCGCCAGGCGGAACTCGGAGCCGCCTTCGACTACGCCGCGCTCGTGCAAGCAGTGAAAGACGGTGCGCGCCTCCGCCTGCGTCCGAAAGTGATGACCGTCGCTACCATCGTCGCCTCACTGCTGCCAATCATGTGGAGCCACCGCCAGGGCGCGGAAGTGATGAAGCCCCTCGCCACGCCCGTCATCGGCGGAATGATTTCCAGCCTCGTCCACATCCTCATCGTCACTCCCGTCATTTTCCTCTGGCTCCGCTCGCGCGAGCTGCGGAAGGAGCCACCAAGCGAAAAGGTGGCCTCCTCCACTGAATCGAGAGCTGTGTGATTCGCCTGCGTAATAGCCGCCCTATTCCACGTATCGCTCCAACACCGTCAGCAATTCCCGGAGCTTCCGTTGCGCCTCTTTCGGCTCCGACGCTCCCTCGATACATTGATGCGTGTGTTCATGGATGACGACTTGGGCAAATGACTTGAGCGCCTTGCGGGCCGAAACCACCTGCATCAGCACTTCCGGGCAATCGCGGTCTTCCTCAACCATTTTTTCGATGGCGGCGATTTGTCCTGCAATCTTGCGCAGGCGGAGTTGCAGCGCCCTTTTTTCGTCGGGCGAATGCACATGGGAATGGCTGTGCGAGTGTTTGGGCATGGCCGGAGTGTATCCGTTTCCACGGCGATAGCCACACTGCGGATTCAGTTCTTGTGCGTATGGGGGTAGGGGGCATAGTCCACCAATGCCCGATTTCCTTCATGCTCTCCAAAGCGGAGCTGCCAACCTTTGGCTATTCATTCCCACCGCCATCCTTCTCGGGGCCATGCACGGCCTGGAGCCGGGACACTCGAAAACCATGATGGCCGCGTTCATCGTCGCCATCCGCGGCACCGTCTGGCAGGCGGTATTGCTCGGCCTTTCGGCTGCGATTTCACATTCGCTCATCATTTGGGTGCTCGCCGCCGCCGCGCTTTATTTCGGCAGCCAGTGGAATGCGGAAAGCGTCGAGCCGTATCTGCAAATCGGTTCCGCCGTCTGCATTCTCGCTCTCGCCGCGTGGATGTTCTTCCGCACACGTCGCGAACTGCGGGAAGCCGCCGGGCACCACGAGCATTCCCACGACGGACATGCACACGCGCACAGCGAGCTTTTCGTGCTGGATACCGGCCACGGCAAAATCGAATTGAGCGTATTCGAGGATGGCGTGCCGCCAGTCTTCCGGCTGCGCGCACCGGTTGGCGAGAAGCTGCCAGCCGCAGAGGACGTGACGATTGAAACCACACGCTCCGACGGCGCGCGGCAGACATTCACCTTTGTTGCCAAGGACGGCTTTCTCGAATCCCGTGATGACATCCCGGAGCCACACGAGTTCGACGCAATGCTCACGCTCGGGCACGGCGGGCACGCGCACACATGTCGCACGGAGTTCCGCGAGGACGCACATCATCACCACGACCACGGGCAGGATGATGGCAGCAAGGAGTTTCAGGACGCTCACGAGCGCGCGCACGCGCAAGACATCGCGCAGCGTTTCGCCGGTCGCACCGTCACCACACCCCAAATCATTCTCTTCGGCGTCACCGGTGGCCTCATGCCATGCCCTGCCGCATTCAGCGTTTTGCTTATCTGCCTGCAACTCAAGCGCGCCACGCTCGGCTTCGCGATGGTCGCGGCATTCAGTTTCGGTCTGGCGCTCACGATGGTTGCCGTCGGCACGCTCGCGGCACTCAGCGTGCAGCACGCACAAAAGAAGTTTCGCGGCTTCGGCGAAATAGTGCGCCGTGCCCCTTACGTCTCCTGCGCGCTGCTTGTGCTGCTCGCGACCTACATGGCTTGGCATGGCTGGAAAACTTTGCCCGCGCACTGAGCGCCCGCTTCCATCACCATCATTGTGAAATGATGCCCCTAGCCGTGTAGCGCAAAGCTCATAAAGAACGACCAAATCTCCAGCGAAGCCGCCGCGACCTTTTGTGTCGCTACTTCGCCCACGCGATGAGTCGCAGTTCGTGCGCCTGGATCAAATTCGGGTGCGTGGGAATGATACGCACGCTCAGGCCGTAGCTGCCGCTTTCTGTTGCGGGAATCGTTCCTGCAAAACGATACGCACCCTCGGCCAGTGTCTCGACTTTTGTGAGTTCCACGGTGTTTGGGTTTGTGATGTTGGCGTTCACATTTTCGCCGTAATAAGCCTGCACACGCACAAACTCCGGCGCGATGGGGCCGAGGGTGACGCGGGCGCTCACTTGAATGGAATCGCCCACGGCGACGTTCGCGCCGTTGCCGGTGCGAATGCCTACGTCGCTCACGTGAACGTGTGGCCAATCGCGGCGGATGTTTGATTTCCACTGGCTCAATGCGACGGCGCTCTTGCATCCATTTGCGGTGAGCGCGGTGTGAGCGAGAGCGGCGGGTTCGTAAAGGCGCTTGGTGTATTCGGCGACCATGCGGTGCGTATTGAAAACGGGGACGATGGTGCGGATGGATTCGCGCATGAGGTTGATCCATGCGAGCGGCAGGCGTCCGTCGGGCTTGGCGTAATAGAGGGGGAGGATTTGTGTTTCGAGCACATGGAAGAGGCTCGCGATGTCCACTTCGTCCTCGAATTTCGGATCGGGCTGATCCGCGCTCTCGGGAATTTCCGCGCCGATGGCCCAGCCGTTTTTTCCGGTGTGAGCTTCGCACCACCAGCCATCGAGAACGCTCAGATTCAAGCCGCCGCTCGGCGGTAATTTCATCCCGCTGGTGCCGCTGGCTTCGAGCGGACGGCGCGGATTATTCAGCCACAGATCCACGCCCTGATACAGCCGTCTGCCTACGTAATGATCGTAGTTTTCGATAAAAACGATGCGCCCCTCAAACTCAGGCATCCGCGTGTATTTATACACTTCCTGGATGAAGCCCTTGCCCGGTTCGTCCTTCGGATGCGCCTTGCCAGCGAAGACGAATTGCACGGGGCGCTCGACGTTATTCAGCAGTCGCGAGAGCCGCTCGCGGTCGGCGAAAAGGAGCGTCGCCCGCTTGTAGGTCGCAAACCGCCGCGCGAAACCAATCGTGAGCACCTCGGGATTGAGCATGTGCGACAGCGCGCGGATTTTTTCCGGGCTCTCACCGAGGCGCTGGCGCTGCGTGCGGACGCGGTCGCGGATGAATGCGATCGTGCGGTTTTTTTGACGCTGATGTGCGTCCCAAATCACCTCATCGGGAATGTCCTGCACCTTGCGCCAGAAGTCGCGGTCCGTCAGCTTCTCCTCCCATCCGGGCATGAATTTATCGTAGAGCTTGATGAAATCCGGCGCGGCCCACGTTTTCGTATGGATGCCGTTCGTTACGCTCGTGATGGGCACTTCCGCGACTGGCACTCCGGCCCAAACGTCCTGCCACAGCCGTTGCGAAACTCGTCCATGCAGCGCGCTCACGCCGTTTGCGTGGCGGCTGGTGCGCAGTGCAAAAATCGTCATCGAAAACGGCTCATGCGGATCTTTCCGCGTCTGTCCGAAACTCGCGAACGTCTCAAAATCAATTCCAACGCTCGCAGGATAATCGCCGAAATACTTCTGCATCAGTTCGAGCGGAAACGCATCATTTCCCGCAGGCACCGGCGTGTGCGTGGTGAAGACATTTCCCGCCGCCGTCGCTTGCAGCGCGGAGTAAAAATCCAGTTTTTCGTCCTGCACACGGCGGCGGATCAATTCGAGCGAGATAAATGCCGCGTGTCCTTCGTTGAGGTGATGCACGGCGGGCTTGATGCCAATCACGTTCAGCGCGTGGACGCCGCCGATGCCGAGCACGATTTCCTGCCGGATGCGCAGCTCGCTATCGCCGCCGTAGAGCTGCGCGGTGATTTCCCGATCCTCGGCGATATTCTCCGGCACATCGGTATCGAGCAGATAAAGGGTGATGCGCCCGATTGCGAGTTGCCACACTTTCACCGACACGGTGCGCCCGGGCATATGGATACCGATATGAAGCGGCTTGCCGTCCTTATCCTCCACCTCGCGCACAGGCAGGTGCGTGAAGTTTTGGTTGAGCTGCAAACTTTCCTGCCAGCCATCCTTGTTGATCTGCTGTTTGAAATACCCGTGCCGATACAGCAGCGAGATCGCCACGAAGGGCAGCGCGAGATCGCTCGCGGATTTGCAGTGGTCGCCGCTCAGAATCCCGAGGCCGCCGGAGTAATTTGGAAACGATTCGTGAAAACCAAACTCCGCCGAAAAATACGCCACCGGCCTCGTGAGTCCGGGCGCTGGCTTGCCATGCCACCAAGTTTCTCCGCCAGCCAGATACGCGTGAAATTTCTGCATCACTCCACCCATTTCGCGTAGGAAGTCATCGTTCTTCGCCAGCTCTTCCAGTCGCGCCTGCTTGCAAAGTTGCAGCGCGCGCACCGGGTTGTGATTCGTCTGGTGCCACAGATCCGGATCGAGGTGGCGGAAAAGCGAGCGCGCGCTGGATTCCCATGTCCACCACAGGTTCCTCGCCAGTTCGTTGAGTGGTTCCAGCGCGGCAGGAAGTTTCGGGGCGACGTTAAATGAATGAATTGGCTGCATGGTTCTCTATCTGATTTCGATTATTTTGTGGCTTGGGAAAGAGAACGAATGGACGCTAACGGCACGGTCAACACGGGCAAGAAAAGTTTGCCGCAAAAATCGGATCAGCCTTCCGCCGCCGCGTCCTCATCGCACGCGAGATAGCGCGAGCCGATGAGCCAGAGCGCGCTGGCGAGCACCATCATGAGCGACACGAGCATGAACGCTTTGTCCCAGTTCGTTTGCTCCGTCACCCATCCCACAAGCGGCGGAGAAATCGCGTCGCCAAATGCGTGGATGATGAAAATATTGAGCGCAAAAGCCGTCGAGCGCATCGAGGAGGAGGTCACGTTTGCGAGGGCGGTATTTGCTGGGCCGGTGTTGAAAAAAAGGAAGAACACCGAGCCGAAGACCGCCGCCCACGCGTAGGGAAATGGCAGCCACAGCATCGCCAGCGTGCAGGGAAATGCGACGAGGATGGCGAGGCCCGAGACGAATAAATACGCGCCCCGTATTTTCGCGCGCAGTTTGTCGCAGACCCAGCCGCCAATGAATGTGGAGAGGATCCCCGCGACTACCACGATGATGCCGAAGGTCGTATTCACGTGGGCCAGCAGCGTCTTGTAGGCTTCGTCATTTGCGAAGCGTCCGGCGGGCGTGAAAATGTCCAGCCCTTGTTGGATGGCGAGACGACCAGTCATGTATTTCGGAATCCAAAACGCGATGCCGCCAATCGCGAAGGTCATCGCCGTCATCGCCGCCGTGTTTAGTAAATAGGATGGGATGCGCAGCAGCGTGCGCGCATCAGCGATGAAAGAACGCTTCGGCTGCGAAGCTGCCTCGACCACCGCTCGCGGGTCGCGTCGGAGATAGCAAAACAGCGCGAGCGCAAGCTCGACGGGCACGAACACCCAGAACGCCCAGCGCCAGCCCCACCACTTGTTGATTTGCCCGCCGAACACGTAGCCCAGCGCGCTGCCCACCGGGATCGCGAGATAGAAAAGCGCCATCACACGCCCGCGTTTTTCGACGGTGAAGTAATCCGAAATCAACGCCGGCGCCGCCGGGCCGTAGCCCGCCTCGCCGATACCTACGATGATGCGGCAAAGGAGCAAAATTTCAAAACTCCACGCAAACCCCGACGCACAACTCGCGAGGCTCCACACACCCACACTGAGTGCGATGATTTTCCATCGCGAATACCGCTCCGCCATCCGCCCGAGCACCGGCGCTCCGAACATATACGCGAGCAAAAATACCGAGGCCAGCATCCCGGAGCGACCACCCGTGAGGCCGAAGACTTTGCTCAATTCCGGCTCCACCGCCGCGAGAACGTAGCGGTCCATGTAGTTGAAAAGATTGATCGCGAGCAGCAGCACGAGCGCCGACTTCGCGCCGGGCCTCGAAACTTTTACCACTGTGTTCTCGCTCATGTGCGCGAGAGAAAAGGGAAGCACAGTGGCGACTCCAAGCCCCAAGTGCGGGCGTGTTCAGCGCAGCGCATATTGCTTGCTCATTTCGCGTCGGCTCAGTTTCCCGCGCTCGTTCACCGGCAGCGAATCGAGCATCCAGAAATCTCGCGGCACCTGCCACGATGGAAGCGCAGCGGCGCAGTGGCGAAGCAGCGCGTCCGTGGATACATCGCCCACGATGCACGCAACGGGCTCTTCGCCGCGCAGCACGCTGGGCGCGCCGAAGACCACGGCCTCACGCACGCCGGAGCACGCACGCAACACGGCTTCGATTTCCGCAGGATTCAGTTTGCGACCGGCGACGTTGATGAAATCGCTCACGCGCCCCGCGAGCACGAGCCCGTGTGCAGTGCGGCGCACGAGGTCGCCGGGAATAAAACATCCGCCGCCCAGCACCGCATCATCGGGATCGGGAAAGTAACCTTCGCCGACCGCAGGCCCGCGCACTTCGATGCGCCCCGTGCTTTCATCGTGCGCGAGCGCGACGCCCCGCATGGGCTCGCCCACGCAGCCCTCCGGCACTTCGCCATCGCTCGCATCGTAGGCGATTCCTCCACACTCGCTGCTGCCATAGAAGCTGTGGATTTTCACGCCATGCCTCGCGCGAAACGCCGCCGCCGTGGCGCCATCGAGCGGCGCACCCGCGCTGATGCACAGCCGCAGGCGCGGGAGCGGTGGAGCATCGAGCGCGGCGAGCTTTTGAAAAAAAATGGGCAGGCCGGGAAACACCGTTGCCCCCGAGCGCGCGAGTCCATCGAGAATTGCGCGCGGCAGCCGGTCTTCGCTCGCGACCAGCGACACACCGCGGCAGAGCATGGGAGTCACGAGGTTGCTGAAGCCGTAGCTGTGCGACCACGGAATCACGCCGAAATTTACGTCTCCATCGCCGATGCCCATCGCCTCGCAAACGGCATTGCAATCCGCGAGCAGTTGCGCGGCGGTGAAGCGAATCGCCTTCGCCGCGCCCGTGGTGCCGCTGGTGAGTTTCAGAAAATCCGCGCGCGGCAGAGGCGGCGGAATGACGGATTCGGAATGGCAAATGGCGAGTGCTCCGTCGCCGTCGCGGGTGATGTGTGCGCTGGCCCGGCAGATGGTGCGTGCGGCGGTGAGCGCATCTTTTTCCACTGCGCGATCCAGCGAAAGAGGAATGGCGCCACGCCGCCAAAGCGCGAGCAGCAGCGCGGGAAAACGTGGGTCATTACCGAGCTGCACCGCCGTGACTGCGCCGGGCTGGAGCGCGCTCAGCCACGTTTCAAATCCGCGCGCCTCCCGCTCGATCTCCGCAAACGTCCGCAGTGTTTTACCATCGGCGGCGAGGATGGCCGGCGCTTCGCCGCGTCGTGCGAGCGTGCGCGACCACGCGGCGAGAATGGGTTGTTGGTCGTCGGTAAATTTCGGCACGGTTCAGGACGCGAGTGTGTGGTGAAAAAAGTGCGCGTGCATCGCGGACACGCTGCCAGAGCGACGCGCCTCGGGCCAATCGTGAATTTCAGGGCGCTTGCGCTCGCGATTATCCTGAGTCATTCGAGGGCGATGCGCTTCCTGATTTTCCTCGCCCTCGCTGTGTCCGCCTTCGGCGCGGATGTTTTTGTCGAATCTCCCGATCATCGTGAAAATCCCGCGATCCCGCACGGCGCGGTCACGAAGATGCCTGTGTGGGAGTCTAAAATCTTTCCAGGCACGACGCGCGATTGGTGGGTGTATATTCCCGCGCAATACAAGCCCGACGGCTCGGCGGCGGTGATGGTTTTCCAGGACGGCCACGACTACGTGAACACCAAGGGCAACTGGCGCATACCGACAGTTTTTGACAATTTGATCGCACGCGGCGAGATGCCGCCGACCGTCGCCATTTTCATCAATCCCGGCCACGACGCCAGCAAGGCCACCCAAAAAACAAACGCGTGGCAGTCCAACAACCGCTCGGTGGAATACGACACGCTCGGCGACCACTACGCGCGATTCCTCCTCGAAGAAATCCTGCCCGAGGTGGAGAAAAAGTGGCCGCTCACCAAAGACCCCGCACTGCGCGCGATCTGCGGCACATCCAGCGGCGGCATCTGCGCTTTCACCGTCGCGTGGCAGCGTCCGGATGCTTTTAGGAAAGTGCTTTCTACCATCGGCAGCTTCACAAATATCCGTGGTGGCGATGTGTATCCGGGCATCATCCGCAAGACCGAGCGCAAACCCATCCGCGTATTTTTGCAGGACTCGAGCGGCGACCTCGACAACGAACACGGCAACTGGCCGCTCGGCAATCAGCAGATGAACGCCGCGCTCCTTTATAAAAAATACGATATGAAGTTCGACTACGTGGAAGGCTACGGCCACAGCAGCATTCGCGGCGGCAGCATTTTCCCCGATGCACTCCGCTGGCTCTGGCGGAAGTGATACGATTTTCTTGGTCGTTTGCTTGAATGTCAGTGAATGCCAACGGCGTTCAAATCATTCAGTTTTTGGTGCGACTGCTCGCCAGCATTCGAGAAACCCCGTGGCGAAATCCTGCGGGCGCGCGGCGACCCAGCGGGTGAGTTGTTCGTGCGTGAAAAAGCTGCCGCTCTCGATTTCCGCAGGCGGCAGTTGGAAGGGGCCATTGTGCATGGCGCGATAGATTTTCACGAACTCCCAGCCAGTCGCCTCGCTCGCAGGCAGTTCGCCGATGCACTCCAGCGGGGCGCGCACGCCGAGTTCCTCTTCGAGTTCGCGAGGCGCGGTGATGTCGTAGGTGTCGCCGGTGTTCACATGGCCGGCGGCGCTACTGTCCCACTTGCGGGGATGCACATCTTTCCAGCGCGAGCGGCGCTGAAGGAAAAGCTCGCCGCGTGTGTTGATGACGAAAATGTGGACGGCGCGGTGGCGCAGTTTTTCGCGGTGGACTTCGCCGCGCGGGCGCTGGCCGATGACTTTGTCGTGCTCATCTACCACGTCGAAAATTTCCCCCGTCACATCCTGCGCCTTCGTGGAAAGATCGCCGGTCGCTCCGCTCGCGAGGTTCGTGAGCGCGACCCATTGCGCGAGGCTCAGTTCTTCCGCGCGCGCGGTCTCTGTCACGCCGATCGTGGCGGCGAATTCCGGCCAGCGTTCGAGCTGGATGTTTTTGCGCAGCATTTTGCGGCGCTGCGAAAAACCGCGCTTCACGAGCGAAGTGAATAATGCGCCGTCGCACTCGGGCACTTCATTGTCGTTCCGTGGCGTGAGGCTCACGACGGCGGAGTCCACTTTTGGGACCGGCGTAAAAATCTGCGCTGGTAAAATACGCAGCAACTTCACCTGCCAGCGGCGACCGATGAGCAGTGTGAACGCGCCGTATGCCTTCGTCCGTGGCGCCGCGCACAGTCGTTCCGCCACCTCGCGCTGGAGCGTGAGGACGAAGCCCGCTGCTGGCGACGGCTCGGCGGTGAAGTGGAAAAGGAGCTGGCTGGAAACGTAGTAAGGGAGGTTGCCAAAAATTTTCACCGGCCCGCGCTCGAACAATTCACGCGGGTCGTAGGTGAGCGCGTCGCCGTGCACGACTTCCAGCTTTGGAAATTCCGTGCGCAGCCATGCGATGAGGCGATCATCTTTTTCCAGCAGCACTCCGTTTTCCGAACGCACTTGCGCGAACTCGGTGAGTGCGCCGAGCCCCGGACCCACTTCCAGCCATGCTTCGCCGGGCACGATGCCGGTTTGATCCACGATCCACTTCGCGAGATTCTGGTCGTGAAGGAAATTTTGCCCGAGGCTTTGTGTCGGCTTTGCGCCGAGTTCCGCGAGCGTTGCTGCGATGGTGGAGAGCTTCAAAGGCTGGCGCTATTTCAGCTCCGCGAGCTTGGCCTGGATGGCTGCGAAATTTGGCAGATCTTTTGGCGTCGCGGTTTGCTCGGCGTATTGGATCACGCCCGCTTTATCCACGATGAAAGCCGCGCGTGCGCTGGTTGCGCCGATGCCGGCGAGGCCGGGAAAAAGCACGTCGTAGGCTTCGGTGGTTTTCTTATCGAGGTCGCTGACGAGTGTGACAGTGATGCTTTTTTGCTGTGCCCACGCTTCCTGCGCAAACGGGCTGTCCACGCTCACACCGATCACTTCCGCATCGAGGCCCGCGTAGCTGCCGATGCCTTGTGTCACGTCGCAAAATTCCTGCGTGCATACGCCGGTGAATGCGAGCGGGAAGAACAGGATGACGGTGTTCTTTTTCCCGAAGTTCGCGGAGAGCGTCACGTCTTTGAGGCCGTTGGCGTCTTTGCTTTTGAGTGTGAAATCGGGGGCTTTGGTTCCAATGGCGATAGGCATGGTGTGGTGTGTGGTTTGAGTTTTATGAAATGGAGCGCGGCTTGTATGCGCGCCTGCGCCCGTGGGCAAGGTTGGATGCGTGACAGTTCCTAGCGCGCCATCAGCGATTCGATTTCGTCCACTTCGATGGGGATGTTCGCCATGAGGTTGGTGTTTCCTTTTTCGCCGATGAGGACGGTGTCTTCGAGGCGGATGCCGAGATTTTCCTCGGGAATATAAACGCCCGGCTCGACGGTGAACATCCATCCGGCCTGCATGGGCTGGATGATGTCGCCGACGTCGTGGACATCGAGGCCGATGGGGTGGCCGAGGCCGTGCATGAAGTATTTTTTGACGGCGGGTTTGTCGGCGGTCTGTTTGCGAATGTCGCTGGGTTTGAGGAGTCCGACGGCGAGCAATTCCTCGCTCATCTGGGCTTCGGCGGCCTTCTGCCAGTCTTTGTATTTCACGCCGGGCGCGAGGCGATCCGTGCTGTCGCGCAGGACGCGGAGGACGGCGTTGTAAAGTGCGCGCTGGCGGCGCGTGAAGCGGCCATTCACGGGGATGGTGCGCGTCATGTCCGAGTTGTAGTTCGCGTAGGCGGCGCCCACATCGAGGAGCATGAGCTGGCCGTCTTTGAGCGGGGCGCGGTTTTCGTTGTAGTGGAGGCAGCACGCATTTTTGCCAGCGGCGATGATGGGTTCGTAGGCGAAGCGTCCGCGTCCTCGGGTAAATTCGTGGGCGAATTCGGCTTCGATGTCGGTTTCAGTGCGTCCGGGTTTGGTGAAACGGAGGACGCGCTTGAATGCTTTGGCGGTGAGATCGCAGGCGCGCTGGATGAGGGCGATTTCGCGCGGGCTTTTTACGAGCCGGAGTTGGTGGAGGAGGGGAGCGAGGCGGCGATAGTTGTGGAGCGGGTAGCTGCGCTGGATTTCGCGGATGAAGCGATCGTCGCGTGTCTCCGCCCCCAATGGAGCCCGTTTGTGCTCGTTGGCGTTGATGTAGATATTTTCGGCCTCAAGCGCGAGGCGGCGGAAAAGTCCGTCAAATTCCTGCGTCCATTTTATCTCGGCGATGCCGGTGTGTTTCTGCGCTTCGTCCTTGCTGAATTTGTGGCCCTCCCAGAGTGCGTTCTGTTCGTTGGGCTCCCGCAGGAAAAGGATTCCCCGCATTTTCTCGTCGTCCGCATCGGGGAAAAGAATGAGCAGCGTCTCCTCCTGCTCGACGCCGGTGAGGTAAAATAGATCGCTGTTTGCGCGGAGCGAAAGTGTGGCGTCGGCATTCGCGGGGAAGACGTCGTTCGCGTTGACGATGGCGATGGACTTGGGGGGGAGCAGCGCGGTGAGTCTGGCGCGGTTTTCGATGTAAAGTTTAGGGTCTATCGGTTCGTAACGCATCGGTGCTTGTTGGCGGATGTGTTGCGGTGTGGCAAGTTTTCAAGTCGCAGTTGCCGAAAAATGCCCGGCTAAAGACGTCGCAGGACTCACCGCCTAATCGTCGTGTTTCTTCTTCTTTTTCTTGTCGTCCTGTTTCGGAGATTCGTGCTGGGCCTTCCATTGAGCGTTGTATTGCTCTTGCTGCCTCCGCCGATTTTCAAGCTGCTGTTTTGCCAATTGCTCCTGTGATTTATTCGAGGATTTGTGCTGTTTCGCCCGATCTCTGGCGACCTCCTGCTGATGCTCATACTGTTTGCGCTGCTGCTCGTATTGGTAGCGATCTTGTTTGTGCTGATAATCAGATTGCGAGCTATGACTGTGTTCTTGTTTATGATTGCGATATTTCTCGCACTCGTAGTCGTTGAAATAGTG
>JAYUIF010000097.1:0-2108 GCA_043766295.1 Spartobacteria bacterium | reverse complement strand
TTTTCATGCTAGAGTTTCTGCGGAGAGCGCGAGTGACTCTGGTTTTCGCGCTAGAGTTTCTGCGGAGAGCGCGAGTGACTCTGGTTTTCGCGCTAGAGTTTCTGCGGCGAGCATCAATGACTCTGGTTTTCGCTCCAATGAAGTTGCGGCGAGCGTCAATGACTCTGGTTTTAGCTCCAATGAAGTTGCGGAGAGCATTTCATTCTCTGCGGAGAGCGTTTCATTCTCTGCGGAGAGCGTTTCATTCTCTGCGGAGAGCTCCAATGACTCTGGTTTTCGCTCCAATGAGGTTGCGGCGAGCGTTAATGACTCTGGTTTTCGCTAAAAAATCACCAATTTAAGCTAGAAAAACTGCGGTTTTGACAAAAATCGCCAGTTTTTCAGCGAAAAAGGCGCGTTTTTTCACACAGATGCCCTCCCGGCTGGCTCCGGTTTGCCGCCGGAGCGCCAAGGGATAGACAGATTATTCGTTACCGAGAGTATGTTTTCTCTGAATTTGCGCGTGTGAGAATGCAGCCATGATTCCCTCATGCTGTGAGGCATCACAGCCCTATGACAGCGATGCAGTTTGATACCGAGATTCACGAAGGCGTTTGTCGCTTCCCCCCGATGCTAGAAAGGCGTTCGAGGGGCGGGTGCATGTGATTTTGATGAAGGAGGACGCTGAGGTGGGCGACGATTTCATCGGGGAGTTGATTGCCGCCCCGGCGGACGTTCCGGGCTTTAACTCCGCTCTCCCGCGATGAGGCCAACGAGCGGGGGCCACTGACGGGGAGCACAAGAAGACAGATTATTTGTTCCTTGATCCATGGGGCGGCGTCCGTGCGAGGCGCGACCTTGTAGTGCGGCGGGAAGCGACAGCGCCACGCCGCCTTCGCAGGCAGGACAACGGCGCGAATCTCCATCAACCTTTCCCCTGCAAAACCTCGCACGCCTCCTGCCCGGAAGCGGCGCTTCCAAGGCGGTGTCGCGCTTCGCTTGCCACCGCACTACAAGGTGTCCCCCGCGTTTTCAAAGGCTGCCTGTCCGCGCGTCTTTGACATTTAGCGTCAGAGCCAGCTTTTGATTTTGCCCGCGTCCTTCAGCGGGCCGACGACGGCGATGCCGAGTCTGCCGCGCTGCACGCAGGCGCGGGCGACGGCCTGCACATCGGCGGGCGTGACGGCGAGGATGCTGCGCTCGATTTCCGTAGGGCAAAGCACTTTGCCAAAACCGAGCAGGCTCTCGCCCATCCACATGATTTGGTTGCTCGTGCTTTCGAGGCCCATGAGGGTCTGGCCGATGGTGTAGTCCTGCGCCATTTTCAACTCGGCGCGCGTGGGGCCGCGGCTGGAGAGTGCATCGAGTTCGCGCATGATGAGGCGGACGGCGCGTTCGAGTTTCGAGGGGTCGAGGCCGGCGGCGATGTGCAGTGCGCCGGTGTCTTCGAGCGTGACCATGCCGCTGGTGACGGAGTAGCAATAGCCGAGGCGTTCGCGCAGTTTCTGGAAAAGGCGGGAGCTCATGTTTTCGCCGAGGATGACGCTGAGCAGCTTCAGCGCAAATCTCCGCTCGTCGCTCCGCCCCCATGCGTGGAAGCCCATCGCGAGGTGCATCTGCTCGGTGTCGTGCGTGTGGAGCGAGACGCTCGGCCTGCCGGGCACGCGCGGGCTGCGCACGAAACGTGGACGCCGCCCGCGTGGAAGACGCGACAACCACGGGCTCACTTCGGCGAGCACTTCGGCGTGTGAATAGCGACCGGCGACCGTCACGACGGTATTCGCGCCGCAGTAATGCTCGCGGTGAAATGCGGCGATGCGCGGGCGTTTCAAATACGAGACTGTCTCGACTGTGCCGGTGAGTGGACGCCCGAGCGGGTGTTTTTTCCAAAGCGTGGCGGTGAGCAACTCCTGCACATGCTGCGCGGGTTGGTCGCGATACATCATGATTTCCTCGCGGATGACCTCGCGCTCGCGCTCGATCTCGGCGGCGGGAAAAGTCGAGCCGCGATACATATCGCCGAGCACATCGCACAGCAGCGTAAAATGCGGCGCGCCGACCTTCGCGTAGTAACAAGTGTGATCCTCCGTGGTGAAGGCATTCAGATAACCGCCGACGCCCTCGACTGC
>JAYUIF010000096.1:0-5218 GCA_043766295.1 Spartobacteria bacterium | reverse complement strand
TGTCTTGCCATATGCCACGAGTGTCTTGCCATATGCCACGAGTGTCTTGCCATATGCCACGAGTGTCTTGCCATATGCCACGAGTGTCTTGCCATATGGCGCGAGTGTCTTGACGAATGTCGCGACATTCTACCGTTCTTTGCAGAATGTCCTATTTTTCTTAAAAGATTTCTCCCATTTAACCACAAACCAAACACAACCACACTAAACTTATGGCTAATTCCGAAACATCCTTCATTGACCGTGCTCAAAAGGGGCGCATCCATTGTGTCTCGCGCAAAGGCGCGAGGAGGTGGATGGTGGCGCGCTGAAAATAGCCCAGCGTTTCAACGCTGGGTATGTCGCCCCAATATCAACGAGTCCCGCATGGGACGGAAGAAGCGGCCTGCCGTCCCTGCCGGGACTTTGGCGGGAGGGGTGCCACTTTTCCCAGCCATGAATGGCTGGGCTATTTTCAGGGCGGCATCCGGTGTTCAGTGGTCAGTGGTCATTTTGCTGGCATGGACTCGATGGACGGCATGGACTGAATGGACGCGCACCGCAGCACCATTCACCAGTCACCATTCACTAGTCACAAAAAACCTCCACTCGTCTGGGCGACTCGCCTCCCGCCTCTCGACACTCGCCCCACCTCCCGCCCTCCGCCACTTTCCCGAAAGCCGTGCTTGTCGGCGGGGGATGTCGCGGCTAGGTTGCGCGCCCTTTTCCACAAGTCTATGCGCAAGAAAACCACATCCAAATCCGCTAAAAAATCCGCCGCGCCCACCGCGCAGCACAATGAACTCGGCAAGGTAATGTCGGGGGCGGACATCCTCGTGGAGGCGCTGGAGCGCGAGGGCGTGACGACTATTTTTGCGTATCCCGGCGGGGCGAGCATGGCGATGCATCAGGCGCTGACGCGCTCGAAAATCATCCGCACGATCCTGCCGCGCCATGAGCAGGGCGGTGTGTTCGCGGCGGAGGGCTATGCGCGGGCGACGGGGCGCGCGGGCGTGGTGATGGCGACGAGCGGGCCGGGGGCGACGAATTTGGTGACGGGCATCGCGGATGCGTTCCTCGATAGCACGCCGCTGGTGGCGATCACGGGGCAGGTGCCGCAGGCGGTGATGGGCAAGGGCGCGTTTCAGGAGACGGATGTGTTTGGGGTGACGGCGCCCATCGTGAAGCACAATTACCTCGTGATGGACATCAACGACATCCCGCGCGTGGTGAAGGAAGCTTTTTACATCGCGCAGACGGGCAGGCCGGGGCCGGTGCTCATTGATATTCCGAAGAACATCCAGATGGGAAAGACGCAGCCGGTGTGGCCAAAGGAGGTCAAGATGCGCGGCTACAATCCCGATGTGCGCGTGGGCGATGCGGAATTGAATGAATTGATCGGGCTGATTCGCGGTGCGAAAAAGCCGATGCTCTACGTGGGCGGCGGCATCATCAGCGGCGAAGCGCACGCGGAGTTGCTGGAGTTTGCCGAGCGCACACAGATCCCCGTGGCGACGACGCTGATGGGCGTGGGCTGCTTCCCGGAGACGCATCCGCTTTCGCTGAAATGGCTCGGGATGCACGGCACCGTTTACGCGAACAATGCGGTGAACGAAGCGGATCTGCTGCTGGCGTTTGGCGTGCGGTTCGACGACCGCGTGACGGGCAAGCTGGAGGCGTTCTGCGAGCACGGAACGATCGTGCATCTCGAAATAGACAACTCCGAGATCAACAAAAACAAGATCGTGAAACTCCCGATGCTCGGCGACGTGCGCGATGCGCTGAAGCGCGCAAACAAGATGCTCGCGACGGCGGGCTACGAACGCGCGAAGAAGGGCGCATACACGCTCTATGCGCCGTGGCGCACGCAGATCGCCGCGTGGAAAAAGGCGTTCCCATTTTACTACGAGGACACGGAGACTGCGATCCAGCCGCAGTATGTCATCGAGCAACTTTACAAGCTGACGAAGGGCGAGGCGATCATCACGACCGGCGTGGGCCAGCACCAAATGTGGGCGGCGCAGTTCTACAATTTCGACAAGCCGCGCACGCTCATCAGCAGCCTCGGCCTCGGCTCGATGGGCTACGGCTACCCGAGCGCCATCGGCGCAAAAATGGGCCGGCCCGACAAGGAGGTCATTGATATTGATGGCGACGGATCGTTCGTGATGAACATCCAGGAACTCGCGTGCGCACGCGTCGAGGGCATCGCGGCAAAGGCGCTCGTCTTGAACAATCTCCACCTCGGCATGGTGGTGCAGTGGGAGGATCGCTTTTTTAAATCGAACCGCGGCCACACATTCCTCGGCGTCTTTAAAGACGAGAAACACGAGGTGCCGGACATGAACACGATCTACCCGGACTTCCAAAAAATCTGCGAGGGCTTCGACATCCCGAGCAAGCGCGTGTCGCACAAGAAAGACCTCGATGCCGCGCTGAAATGGTTCCTCGCGCAAAAAACCGCATGCGTCCTCGAAGTCATGGTGCCATATTCCGAGCATGTGCTGCCGATGATCCCTGCGGGGGCGACCTACAAGGACATCATCTACAAAGACGCGGAACAGCGCCAGACGCTGACGCCCGGCACCGGCCTTTAATTTTAGACAATTCCCGCAAGAAGCGACCGCCACCGTCGGCACCCCGAGCCGGCAGTGGCGGTTGGCTTTTTGGGCAAAGGGCTTGGCGACGGCGGGGCGCGTGGACTACACGGTGCGCTCCATGTTTTCACCCAACGCCAACGCCAACGCCGCATGACGTGGGATTATCTCATCGTCGGCGCGGGGTTCTCCGGCGCGGTGCTCGCGGAAAGGCTGGCCAGCCAGCACGGGGCGACGTGTCTCGTGATTGATCGGCGCGACCACATCGGCGGCAACGCCTACGACAAACGCGACGCAGCGGGCGTGATCATCCATCCCTACGGCCCGCATTATTTCCGCACCAACAGCGACCGCGTCGTCGCGTATCTGAGCCAGTTCACCGAGTGGCATCCGGTCGAATACAAAGTGCTCTCGTGGACGCACGGGCAGCACTGGCAGTTCCCGATCAATCTGAACACCTTCGAGCAATTCATCGGGCGCACGAGCACGAGCGGGGAAATGGAACGCACGCTCGCCGGGTGGCGCGTGCCCATCGCATCGCCGCGCAACAGCGAGGAAGTCATCGTGAGTCAGGTCGGCTGGCAGCTCTATGAGATGTTTTTTAAAAACTACACACGCAAGCAATGGCGGCGCGACCCGAGCGAACTGGATCCAAGCGTCTGCGGCCGCATCCCCGTGCGCACCAATCGCGACGACCGTTTTTGCGAAGAGAAATTCCAGGCGCTCCCGCGCGACGGCTACGCGGCGATGTTTGAGCAGATGCTCGCGCACCCGAAAATCGAAGTGCGTCTGGGCGCCGACTTCCGCGAAGTGCGCCAGCAAGTGCGCTACAAGCGGCTCATCTACACCGGCCCCGTGGATGAATATTTCGACCGCTGCGAAGGCGCGCTGCCGTGGCGCTCGCTGCGTTTTGAAATGGAAACGCTCAACGTGGAATACTCGCAGCCCACGATGCAGGTGAATTTTCCCAACGACCACGACTACACGCGCGTGGTGGAAATGAAACACGCCACCGGACAAAAACTCCCCGTGACGACCATCGTGCGCGAGTTCCCGCAAGACTACGCGCCCGGCGTCGAGCCCTACTACCCCGTCCCCGCCCCCGACGCCCGCGCCCTCTACGCCAAATACGCCGAGCGCGCAGCAGCCGAACGCGATGTCACATTCGTCGGACGCCTCGCGACCTATCGCTACTACAACATGGATCAGTGCGTCACCGCCGCGCTCGGGGAGTTTGAAAAACTCGCGCCGTTGTAGTGCTCGGTTTTTCTTTTCGTTCGTAGCGGCTCGCGTTATCGCCACAGCGATGCACTCGCGCTTTCACTCCTCATTTTCACTCAAGCCATGCATCTCGTAATCGGCTCCGGCCCGGCAGGCGTTGCCTGCGCTCAGGCGTTGTTGGATGCGGGCCATGCGGTGACGATGATTGATGCTGGTTTGAACATTGAGCCGGAGCGGCAGCGCGTCGTTGATGCGATGCGAACGCGCGAAGCGGCGACGTGGACTGCAAGTGAACTCGCGATGATCGCCGAGGGTGCGGATGTGGACGCCAAGGGTATTGGCACAAAACGGGTTTTTGGTTCTGATTTTCCCTACCGTGGCGCGACGGAGCATGTGGGGAAAATGGACGCTGCAACCGGGCTGCGACCCTCGCTGGCGCTGGGCGGGCTGAGCAATGTGTGGGGGGCCGCGATGATGCCATATCACAGCGACGACATCGCAAACTGGCCCATCACCACCGCCGATCTCGCACCGCATTACGCGGCAGTTGCGCGCATCACGGGCTTGGCCGGGCAGCGCGACCGGCTTGCAAAATCGTTTCCGCTTTTTTGCGATTCAATCACTCCATTGCAGATGAGCCGACAGGCGGAAAAATTTCATCAGAGGCTGGAAAAAAACGCCGCGCAGCTTTCGCGTGCGGGGCTGGAGTTTGGGGCATCGAGGCTCGCAGTTCGTAGCTCGGACACGGCGCAGGGGCGCGGGTGCGCCTACTGCCGCATGTGCATGTATGGCTGCCCGTATGGCTGCATCTACAATAGCGCGGACACCGTCGCCGCCTTTCGCGCGAACCCGCTATTTTCCTACCGCTCCGGCGTGATCGTCACGCGTGTTGAAGAGCGCAGTGGCGCCGTGCTGCTCAGCGGCTACGAGCGCGAAACGGGCGCGCCGTGGACTTGCGACGGCGACCGCGCTTTTCTCGCCGCAGGCGTGCTGCCGACGAGCCGCATCCTACTGAATTCCTGCGATGCGGGCGATGAATGCACCGTGCTCGACAGCCAGTATTTTCTTTTCCCGCTGCTCTCGCTGCGAGGCACACCCAGCGTGCGCGAAGAGGACGCCTTCACGCTTTCGCAGTTATTTCTGGAGCTGTCTGATCCGGCCATCAGCCCGCATCGCGTCCACCTCCAAGTATATTCCCACAGCACGATGATCGGCGATGCTGTTAGGAAATCACTCGGGGTTTTTGGATTCGATGGGCTCGTTCGCGCGCTCTGCGAACGGCTCTTAATCGTGCAGGGCTATCTGCACTCCGACCACTCCGCCCGTCTGCGCGTGCGGCTGGATCGCAGCGACCCGCGCGCCCGCATTCATCTCAGCGCGGAGCCAAATCCCGCGACTGCTCACGTCGTGAAACGCGTTTT
>JAYUIF010000095.1:0-12331 GCA_043766295.1 Spartobacteria bacterium | reverse complement strand
CCAATCCGATCGGCTTCCGCCTCGCAGTCAACAAAGACTGGCGCTCCAAATGGTTCGCCTCGCGCAAAGAATTTCCTGAATTCCTTGCCAGCGACATCAAAATCCGCACTTACGTCAAAGACAAACTGCGCCTGGCGGCAGTGTCGAAAATCGTCATCGAACGCGCATGGAACAGCCTTCGCGTGACCGTTCACACCGCACGCCCCGGTATCGTCATCGGTCGCAAGGGTGCTGAGATTGAGAGCATGACTGCTGAAATCTCCAAGCTCGCAGCCGGCAAGCAGGTCAAAATTGACATCATCGAAATCAAGAATGCTGACATTGATGCGCAACTCGTGGCCGAGAACATCGCCATGCAGATTGAGCGCCGCATCAGTTTCCGCCGCGCGATGAAGAAGACGATGCAGATCACGATGGAGCAAGGTGCGCAAGGCATCAAAGTCCGTTGCGCTGGCCGTCTCGGTGGTGCAGAAATCAGCCGTGCTGAATGGTATCGCGAAGGAAAAATCCCTCTCCATACATTGCGCACGCCGATTGATTACGGTTTTGCAGAGGCCCACACGACCTATGGAATTATCGGCATCAAATGCTGGATTTGCAGAGGCGACAACGCCGTTGCGAATGAAGTGAAAGAAGGGGAGCAACCTCGCCGCGAACGCCGCGAGCGCCCTGACCGCGGCGACCGTCGCGGACAACAAGACGAAGTGCCGGCAGTTGCGGCACCCGTAGAAGCAACAGCCTAATTTAGCGAAGAGGAAACACGACTATGCCTTTGATGCCCAAACGAGTGAAGTATCGCAAAACCCAGCGCGGCAGCCGCGCGGGGATGGCTTCACGTAATATCAACCTCGACTACGGAATTTTTGCGCTTCAGACACTTGAGCGCGCTTGGATCACCAACATTCAGATCGAAGCCGCGCGCGTTGCCTTGACCCGCAACATGAAGCGCAAAGGCAAACTCTGGATCCGAATTTTCCCCGACAAATCCGTCACAGCCCGCCCGCCTGAAACCCGAATGGGTAAAGGTAAAGGTCAACCCGAATATTGGGTAGCAACAGTGCGTCCCGGAAACATCCTTTTTGAACTGGACGGCATCTCCGAGACGACAGCACGCGAATCCCTTCGCCTTGCCGCCGACAAGCTCCCGGTGCGCACCAAATTCCTGACACGCCATAGCTAACCGCATCGCATGAAGATCCAAGAAATCCGAGAACTCACACCCGACGAACTTCGCGCCCGCAAGCGCGAGTTACGCGAGCAAGTCTTTCACCTGCGTCTCCAGCAGGCCAGCGGCCAGCTCGAAAAACCCAGCGAACTTCGCAGCCTCCGTCGCGAAATCGCACGTATCGAGACCGTGCTCACACAAAAATCCAAACCCGCGCAAGCGGCCAAGTAATCAAATTACCATGAGCGAAACCGCAACCATCGAAACGCCCGCCAAGGGCTCCAGCAAAAAGGAGCGCGTCGGAACCGTTGTATCGAACAAAATGCAGAAAACCCTGGTGGTTGAAACGACCACCCGCGTGCCTCATCCGAAATTCGGGAAGATCGTGAAGCACATCAAAAAGTTTTACGCCCACGATGAAGAGGGCAAGGCGCAGATTGGTGACCTTGTTCGCATCGTCGAAGGCCGTCCGCTCAGCAAACTCAAGCGCTGGCGCTTGGTAGAAATCCTCAAGCACTAATAGCGCACTCAAAGCGCAAACAAAACAATGGTTCAAATTCGCAGCAGACTCGACGTAGCCGACAACACAGGCGCCCGCATGGCCAAGATGATCGGCGTCATCGGCAAACCCACACTCACAGCCCATGTCGGCGACATCATCACCGCGCACATCCGCGAAGCCCAGGCGGGCGGCTCGGTTAAGAAAGGTGAAGTTGTCCGCGCAGTCATTGTGCGCACAAAGCACCCGCTCAGGCGCGAAGACGGCGGCTACCTTCGCTTCGACAGCAACGCAATCGTCATCATTGACAAGGATTCCAATCCCAAGGGAACCCGCATCTTCGGCCCTGTTGCTCGCGAATTGCGCGAGAAGAACTTCATGAAGATTATTTCACTCGCTCCGGAGGTGCTCTAAACCATGGCTAACCGTCCTAATTTTCACGTCAAAAAGGGTGACAGCATCCAAGTCATCAGCGGCAACCACAAGGGCGCCACTGGGAAGATCCTCGCTGTGCTCCCGAAGAAAGCGCAAGTCCTCGTCGAAGGCGTGCGTATGATCAAAAAGCACACTCGCAAGAGTCAGGAAAACCCGAACGGCGCCATCCTCGAACGCGAAGGCCCGATTCATATTTCAAATGTAAAACTCGTCACCAAAGGCGAGCAGGTCGCTAAAAAATAAGCCATGGCTTCAGAACTCTACAAAGAATACCAAGAGCGCATCATTTCCGCGCTGAAAGCACAGCAGGGATACACAAATATCCATCAAGTGCCCAAGGTCACCAAGGTCGTTGTGAACACCTGCATCAACGCAGGACTCAGCGACTACAAGCAGGCACTTGAAGACGCGAAGAACGAACTTTCGACCATCACTGGTCAGAAGCCCGCTGAGACGCGCTCCAAAAAGAGCATCGCCAATTTCAAGCTCCGCGAAAATCAGGCCATCGGTGCAAAGGTGACACTCCGCGGCACTCGTATGTATGAGTTCCTCGAGCGTCTCATCAAAACCGCACTGCCACGTATCCGCGACTTCCGTGGAGTCTCCACCCGTGCATTTGACGGCAATGGAAACTACACACTTGGCGTGGCCGATCAGTCCATTTTCCCTGAAATCGAACTCGACAAAATCAAGCGCAACATCGGCTTCGATGTTTGCATCGTCACCAGCGCCAAAACTAACGCCGAGGCAAAGGCGCTCCTCATCGAACTTGGGATGCCATTCGCCGACAAAGGCCGCAAACCGAAGGCGCAACCAGCAACCGCGTAATTAGAACATGAGCGCACTCACCGATCCAATCGCAGACTTCCTGACCCGTCTTCGCAATGCCAGCCGCGCTGGCAAACATGAAGTCCTCGCACCTTATTCCCGAATCAAGGCCGACATCGCCCGCATCCTCAAACAAGAGGGATACATCTCGGCGTTTGAAATCGAGAGCACCGGCAAATTTCCGCGACTCAAGGTCGTGACGAAATTTGTCAACCGTGCTCCCGCCATCACCGGCCTCAAGCGAGTTTCCAAGCCCGGCCTCCGCAAATACGTGAACACCGAGAAGGTGCCACGCGTGCTCGGTGGTCTCGGTATCACAATACTTTCGACGTCGAAGGGCGTCATGAGCGGCCGCGAGGCCAAGAAAGAAAACGTCGGCGGCGAACTGCTGGCCTACGTTTGGTAAAAGCCTATGTCGCGAATCGGAAAAAAAATCATTGAACTGCCTGCAAAGGTCAGCGTGAAAATCGGCACCGACGGCGCCGTCAACGTCGAGGGCCCCAAGGGCAAACTCGCATGGACGCTTCCCGGTGGAATCGTCTGCAAAGTCGAGGGCACCACAGTCACGGTCGCTCGTTCCAACGAAGATCGTCAGACGCGTGCCCTGCACGGCCTCAGCCGCGCATTGATCAACAACATGATCAATGGTGTGAGCAGCGGCTACGTGAAGGATCTTGAAATTCAAGGCGTCGGTTTCAAGGCCGCCGTGAAGGGAAAGGTTCTCAATCTCAACCTCGGCTACAGCCACGACATCAATCAGCCCATTCCCGAAGGCCTGAAGATCACGGTGACTGATAACACCAAGATCAAAGTCGAAGGAATTGACAGACAGCTCGTCGGCCAGTTCGCAGCCGAAGTTCGCAGCTATTATCCGCCGGAGCCATACAAAGGAAAAGGTGTCCGTTACGTCGGCGAAAAAATCATCCGCAAGGAAGGCAAGACCGTCCAATAAGCCATGGCTACCACATATCGCAGAGAAAAAATCCAAATGCGCCACGCGCGTCTTCGCAAGAAGGTCGCTGGCACACCCGAACGTCCACGTCTCGCCGTCCATTTCAGCGGCAAGAATATCTACGCGCAGATTATTGACGACAGCGTCGGAAATACTCTTGCCAGCGTGAATACCACGGAGGCGGAACTCAAAACCCAAAAGCCCCACGCAAATGTTGCAACAGCATTGATTGTCGGGAAGCTCGTCGCCGAACGCGCCAAAGCCAAGAACGTGACGAAAGTCGTGTTCGACCGCGGTGGCTACATCTATCACGGCAAAGTGAAAGCCCTCGCCGACGCCGCCCGTGAAGGTGGACTCCAATTTTAAAAAGTATGCCCGAAGAGACCGCTCCCATTTCCACTCCTGTTACTCCTGTAGCTCAAGCACCCGCTGAAAATCGCGACCCGCGTGGTCGTGGTCCGGGTGGCCCCGGCGGCCCTCGTGGCGGCGGTGGTCGCGGCCCTGGCCGTGGCGCCCCCGGTCGCGGTGGCCCACGTGGCCCGCGTAAGGATAATCCTACGCCACCGAATGCCGATGGCACACCCGGCGTCGAGTTGATTGAAAAAACCGTTTTCATCAATCGCTGCGCCAAAGTCGTCAAAGGCGGTCGTCGCTTTAGTTTCAGCGCGCTGCTTGTCATTGGCGACAAGTCTGGCCGCGTCGGCTTCGGCTTCGGCAAAGCAAAGGAAGTCAGCGAAGCCATCCGCAAAGCTGGCGAACGTGGACGCAAGAGCCTCAAGAAAATGGCCATCACCGACCACACCATTCCGCATGAAGTCATCGGACGTCACGGTGGCGGCTACGTCATTCTCAAACCCGCCAGCCCGGGAACTGGCATCAAAGCCGGCGGCGCAGTGCGTGCCGTATGCGACGCAGTGGGCATCAAGGATATTCTGGGCAAGAGCCTCGGTTCCTCGAATCACGCGAACGTGCTCCACGCCACGCTCCACGCTCTCGGACAACTCCGTCAGCGCGAAGATGTCTTCAAAGCACGCGGTATCACCCAGCCTCCCAAAGGCGCTTAAATTTCCACTTTTCCCCGTGCCTCGTTTTTAAAATGCGAAGCCTGATGGGAGAAAAAAATCCAACAAGAGCAAGACTATGAATCTCACCAATCTCAAACCACGCCCCGGCTCCCGTCATCGCATTAAGCGTGTCGGTTGCGGTGAAAGCAGCGGTCACGGAAAAACCTGCGGCAAAGGCCACAAAGGACAAAAAGCACGCAGCGGTGGCAGCATCCGTCTCGGCTTTGAAGGTGGCCAGATGCCCCTCATTCGCCGGGTGCCCAAGCGCGGTTTCAACAACGCCGTTTTTCACACCAACTACGCAACCGTCAACCTCGGTGAACTCAATGAAAAGTTTGCAGATGGTGCGACTGTGGACGAAGCATCGCTTCTCGCTTCCGGTCTTATCCGCCGGCCTTACGACGCAGTGAAAATCCTTGGTAGCGGCGAGCTAAAAAAGAAGCTCACCGTCGCCGTCAACAAAGCCAGCGAAACAGCAAAAGCCGCCATCGAAAAAGCAGGCGGCACGCTCACACTGAAGTAATGATCTTTCGCAGAGCCGACGTGACGAAGTTCACGCTGCCAGTGGCAGAATGAACTTCATCGGGTCGGCTCTCGCATTTAATCCGCAATGATTTCCGCGTTCTTCAACATCCGTAAAATCCCGGAGCTCCGGAACCGGGTGCTCTTCACGCTCCTGATGGTGGTTCTCTATCGCATCGGCTGCTCCATCACCTGCCCAGGTGTGAACGCGAACGTCCTTCGCCACTATTTTACCGACCGTATGTCGGATGCCTCGGGCGGCGGCGTGGTTGCTCTTTTTAATATTTTCAGCGGCGGCGCTCTTGAGCAATGCGCGGTTTTCTCGCTCGGCGTGATGCCTTACATCAGCGCGAGCATCATGATCCAGTTGCTCACGGCTGTCATCCCGCAGCTCGGAAAACTGGCGAAGGAAGACGGCGGACGGCAGAAGATCACGCAGTTCACGCGATACGTCACCATCGTGCTTTGTTTGTTCCAAGGATGGTTCATGACGCGCCAGTTTGTGAGCCCATCCAGCGCGATGTTTCCGGGCATGACGGAGACGATGGCGAAATTTGGTCCGCTTGTTCCGGTTACCGGTTTTTGGTTTGAGTTCGTCTGCGTCACGGCGCTCACCGCAGGGACGATGTTCCTCATGTGGCTGGGTGATCAGATTACGGATCGCGGCATCGGCAATGGGATGTCGCTCATTATTTCCGTGGGTATCGTAGCCCGTCTCCCCGCAGGCCTCATGCAGGCATGGAAGACCGTCGTGCCAACGGGTGCAGGAGCTGGCGATGTCGCGCCGATGAAGCTCGTGCTCATGATCGCATTCCTTGTGATCGTGATCGCTGCGGTGATTTGCATCACTCAGGCACAGCGACGCATCACCGTTCAATATGCGAAGCGTGTTGTCGGACGCAAAGTCTATGGAGGCGTCGCGCAATATATGCCGTTGAAAGTGAACTATGCGGGCGTGATGCCGATCATTTTCGGGCAGGCGCTCCTCGTTTTTCCCTCAACGATGCTCCAGATGATGTCGCCCAGTGCCGGCGGCTGGATGAGCAAACTTGCGCAGGCACTCCAAGGCGGATGGCCGCACTACGTTCTTTACGGAGCGCTCATCTTTTTCTTCAGCTATTTCTGGGTGGCGACGCAATTTCAGCCGCAGCAGATCTCGGATGATTTGAAAAAGGCGGGTGGCTACATTCCCGGTGTTCGTCCGGGCAAGCCAACGGCAGACTTCCTCGATAATTCGATGACACGTCTCACTTGTGCTGGCGCGATTTTCCTGACGGTCATCGCTCTGCTCCCGCAAGCGCTGAGCAACTGGGCGAAAATCCCGCCGCTCGCCGCGCAATTTTTTGGGGGAACCAGCATCCTGATCGTTGTCGGCGTCGTGCTTGATACGATGCGCCAGATCGAGACTCATTTGCTCCAGCGGCATTACGATGGATTTTTGCGCAAAGGAAAACTGCGCGGGCGCTTTGATCGGACTCCTGAACAGCGGAGCGAGACCGTGAGCAACAACGCTCTCATTTGGATTACTGTGGGCGTGGCATTGCTGATTCTCGGCGGCATTGTTGTGTTCCTCATGGGGAATCTCAGCAAGTAGTGAAGCGACGCATCGTGCTGCTTGGGCCACCGGCTTCTGGAAAAGGGACAATCGCTGACAATCTTCGCGTTCATTTTCAACTACCCAGTGCATCGCCCGGCGCCATGCTTCGCGAAGAAAAGGCCGCTGGAACTGCACTCGGCATCGAAGCCGATAAACTGACCTACGGCGGCAACCTTGTAGGCGACGAAATTATTAACAGCGTGGTCGCCGCGTGGCTTGGCAAGCAGGGTGGGGACGGTTTCGTTTTTGACGGCTATCCGCGCACGCTTGGTCAGGCCGAGGCGCTGGATCAAATGCTCGCAGAACGAATCCAGCCGCTCGATGTGGTGCTCTTGCTGGAAGCCGAAATCGCCACGCTCCGCGCGCGTGTTGAAAATCGCGCCATCTGCAAAGCTTGCGGCAACATTGTCAGCATCGGCCTGCACGTTGGTGATGCGAGTGCGAGTTGCCCGCGATGCGGCAGTGCTCTCACAAAACGCGCTGACGATAATGCCGAGACGCTCGAACGGCGTTTTTGTGAATACGCCGAAAAGACAGCTCCGCTGATTGGCTATTACGAAAAACGCCAGCTCCTGCGACGTGTGAATACCGAGCGATTGCCCGAACAAGTCTTCGCCGAAGTCTGCCAAATTTTGAATTGATGATTATCATTAAAAACGAACGTGAAATCGAAAAGATGCGTATTGCCTGCGCTTGCGCGGCGCGTGTGCTCGATCGGATTTCTGCTTTGATCCGCCCCGGCATCACCACCGGCGATGTGGATGCTGCCGCCGCTGATTTTATGTCGGAGGAAAAATGCAAGAGCGCGTTTCTTGGCTATAGAAAATTTCCCGGACACATTTGCATTTCCGTGAACGAAGAAGTCGTTCACGGCATCGGCGGAGCGCGTCGCATTCAATACGGCGACATCGTCAAACTGGATGTTGGCGTCGTGAAAGACGGTTGGGTCGGCGACACGGCAAAGACCGTTCCCGTCGGCGCAATCCGATCCGATTGGAGTCGTCTGCTTGCCGTTACTGAGGACGTTCTTGAGCGCGTCATCCCGATGGCCACCGCAGGGCGTCGTCTCGGCGACCTTTGCGCATTCATCGAAGACGAATGTGTCGCCAACGGCTACAACGTCGTCCGTGAATTTGTCGGCCATGGCGTCGGGCGGAATCTGCACGAAGATCCGCAAGTGCCTAACTTTGGACGCTCCGGCACTGGCCCGAAACTCAAAGCCGGCATGACCATCGCCATCGAACCGATGGTGAATTTGGGCACGGCCAGCGTCCGCACTTTGGACGATCAATGGACCGTCGTAACCGCCGACGGTCAGCCCAGCGCGCACTTCGAGCACACTATTTTGATCACCAAGGAAAATCCTGAAATCCTCACATGGCGCCAACGCCGGGCATCGAAATGAACGCCAACGCATTTGTCTCCATCTGTAGAAAAATGCTGATGCATTGCATTCACATCTTGCCAGACGGAAAAGTTTCGCTAGAACTCACGCCCCTTCGACCGATCCAGGGGCGTGTAATAGACCGCCACAAGTAGCGTCGAAAGCCTTACGCACCGAGTGTTGGCGCATAAAAAGCGCAGGCACTACGGGCGATTTTTTGTCCTTTTAAACCGACCACCAACAAACCATGAAAGTCCGAGCTTCAGTCAAACGGCAGTGCGAATCCTGCCGAATCGTCAAGCGCAAGAACGTCCTCCGCGTCATTTGCAAAAACCCACGCCATAAACAGCGTCAGGGATAATTTCACCAACCAACAAAACACAACACCATGCCCCGCATTCTCGGCATTGATATTCCCGGCGACAAGCGCATCGAAGCATCGCTCCCATACATCTACGGCATCGGCCCGAGCAACACGAAAAAAGTGCTCGAAGCCGCCAACGTGGATCCAAACATCCGCGCAAAAGACCTCGCTCCCGAGCAGCTCAACGCGATCATCCACGCCATCTCGGCACAGAAAATTTTGATCGAAGGCGACCTTCGCCGCGATCTTCAGCAAAACCTCAAGCGTCTTCAGGCGATCAACTGCTATCGTGGCATCCGCCATCGTCGCGGACTTCCAGTGCGTGGTCAGCGCACGCAGACCAACGCCCGCACGCGCAAAGGTCCCCGCAAGACTGTCGGCGTCCAGCGCGCCAAGGAAGCGCCCGCTGCATCCAAGTAAATTTAAAGAATCCGATCACCTATGGCCGAAAACGAAAACGAACCCGTCGCACCAGAAGCGTCCGCAGCACCAGCAGCGCCCGCTGCAACTGTGGAGGCAAAACCCAAAGCCGCAAAAAAAGCGGCTCCAAAAAAATCCAAGGAAGCTGCGGCGACAGAAGCCGCCGCACCAGCCGTTGATACTTCACTCGATCTCAATGCAGGTATTGAGCCGATCAAAGTCGTCAAGGCCAAAGGCAGTAAGAACGTCCTCACCGGGCTTGTTCACATCTTCGCCACCTTCAACAACACGTCCGTCACCATCACCGACCTTCGCGGCAACGTCATCGGCTGGTCGAGCGCTGGTAAAGTCGGCTTCAAAGGCTCGCGCAAAAGCACCGCTTACGCCGCGCAGATGGTCGCACAGGACGCCTGCCGTCAAGCCATGGGTCACGGTCTTCGCGAAGTTGAAGTCCGCGTCAAAGGCCCCGGCGCAGGTCGCGAATCCGCCATCCGTGCAATTCAGGCCGTCGGCTTGGAAATCAGCACCATCAAGGACGTCACACCCATCCCGCACAACGGCTGCCGTCCACCAAAAGCACGTCGCGTTTAATTTTTAGCAATCGCATACCATGGCACGTTATACAGGTCCCAAAGACAAAATCGCACGCCGCTACGGCACACCGCTGTTCGGCCCCACCAAATATCTCGAACGGAAAAACTATCCTCCAGGCCAGCACGGCCCGAAGGGCAGCCGTCGCAAACAAAGCGAATACGGCATCGCACTCGCAGAAAAGCAAAAGCTCCGTCATCAATACGGCATCCTCGAACGTCAGTTCCGTCGTTTCTTTGAAATCGCGAGCAAGCGTCGCGGCGTCACAGGCGAAATCCTTCTCCAGCTTCTCGAAACGCGTCTCGACAACGTCGTTTATCGCATGGGCTTCGCAAATTCCCGCTCTGCTGCGCGCCAGATGGTCAGCCACGGCCACGTCGCTCTGAACGGCAGGAAAACCAACATCAGCAGTTGCACTTGCAAGCCCGGTGATGTCATCAGCGTTCGCCAGCGCGACAAGAGCCGTCGCCTCGCCACGAAGAACATCGAACTGACAGCCATTGCTCCAGTTCCAGACTGGTTGACTGTTACTAAAGATCAATTCAGCGGCACCGTCGCACGCATCCCCACGCGCGAAGAGATCGCTCCAATCGTCAACGAGCAGCTCATCGTCGAGCTTTACTCGAAGTCATAGAGAGCACTGCTTCAAAAAACGGCGCGTCCCGCAAGGGTCGCGCCGTTTTTGTTTTCGGATAGATTGAATTTACTTTTTGAAGACGATCTTGCCGTCATTTTCGTCCGCTGTGATCGAGTCGCCTTCGCAGAAATTGCCGGCGAGGATTTTCATGCTCAGCGGATCGAGCAGGTCGCGCTGGATGGCGCGCTTCAGCGGGCGCGCGCCATACACGGGATCGTAGCCTTCGCGCGCGAGGTGCAGCTTTGCGGCGTCGGTGACAACGAGCGTGAGCTTCTGATCGGCGAGGCGTTTTTCGAGGCGCTTGAGTTGGATGCCGACGATCTGCGCGAGATCCGTCTCGCTCAATCGGTCGAAGATGATCGTCTCGTCCACGCGGTTCAGGAACTCGGGGCGGAAGTGTCCGCGCAGCGCCTCAATCACGCGCGCCTCGCGCTGCTCGGCGTTCGCGTCGTCGAGGATGAACTGCGAGCCGATGTTGCTCGTCATGATGATGACAGTGTTCTTGAAATCCACCGTGCGCCCCTGGCCGTCGGTGATGCGCCCGTCGTCGAGGACTTGCAGCAGCACGTTGAACACATCGTGGTGCGCCTTTTCGATCTCGTCGAAAAGGACGACCGAATACGGCTTGCGGCGAACCGTCTCGGTGAGCTGACCGCCTTCCTCGAAGCCGACGTATCCCGGAGGCGCACCGATGAGCCGCGCGACACTGTGCTTCTCCATGTATTCGCTCATGTCTATGCGAGCCATCGCGTTCTCGTCGTCGAAGAGGAATTCCGCGAGTGCGCGCGCGAGTTCCGTTTTGCCGACCCCTGTCGGGCCGAGGAAAATGAACGATCCAATCGGCCGGTTCGGATCCTGCAATCCGCTGCGCGCGCGGCGCACGGCGTTCGACACGGCGATGATCGCCTGCTTCTGCCCGATGACTCGCGCGCCGAGGCGCTGCTCCATCTTGATGAGCTTCTCGCGTTCGCCTTCGCGTAGATTGGAAACGGGAATGCCCGTCCATGCCGCGACGACCTTGGCGATTTCCTCGTCAGTGACTTCGTCGTGGAGGAGCGTGGTCTTCTGCTGCGGACCGGAAGACTGCGCGGCGAGCTTCCGTTCGAGATCGGGGATCAGCCCGTATTGAATCTCGCTCGCCTTCGTCAAATCGCCTCGGCGCTGCGCCTGCTCCAGCTCCGTGCGAGCCTGTTCGAGTTCCTCCTTCGCCTTGCGCGAGCCACCGAGGATGACCTTCTCTTTTTGCCACTGCGCCTTCAGCGCCGAACTCTTCTCCTTCAAATCCGCCAGCTCCTTTTCGAGCTTCGCGAGGCGGTCCTTCGACGCGGCGTCCTTCTCTTTCTTCAACGCCTGCCGCTCCATCTCGTCCTGCATGATGGCGCGCTCGACCTGATCGATCTCCGTCGGCATCGAATCAATTTCCATCTTCAGCCGGCTCGCAGCCTCGTCCATGAGGTCCACCGCCTTGTCCGGCAAAAAGCGGTCGCTGATGTAGCGGTCCGAAAGCACCGCTGCGGCCACGAGCGCGGCGTCTTGGATGCGCACGCCGTGATGCACCTCGTAGCGTTCCTTCAGCCCGCGCAAAATCGCGATGGTGTCCTCGACACTCGGCTCCTCGACTTTCACCGGCTGGAAGCGCCGCTCTAGCGCGGGATCTTTTTCGATGTGCTTGCGATATTCGTCGAGCGTCGTCGCGCCGATGGTGCGCAGTTCGCCACGCGCGAGCGCGGGCTTGAGCATGTTGCCCGCGTCCATCGAACCCTCGGCCTTGCCTGCGCCGACGATGGTGTGCAGCTCGTCAATGAAGAGGATGATCTCGCCCTGCGAGTCGGTGACCTCCTTGATGAACGCCTTCAGGCGGTCCTCGAATTCG
>JAYUIF010000094.1:0-5246 GCA_043766295.1 Spartobacteria bacterium | reverse complement strand
GTGCGGTGCGGGGTGCGCGTGGAGCGGGTGGAAAAGGCGGGGCGGTTCCGGCTGGCGACGACGCAGGGGGCGATGACGTGCGATGCGCTGGTGGTGGCGACGGGCGGGCTGTCGTTTGCGAAGCTGGGCGCGACGGATTTCGGGCATCGGCTGGCGCGGCAATTTGGGCTGCGAGTGACAGAGCTGAGGCCGGGGCTGGTGCCGCTCACTTTCGCGCAGCAGGACACGCCGCTGCACACGCTGAGCGGGCTGTCGCTGCCGGTGGTGGCGCGCTGCGGGGATGCGGAGTTTGCGGAGGCGATGCTTTTCACGCATCGCGGCGTGAGCGGGCCGGCGGTGCTGCAAATTTCGAGCTTCTGGCGCGAGGGGGAGACGGTGAATTTCGACCTGCTCGCGGAGCCGGGCGCGGCGGATGCGGTGCTGGCGGCAAGGGCGATGGGGCGCAAGCTGGATGCGGTGCTGGCGGAGCGGATGCCGAGGCGTTTCGTGGAGGCGTGGTGCGCGCGGCACGCGCTGGCGAAGACGCTCGTCCACTACAAGCAGCGTGAGTTTGACGAGGTGCTCGGGCTGCTGCGCGCGTGGCCATTTCGCGCAAGCGGGACGGAGGGCTACCCGAAAGCGGAGGTGACGCTCGGGGGCGTGGATACGGCGGAGCTTTCGTCGAAAACGATGGAGGCGCGGCGCGTGCCGGGGCTGTTTTTTATCGGCGAAGCGGTGGATGTGACGGGCTGGCTGGGCGGCTACAATTTCCAATGGGCGTGGGCCAGCGGCCACGCGGCGGGCGAGGTGGTGTAGCGATTACAGTCCGCCGGGCGGCTGTAGTTTCACGGGCCGGAGACCTTTCTCGGGCGTTTTTCCTGAGCCACGTTCATACGGACGCGGCGTGGGCGTGGGCGTGGCTTTGGGCGGGAGCGAGGCGAATGGCTGCACTGGTTGCGCGATGGGCGGCGCGGCTGGCGCCAAGATAGGGAATGCTTTTTCGTCCGCTTCCGCGTTGGCGCGGGCGAGGACGGTGGCGCTGTCGTTCTCGACTCTCATTTTTTCCGCTTCGATCTTGCTGCGCTCCTGCTCCGCCTTGGCGATGTCCGCAGCCGGATCAACGACGGGAGGAGCGGCAACGGGCGGCGCTGGCGGTTGATTGCTCTTGGTGAGTCTCGCTTTTTCCGCCTCGAAAGTCTCCCGCTCTATCTCGAGTTTCGCGCGCTCGAACGCGAGGCGCTTGGTTTCGGCAACGGCGGTTTTTTCAGCCAGTTCCTTTTCGGCAGCGAGTTTGCCCCATTTCCGTTCGAGCCGGGCGATTTCATTGTCGTGCTCGATCTTTTGCGCATCGGGGCTGGTATCTTTTTGCGAGTCGCGGCAGCCGGCGAGTGCCGCAAGCATGGCGATGACGAGCAGAGAATGCGGTTTCACGATGGATGAATGTTGCAAGGTTTCGCGTTCGAGCAAGTGCTCAACTCGCCGCACCGCTCGCAGGCTTTAATACACGTCGCGACGATAGCGCTTCTCGGTCTTCATCAGTGTCTCCTCGATGAATGCCTTGGCCTCCTCGGGGCTCTTGCCGCCGTGGGTTTGCGCGATGGCGATGAGTTCGTTGTGAACGTCGGTGGCCATCTTGTTCTTGTCGCCGCAGACGTAGAAATATGCGCCGTCCAAGAGCCATTTCCAAATCTCCGCACCGGCCTCTTTCATGCGGGTCTGGACGTAGATTTTCTCCGCCTGGTCGCGGGAAAATGCGAGGTCCATCCGCGAGAGCAGTCCGTCCTTTTGCCAACGCTCGAAGAGATCGCGGTAAAAGAAATCCTGCGATGCGCGCTGCTCGCCGAAGAACAGCCAGTTCCTGCCACGCGCACCGGTGGCCTGTCGCTCTTCGAGGTAGGCGCGGAATGGCGCGACGCCCGTGCCGGGGCCGACCATGATGACTGGCGTGTTCGGATCATCCGGCAGACGGAAATGCTTTTGCGTCTGCGCAAAAACTCCCGCCGTCATGTCGCCGCTCCATCGCTCGGCGAGGAAAGTCGAAGCCACGCCGCGCCGCCTGCGCTCATGCGCCATCCAGCGCACGGTTGCCACGGTGAGGTGGACGGATTCCGGGTGCGCCTTGAGCGACGACGAAATGGAATACAGCCGGATGGCGAGCACACGGAGCGTGTCGCAAAACTCCTGCGGCGTCAGTTTCACCTCGGGGAACTCGCGCAGAATATCCACGTAATCGCGCGTTTCATGGCGCGTATGCGTGTAAGCGGTGAGCGCGACGGCGTTCTCGGATTTGAGCAATTCCGCGAGCTTCGCCACTCCGCGCTCGGCAAGCCTGGCGATGAATTTTTTCTCCACGAAATGCAGCGTGTAATCGCGAAACAACGCATCGCGCAGCGGCTTCTCCACGTCCTTCACCTTCACCGTCTCGTCGCCCGTGCAGCCGAGAGCTTGCAGTGTATGTTCGACGAGTTCGGGATCATTCGTCGGCTTCAAAGCGAGCGCATCGCCGGCTTCATAAATGAGCCCCGAGCCTGCGAGCGAAATCTCGTGGTGCCGCGTGTCCTTCTCCGATTCCGCGCCGGTGAGTTTGATGTTCACCGGGTGCGTGGCCTGGAAGGGATTCTTGTTACTGTAAAGTGGTTTGGCGGTTTCTTCGGACATAGGAGCGCGGAGTAAAGAAGACATCGCCCCGCGAGGCAAGCGTTGGTAATTTCAACTCCTGCACCAAAGTTCCAGCGCCCCATTTCCCTGCTCCCGGCTGGTGGGCGTGAGCGCGTTGTTCCAAAAAAACCCGTTGACGGCGCGGGGGTTCTCGGCCATTTACGGCGCGTCGGAAGCCTCAGTGGTTTGGTCTCTCTCTCGCAGCAGACCAGCAATCCTCTTCACCCATCACGGTGGAGAAATATCCCAGCGGCTTCCCTTTTCAACCAACCCATTCACATGGCCGGACACCACAAGTGCTCCACCGCGACGCCCAAAGCGCCCAGGCCAATTCGGACATCTCCGAAACAATTCTGACCAACATCGCCGGCTGAACCTCAGCCCACGTAAAATAACCTTTTAAATCCATGCCTAGAAAAGCCGCAACTGCCTCCGCAACCGAGGAGCCAAAAAAGAAAGCCACCAAAAAAGCGCCTGCCGCCAAAACGAAAACGGTGAAAGCCGCCGCGACTTCGAGCGAAGAAAAGCCAAAGCGCGCGACGCGCAAGAAGGCCGTCGCCGCCGAGCCCGCGCCCGAGAGCGTTGCCCAAGCACCCGAGGCACCCGTGACTCCGCCGCCCGCGCCCGCGCCCATCGTGGAAGCACCGCAAGCCGCAGCACCCGTGAGCCGGGACTGGCAGCCGCGTGGAAATTCCACACCTGCCCCGCAAGCTCCGCCGCAAGCTCCGCAACAACAGCAGCAGCGTCCGCAAGGCGCGCCGCGTCCGCTTTATATCCCACGGGAAGTGGAAGCATTTCTCCACGCTGCAAAAATTCCGATCCCCACCGCAAAGGCCCAGCTCGATGCCATCATGGCCGCGATGCAGGCCGCGAAAGCTGCAGCACACGCAGCTTCGCACGCCAACAACGCCGCACCCGCAGCGCAGCAGCAGCAAAATCCGCAACCTCAGCAGCAGCGCCCGCAGCAGCAACAACAGCCCCAACACCCGCAGCAACAACATCGCGAACAGCGCCAGCCGCGCGAACGTTTCCAGCGCCAGCCGCGCGAGCAGCGGGAGCAGAGAGATTTTAGGGATCAACGCGACCCGCAGCCACAGCAACTCGATGCACGCCCCGATGAGCCGGTGGAACTCGTCGAGACCGAGGGCTATTGCGAAATTTCCGGCAAAGGCTTCGGCTTTATCCGCGACCCGCAGCGCCTTTTTCTCCCCTCGCCGCTGGATGTTTTTGTCACTCCCGAGCTGGTGAAAAAATACGGCCTTCGCGACGGCCATTGGCTGAAAGTCGAGGCCCGCAAAAACAGCCGCGGACTACAAATCAACACCATCCGCGAAATCAACGGCCAGCCGCCGGAGAACGCGAAGACGTGGCCTTCGTTCGACGACCTCACCACCATCAGCCCCATCGAGCGCATCCCGCTGGAGACCGTCCCCGAGCGCACCACCACGCGCATCATTGATCTGCTCACGCCCATCGGCAAAGGCCAGCGCGGCCTCATCGTCGCACCACCGCGCACGGGCAAGACGACGCTGCTCAATCACATGGCGGACGGCGTGCTGAAAAATCACCCGGACATGAAACTCATGATCCTCCTCGTGGACGAACGCCCCGAGGAAGTCACCGATTTCAAACGCCACTTTCCCAAAGCCGAACTGTGGGCGAGCAGCAACGACATGGACATCAAATCGCACACGCGCATCGCCACACTCGCCATCGAGCGCGCGAAGCGTCTCGTCGAAAGCGGCGCGGATGTTTTCATCCTGCTCGATTCCATCACGCGCCTTGGCCGCGCCTTTAATAACGCAATGGCTGGCGGCGGACGCACCATGTCCGGCGGTGTGGATGCACGCGCGCTGGAAACCCCTCGCAAAATTTTCGCCGCCGCGCGCAACACGGAGGAAGCGGGCTCGCTCACCATCGTCGCCACCGCGCTCATTGATACGGGCAGCCGCATGGACGAACTGATTTTTCAGGAGTTCAAAGGCACCGGCAACAGCGAGATCGTGCTCGACCGAAAAATCAGCGACCAGCGCATCTATCCCGCGATTGATATTCTGCAAAGCGGCACGCGCCGCGAAGAACTGATCATCCCCGCCGACCAGCTCCACAAAATCAACGTCATCCGCCGCGGCCTCGCCGGTCACAAACCCATCGAAGCCATCGAGCGCATGTTGTCGTTCATCAAGAAATTCCCGACGAACGAACAGCTCCTGCGCGAAATCCCCGGCTAGAGTTGAGGAGCTTGCTTGAATGCAACGACGCCGAGCGGCGGGAGTGTGATCTTCAGCCTCGACTGCCTTTCATGCTATCTGGCCCTCGCATCCACCTCTGCGAAAATCAGCGCAATCTGCGGACGAAAAAGCGCTTCCTGATTCTATCAGCGTTTCCTACGGCGGGCTGAGCGTCCATTCACCAGCGTCGGTGTCGCCGAGGAATTGCAGCCTGCCCACCATCGCCTGTTAAAACGGAGCGATGAGCGGGATAGCTTGCCGTCCTTGTCGGCGATAGATGCGGCTCCGGCAGTGGCGCACCCTCGGCCCGCAATTGCCCGGCGACGAAAAGCAACAACTCCGCCTTTTCCTTGGCGGGCAGGGTCGTGGCGGCGGATT
>JAYUIF010000093.1:0-2131 GCA_043766295.1 Spartobacteria bacterium | reverse complement strand
GGATTGATGCCACCCGCGGCGAGGTAATAGCGCATCCACATCGCGTGCGTGCCGGGAGGAAAAGTCATCGCGAACGTGAGCGGTGTGCCCGCCTTCTTTGCCTCTTCCACAAAAGGTTTCAGTGCCTTCGGGTCATCCGCGACCTTGCCCTTAAACTTATTCGACAGCGAGATCGACTGTCCGTTCCGGTTTAGCAGCCACGGCACGATCATCGGCTTTTTCGGCGAACCGGCGAGGCCCATCGTGGAGACGATCGGCATCCCGAGCAGCATGTGCGTTGCCTGATTGTCGCCATTGGAAAGTGAGTCACGGATCGCGGCCCAGTTTGCGCCTTTGTTGATCGTCGCGTTAATGCCGTACTTTTTGAACAGCCCCTTTTCATGCGCGATGACGATCGGTGAGCAGTCGGTCAGCGCGATGATGCCGAACTTCATATCCGCCGTTTCCGGCGCGTCGTCCGCATACGCAGAGCCGACCCAGCCTTTCGGCAGGCCAGCGAAAAGGGCGGCGAGGCCCCCGCCTTTTGCGGTTTTGGTGATGAAGCTGCGGCGGTCGAGTGGTGTCATGGTGTGTCGGTCAGGTGGTGGTCAGTTGTTTGGCTTTTTTGAAAATATCCGTGCGGAACCAGTCCGAGACGCGCTCGCGCGGGATCAGGTCGGGATCGGCGATGACGCCGCTTTCGAGCAGGTGGTCGATGACCCAGGCGGCTTTATCCGCGCTTGGTTCGTTCGCGTTGTTGGCGGAGAAAATGTGGAAGCGCGGGTGCTTCTCGATGCGCCCGTGGCCGTAGTCGAAACTGCCGCCCATGCCCATGCGCAGCGCCGCGATCGGTCCGCCGACATACTTGCTTTGCGCGAGTGTTTCGATGAGGCGCTCACGATTTTCCGGCAGCTCGCAAAAGGCACATGACTCGATGAGCGCGGCGATCAGCGCGAGGTGTTCGCGTTTGGAATGCTCGGCGAAATCGCGCCGGACCATCAGCACTTTTTCGGGGTGGTTTGCGGAGAGTTCGAGACTCGTGCTGGCGCACCAGCCGGTGCGCGAAAGGACGGCGAGCGAGTTCCACGGCTCGCCGACGCAGTAGCCGTCGAGGTGTCCATCGCGTAAATTTTCATGCACCTGCGGCGGCGGCACGACCATGATTTGCACATCGCGCTCCGGGTCGATGCCGTGTTGGCGAAACCAGATGCGCAGCAGGCAACTGTGCGCGGAGTAATGATGCACGACGCCGAAGGTGAGCCGGTGCCGCCGTTTTGAAATCTCGCGCTGGAGCGAGTCGCCATCGCGCACGCCGCGCTTCCAAAGGTCTTCGGAAAGGGTGATCGCGTCGCCTTGGAGATTCAGCACGAGCCCGGTGAGACAGTCCGCTTGAATCGAGCCGAGCCCGCAATTCGCCGCCACCACCAAGCCTGCGGGCGCGTGCGCCGCGTCGAGTTCACCGTAGATGATCTTGTCGCGGATCGTGGCCCAGCCGACTTCGCGGTGCAGTTCCACATTTAGCCCAAACATCGCGAACAGCCCGAGTGCTTCGGCCATGACGAGTGGCGCGCAATCTGCAAGTGGGACGAAGCCCACCCGCAGCAGATGCGAGCGATGATTTTTGCGCAGCGATGTATTCACTTTGGCGATGCGCGCCGCATCTAGCGTCCAGCGTGCCACGGGGTCGCTGCGGGGTGTAGAAACAGATTGCGATGTTTTGATGGAGATGATGAAAAGCATTCATACATGTCGCAACCGCTCGATAGCAGGCAACTTCGCGCCTTCACCGTCCTCGCGCGGACGGGCAGTTTTACGCGCACTGCGCACGAACTTCACCTCACGCAGTCGGCGATCAGCTACGCCATCAAGGCGCTCGAAGAGGAGATCGGCTGCCGCCTTTTAGACAGGGTGGGCAAATCGGTGGTCCTCACACAAGCAGGTGAGCAACTGCTCGTGCGGGCCGAAAAGATCCTCGATGAGATGACCGCCGCGCGCTTGGAACTCAGCCATCTCGGTAAGTGGGGAAGCAGTCGCCTGCGCATCGGCGCAAGCACCACGGCGTGCCAATACGTGCTGCCGGCCGTGCTCCGTGAATTCAAAGAGAGCTTCCACGCTGCGCGATTTCCATCGAGCCCGGCGACACGCCCGAAGC
>JAYUIF010000092.1:0-5270 GCA_043766295.1 Spartobacteria bacterium | reverse complement strand
TTTGAACACGCCTTCCACCGCCATTTTATACCTTAACCTCTGGCCCGAATTTCGGGGTCCACCTCATTTCGCTGTGCTTCACCCACGGCTACCGTAGTGGCTGGCGCTACGCGCCAATTGCCAGTGCGGAGATTATTATATGAACGAGAGCCGTGTTTTTTATGATTAACGCGAGATGTCTTATGAGCGTATCGGGTGCTATATGATTTGATTCTGAGCATATATGAGCGACCGCTAGACCTTTGTCGCCCACACCAAAAACCTCAACTGTCAGAGAGAAACCCCAAGTCCGCTGTCGTTCTCAGCGCAAGTGCGTATTGTCTTTGTCGCGCACTTTACGGGACGAGGGGCGTTGTGAGATGGAGGCTGGCAGCGCGATTTTTCGCCAGCCGGAGCGGTCGTAAAAGACGCTGTTGCTCTGCAATTTCGCAAATGCCACCTCGACCGGTTGGAGCCATTCGAGCGGCATCCGAATTGTCGCGTAGGGATGTTCAACACGCACGGTCGCGCGACGCGGCAGGCACTTGCCCGTCTCGTCGCAAATTTCCACACAACCATTGTGCGTTGGCAGCAGTATGGAGCATCGGGTCTGGCGATCCGGGATGCTTTGTATGGCGATATACAGACGCCGCCGTTGGAGTGACACGCGCCCGATGCGTGCGACGATTCGGAGCGCGCCGCGTTCCGTGCCGGTTTCGACGATTTCGTGTTCGCTCGCGCGGATGTCGGCAGGCGCATCGAGGGTGAATTTTTCCTCAGTGCGAGCAAAGGCGGTAAAGCGGCGGCGACTCAGCAGCATTTGCGTTTTGTGGCAAAGGATGGCGCGTCGTTTTATATCCACCTCTTCCGCTGTGAGGCGCAGTTTGCAATCGGGCGCGGGCGCGGGGTGGCGTCCACGGTGGACTACATAGTGCAGAACGCGACAGGCGCTCATGTTCGCGCCGAAGGCGAAGTGGGCGAGCACATGCAGCGCACTGTGATCCGCGTGTGCATCATCGGCAGACGGGAGCACTAGGATCGTCGGGCGCAGCGAGGAAAACTCTTCGCGTAGCGAGGCGATGATTTCTTCGCCACCGCGCAGGAGCAACGAGGTCACACCCTGGTCGGGGAGGTTCAGGAAAGTCGCGCAATTGTCGCTGCCGAGAAGGAGACGCAGGGCGACACGTGCTTCTTCGCGACGGCGAGCGCCCCATCGCGCCCGTGCTGTCGGAGTGATGGACCATCGCTTTTCCAACACCCGCTGTGGCCATGCATTATTGTCGCCGCAAGTGCCGTAGATGACATGGACTTTTGCGCCAGCCGCGCGCGCACGCTGGAGCAGCCCTCCGGCCCCGATGGCTTCATCATCGGGGTGTGGTGCGAGCATGAGGATGCGATCTGCGGATGTGATATCGGTCGTCATTGGCGGGTGCCAGTTAGCCTCTTGTTTGGGCAGCCAGCCAGTCAATCGTGAAGAATAACATCGGATGGCACGCCCGTTGTCCTCACGCCAGCGCTTGCGCTAAATGCGAACGCGAGCAGCGCCGCTTTAGTGCTTCGCCGGATGCTCGCCCTCGGCGGGCTTGGCCTCGTCGTGATGAGCGCCGGCCTTGTGCTGGTAATGCTCGGGCAATTCCGAGACGGGATGTTGCTCGCACGCATTGAAGCTCAGTGCAAAGACGGCGGCGATCAGCGAAAAGATTTTCATCAGGGTGCGGAAATTAGCGCAGGAAGCGTGGTTGCCAAGCGTTTCGTTACGGCCCCCGGAAACTGCACCGCGCGGTCGGCGTTTCATGCACCACGATTTCCGCGAGGCCCGGCAGTTGCGGCGAAAGTTTTGCCCAAAACCACACGCACATATTTTCGATGGTCGGATTTTCGAGGCCGGGGATTTCGTTGAGGTATGCGTGATCGAGCACAGCGAGCAGCGGCTTCATCGCGCGCGAAATATCCGCGTGATCGTAAAACCAGCCGGTGTTTGCATCGGCCTCGCCCTCGACGCTGATCTCCAGCTTGAAGCTGTGTCCGTGCATCTGGCGGCACTTGTGGCCCTCGGGCGCGAACGGCAGCGTCTGTGCGGCCTCAAATTGAAAATCCTTGGTAAGTCGGAATCGCATCCGCGCATTTGAGCGATGGACGGGCCGTTGAGCACGGAGAAAATCCACATCTGCTGAAATCCGTTTCCAAATCCTGCATTTCTGTTTTTCCTCCCCGTCATGTCCAGCAACCGCATTGACCAAACATTCGCCCGGCTCCGCGCCGAGAAGCGCGCCGGTTTCATCGCCTACATTTGCGGCGGCGATCCTTCGCTCGACGCTACGCGCGAACTCGTCTGCTCCTTCGCAAATGCGGGCGTGGACCTCGTCGAAATCGGCGTCCCATTTTCCGACCCCCTCGCCGACGGCATCGTGAACCAACTCGCCAGCGCCCGCGCGCTCGCCGCTGGTGCCAGTGTGCGCGGCGTCTTCGCGTGCATTCGCGAAATCCGCCCGCGCACGCAAATCCCCATCGTCCTCTACACCTACATGAATCCCGTCTATCGCTACGGATTCGATACTTTCCTCGCCGACGCCGAATCCGCCGGGGCGGACGGCGTTCTTTTCCTCGATCTCCCGCCCGATGAAGATTCCGCGAACCCCGAATTGCAAATGCACGGCGGCCTCAAACGCATCCGCCTCATCGCGCCGACGACGCCCGAACCGCGCATCGCCCTGCTCACGCGCGACGCTGGCGGCTTCATCTATTATGTCAGCCGCACCGGCGTCACCGGCGAGCGCACGGACGTCGCCAGCGACATGGCCGCGCAAGTCGCCGCGATCAAAAAACACACGAACCTCCCCGTCGCCGTCGGCTTTGGAGTCGGCACGCCCGAGCAAGTCCGCACCATCGCAAAATGCGCCGACGCCGTGGTCGTCGGCTCCGCCATCGTGAAACGCATCGCCGAATACGGAAGCGATCCGCAGCTCGTGGAAAAAGTCACCGCCTTCGTCGCCCCGCTCACCGCCGCGCTGCGGGAATAGAGTGCGCCCGCGTGGTGAAAATCTCGCCCCGCTGCTACTGACTCGCCTTTTTAAACGAATCGAGCGCGCTCACTCTTGGCGCAGGCGTTTTGATCACGCCCTTTGTAGCGACCTGCAACGCACGACCGAAGTTTTGATCAAATGGAGAGCCTGTATAAACCAGCCCGCCCGTCGCATCGAAAACGTAAACGTGGGGAATGCCAGCGGACGGTATCGGGCAATTGAGATTATCGGTGATCGTGTAAGTGAGCTTGTTTTGCGCAGCCACCGCTTTCACCGCCGCCTCCGGCCCGCCCTGCGCATGTGCGCCAAACACAACCATCTTGTCTTTGTAACGCTTCGCGATGGCCTCGATCTCCGGCAAGCTCCTCAAGCACGGCCCGCAGTGGACTCCCCAAACATCAATGAGCACCGCCTTGCCCTTCGCATTTTCCAGCGTGAGTTGCGGCCCGGTGATGTAGCCGCCGAGCTTGAACTGGCCGACGTTGTAGGTCGCCGGCGCATCGGCAGCACGCAGAGTGAATGAAGAAACGAGAAGGGCGAAACAAGTGAGCAGAGCTTTCATGCGCGCGACCCTACGCACACACGCACACAGGGCAAACATTAAAACTTTCCGCCCATCCTACCGATCACACTCGCCCATTACGAAGTCGAGGGAGCCTAGGATGCTGACTACGTCGCTCATCATGTGGCCGGGGAGGATTTTTGGCAGGATGCTCAGATTGATGAACGAGGGGCTGCGGATTTTCAGGCGGTAGGGGGTGCCGCCGCCTTTGCTGTAAATGTAGAAGCCGAGTTCGCCCTTGGGATTTTCCGCGCCGAAATAGACTTCGCCTGCGGGGGCTTTCACGCCTTCGGTGTGGAGGATGAAGTGGTGAATCAACTCCTCCATTTTCGTGAGGACGGTGGTCTTTGGTGGCGGATAATTTTTCGGATCGTCCACAAACCACGCGCCGCCGGGGAGTGTGTCGCAGACTTGGCGGATGATGCGGATGCTCTGTTTAATTTCCTCCATGCGGACGAGGTAGCGGTCGTAGCTGTCGCCGACGCTGCCGAGCGGGACGTCGAACTCATACTGCTCGTAGCCGAGATACGGCTGGCGCTTGCGAAGGTCGTGATCCACGCCGCTGCCACGGAGATTCGGGCCGCTGAGACCGTAGGCGATGGCGTCTTCTTTGGAGATGGTGCCGATGTCTTTGGTGCGATCCACGAAGATGCGATTGCGGGTGAGCAGCTTGTCGGTTTCGTCCACGACGGGGAGGCATTCGTCGCAAAATTTGCGGACGGCAGTAAGGAAACCCTCGGGAAAATCGCGCACCATTCCGCCGATGCGCGTCCAGCTCGTGGTGAAGCGCGCGCCGGTCATTTGCTCCATGAGGTTGTAGATGATTTCGCGTTGCTGGAACGTGTAGAGGAAGACGGTCATCGCGCCGGTATCCATCGCAAAACAGCCGATGCCGAGCAGGTGCGCGGAGACGCGTGCGAGTTCGCAGCCGAGGACGCGCATGGCCTGGCCGCGTGGCGGGAGTTCCCAGCCGAGGAGTTTTTCCACGGCCATCGCGTAGGCGACGTTGTTGGCGACGGGGGCCAAATAATCGAGCCGATCCGTGTAGGGCACGAATTGGTTGTAGGTCATGTTCTCCGCGATTTTTTCGTCGCCGCGATGGAGAAAGCCGACATCCGGCGTGGCCTTGGTGATCACCTCGCCATCCATCTCCAGCACGAGGCGGAGCACGCCATGCGTGGCAGGGTGCGACGGGCCCATGTTGATGATGAGTTTCTCCCCAAGTGCGTCCTCCGTTCCCTCCAAACCCCGCTGGGTTTTGGTGAGAACATCAGGCATTTCAAACTCGATAGTGCTGGCAGCCATAAAGGCGGTGACGATGCGAGCCGCTGTGAATCAGCGCAAGCCGTTTGTAATTTGTTTCACGGGCGCGCGTGCGTCCATCAACTGTCGGCAAGGATTCGACGCGGCGATTTCAACGATTTCTAAAGTCAGTTTTTGGAGTGGGGTGATTCTGCGTTCGTCTTTTTCGATCCGGCAATTATTGTCCGCGCCCGTGTTGTCCAAGACGCTCGCATTGCTGGGAAATTTCGCCGCTTTCATCGCGGCGTTTGCGCTCGTGTGCGCGGGAATCGGAGCGGTGTTGCCGGAGCCGAGGGTGCCGACTATTTCCTCGAAGCTGGATTGGCTGGCGGAGCATGGGGATGAATATGATGTGTTGTTCATTGGTTCGAGCCGGACGCTTCATCAGTTGGTGCCGGAGATTT
>JAYUIF010000091.1:0-12444 GCA_043766295.1 Spartobacteria bacterium | reverse complement strand
ATTTTTTCTCCGGTGCTGCTAAATCCATCGTGCAAAATCCTTCCCATATTTATTGCTGTCCTCCCCAAAAACTCCCATCCCGTAAATCCATTAAATCCCGATAATCCTGTCCAAAAAGAGAGACAGGATTTTCAAGATTGGAAGGATTCAAGGAATTGAGTCCCAGCAGATCGCTCATGTCTGCTATTGAGGAAATGCAATGCGCATGGTGTGAAAACATCACTGTTAGGAAGGAGAGGTTTCGTTGAGGGAAAATGGCGCGTCCTCCGCTGCGATTTGCGCGTCGAGTTCGGCGATGCGCTGGTGCGTGCGAGCGATCTCGTCGCCAAGTTCTTCGGCGAGCAGTTCCACCGTTTCGTCGTTCCGCGTGGTTACGATGGGGAGACCGTGGCGGCGGTGTTGCTCGACCGCATCGAGAAAAGCGAAATTCAACCCGCGTTCGACCAAAAGGTCGGCGGTATGGCTCGCGAGAAATGCAGCGGGTTCGCGGTTCATGGTTTCAATTCAAAGACCTGCACCACCTTCGCAAACTCAGCTGCGTTGACAACGTGCATCTCGGTGGCGTCGCCAGCCGCGATGAGCAGCGGCGGCGTGAGATCGTTTCGGAAAACGCGCCATTCATCGAGCGTCGGGCGGTAGTGGTGAAAAAGATTTTGCACGCCGAGTTTGAAGCGCCGCACAAGATGTTCCTCCAAAACATCGTGCCCTCCATGCGCGACGCGGTGGGCGACGCGACGGCGGGAAATCTCAACTCGAGGCAGCAAAAGAAAATCGAGCCGTATGAAATAGCCCGCAGCGCGAGCGCTCTCGAAATGGCGGCGGTAGGTTTTCCCGCTAAGCGTTGTTTCGAGGCAGAAGTCGCGGCCCTCGGCGACGAACTGCTCGAACCGTCCGAGCACGAGTCGCCCCGCCTCGAATTGCGCACGAGTTGGATCAAATGGCGAAAGTCCGCGTGCGATTTCGTCGGCGTTGAGGAAGTCTGGCAGACGGAATTCCTCCGGCACCGTTCGTTTAATGAACGTCGTCTTCCCCGCGCCATTCGGGCCAGCGATGACATAGAGCTTCGGCACGGCATCATGCTTCGCGTTCGTTACACATCCAGCCGCGCGTTGAGTGCGTTGTCTTCGATGAATTGGCGGCGGGGCTCGACGATGTCGCCCATCAGAATGGTGAACATCCGGTCGGCTTCGACGGCGTTGTCTTCGTTGAGATCCACTTTCATCATGCGGCGTTTTTCAGGGTTCATCGTGGTTTCAAAAAGCTCCTTCGCGTTCATTTCGCCGAGACCTTTAAAGCGCGAAATCGAGAGACCTTTTTTGCCGACTTCGAGGACTTTGTTGAGGATGTCCGGGATGGCGAAAAGTGAGTGCTTCACGGCTTTTTCTCCCTCGCCTTCGATCAGTTCAAAGATGGGTTTGTCGCTGTTGCTGTAGTGCTCGATTTTCAACCCCTTCTTCGCCAGCTCGGCGATGAGTTTTTCGATGGCAGGCGTCTCGTAAAGTTCGACGAGGCGGGCACGACGGCGAGGGCCTTCTTCCTTTTTCTTTTTCGTCTCGACGGGCGCGGCTGCGACGGGAGTTCCATCGGCGTTTGTGATGTCGAGCACAGGCTCGGGCTCGGGCTCAAAGAGTTCGAGGTCTTCGTTGTTTTCGTGGAAGGTGCGGAGGCTGTCTTGATTCGGAAAATACTGGATGTGGTCTTCGTTTCCTTCGCGAATACGGACGAGATATTCAGGCAGTTTTCCGCTGGCTCCACGATTGAGCAGATAGTTCTCAAAGTCGCCGCCGTGACGCCGCATCGCATCGCTGAAACGCGAGAGACGATCCAGTAGTGTGAGCAGTTCTTTCAGCGCAGCAGCGGGGACTTCTTTACCATCTGCGAGATTTTTTAACTTCAATTCCTCCGCGCCAAGTTGAATCAGCATTTTGTTCAGCGCGGCGTCGTCGTCCACGTATTGCTCCCGTTTTTTGCGGGTGATTTTGTAGAGCGGCGGGCAGGCGATGTAGATTTTTCCGGCGCGCACCAGCTCCGTCATCTGGCGGTAGAAAAATGTGAGCAGCAACGTGCGAATGTGCGAACCGTCCACGTCGGCATCGGTCATGATGATGATGCGCCCGTAGCGGAGTTTCTCCATGCGGAAGCTGCCTTCCATATCGCCGCCGCCGATGCCCGTGCCGATGGCGGTGATGAGCGTTTGGATTTCCGTATTTTGCAGCACGCGATCCAGACGCGCTTTCTCCACGTTGATGATCTTTCCTTTGATCGGCAAAATCGCCTGGTAGCGCCGGTCGCGCCCTTGCTTCGCGCTGCCGCCTGCGGAGTCGCCCTCGACGACATACAGCTCCGTAAGTTCCGGATCGCGCTCGCTGCAATCCGCCAGCTTGCCGGGCAGTCCGCCGCCGGTGAGCGCGGATTTGCGCACAGTCTCGCGGGCCTTGCGCGCGGCCTCGCGGGCGCGAGCGGCCATGAGGCACTTGTCGAGCACGCGCTTGGCGACGTTCGGGTTTTGATCGAAATGCAGCATCAGCCCTTCGTAGGTGATCGAGCCGACGATGCTCTCCACTTCGGGCGAGATGAGTTTCACCTTCGTCTGGCTCTCGAATTTCGGATCGGGATGCTTGATCGAAATGACCGCCGCAATTCCCTCCAGCACATCCGGCCCCGAGATCGCGGGGTCTTTGTCTTTCAGCAAATTGTTGCTCTTCGCATATTGATTCACTGCGCGCGTGAGCGAGCCACGGAAGCCGATGCTGTGCGCGCCACCGTCCGCATTGGGGATCGCGTTGGTGAAACACAGGAGTTGATCGTTATACGTGTCCACATACTGAAACACGATCTCGGCCATGATTTTGTCCCGCCCGCCTTTGATGGTGATCGGCTTCGGATGCACCTTCTCCTTGTTCTCCGTGAGGCTATCCACGAATTCCTCGATGCCCCGCTTGTGCTGGATAAATTCCGACTTCATCCCTTCGACGCGCTCGTCCACGAAATTAAAAATCAGCGGCGCATTGATGTAAGCCAGTTCGTGCAGACGATGCCGGATGCGATCGGTTTTATACTCCGTCGTTTCCTGGAAAATCTGCGGGTCCGGCTTGAACGTGATGTTCGTCCCCGTCGTCTTTTTGTTTTTTAATTCGCCGATCACACTCAGCTTTTGCGTCGTCTTCCCGCGCGCAAAAGCAATCGCGTAAATCTTCCCATCGCGCAGCACCTCGACCTTGAACCATTCGCTCACCGCGTTCACGCACTTCGCGCCGACGCCGTGCGTGCCGCCCGAGTATTCGTAATTTCCCTGCCCGTATTTTCCGCCCGTGTGCAGCACCGTGAGCGCGACTTCGACACCCGGCAGTCCCGAGTCCTTGTTGATGTCCACTGGGATTCCGCGTCCGTTATCCTTGATGGAAATCGAACCGTCGGAGTGAATGTTCACATCAATGTGCGAGCAGTGCCCCGCGAGAAATTCGTCCACCGAATTGTCGAGCACCTCGTTGATGCAGTGATGCAGCGCACGCTCATCGGTGCCGCCGATATACATGCCCGGTTTTTCGCGCACGGCCTCGAGTCCTTTCATCGTGCGAAGGTCATCCGCGTTGTATTGTTTCTCGACTTTTCTGTTGGTGTTTTCGGACGTTTCTTCGGACATAAAATGGTGGGTAAATTGAGCGGGCGCGATTGTATCTACGGGCTGAAATCACGCAACTCCTGTTTCGGCATTTTGCACTGAAAAGCGCAATATATTGGGGTGCCGCAAACGAGGGCTCCCCAAGCAATTGTAACGGCGGGCGGTTGTGAGTGAGCGACGGAGGTAGCTGAAACCACGAAATACATGAAGGCCACGAAGAAGGATTTTGTTCGCTACGCAATCCCGTTGCGAACCTCAGTCCGAGCGATGGAAGTTATTTTCAACTACAGAGAGCACGGGATGAAAATGGATGGCAAGAAATCAGGCTGTATTTCTCCTGCCTTCCTGCCTTCCAAATTCCAATCGAATCGCTCCGATTACGGCAGCAACTCACTCACCATTGCTCGCTCTTCCTTCAACTCATTCAGCGTCGCATCAATTTTCGCGCGGCTGAATTCAGTGAGCGGCACGTCCTGCACGATTTCCCATTTTCCCTCCCCCGCTGTGCGGATCGGAAACGAAGTCATCAGCCCTTTCTCGCATCCGTAATCGCCGGGCGAGCAAACGGCCACGCTGTTCCAATCGCCTGCGGGCGTCGGCGTCGTCAACGAACGCACCGTGTCCACTACCGCATTCGCCGCGCTCGCCGCACTGCTCAAGCCGCGCGCTTTGATGATCGCCGCGCCGCGCTGCTGCACTGTCGCGAGAAATTCGCCCTGCAACCACGCGGAGTCCGTGATCACTTCGGTCGCGGGTTTGTTATTGATTTTTGCGTTCGCAAAATCGGGATACATCGTCGCGCTGTGATTGCCCCAGATCGCGAGATTACTCACCGCAGTCACATCCACGCCCGCCTTTTTCGCGAGCTGCGACTTCGCACGATTTTCGTCGAGACGCGTCATCGCAAACCAACGGTCGCTCGGCACGCCGCGCGCGTTGCTCATCGCGATCAAGCAATTCGTATTGCACGGATTTCCTACAACCAAAACACGCGCATCGCTCGCTGCGTTTTTTTCAATCGCCTTGCCCTGCCCCGTGAAAATCTTGCCGTTGATTCCGAGCAAATCTTTCCGCTCCATCCCCGCCTTGCGCGGCACGCTGCCTACGAGCAACGCCCAATTTACGCCCGTAAATCCTTCGTCCAAACTTGCTGTCGGCACCACGCCTTTCAGCAACGGGAATGCGCAATCATCCAGTTCCATCACCACGCCGCCGAGTGCAGGAAGTGCGGGCTCGATTTCGAGCAGATGCAAAATGACCGGCTGCTCCGGCCCAAACATCGCCCCCGATGCGATGCGAAATAAAAGTGAGTAGCCGATTTGACCTGCGGCTCCGGTGACTGCGACGCGAATGGGTGTTTTCATAGGATTTTTTTGAAAGGGCGCGAAGGACAGCATTTCACTCGCGCCCACGCAAGCGCGGCGTCACTTCGATGCAAAAAACAAAGAAGCCCGGAGGAGATTTCCCTCATCCGGGCTTCAAATCTTTTGTGCTCTGCGTTGGTTACGCTTCGACTTCCACGCCCATCTGGCGCGCGGTGCCGGCGATGATCTTCATCGCAGCGGCCTCGTCGCGGGCGTTGAGATCGGGCATCTTTTGCTTGGCGATGTCGAGGAGCTGTTTCTTGGACAGCTTGCCGACTTTCACCTTGTTCGGCTCCTTGCTGCCGCTAGCGATTTTGAGCGCCTTCTTGATCAGCGAGCTGGACGGCGGCTGCTTGGTGATGAACGTGAAGCTCTTGTCTTTATAGACCGTGATGACGACCGGCAGAATGTCGCCGGACTGTTTTGCAGTCCGTGCGTTGAATTCTTTGCAGAAGGCCATGATGTTCACGCCTTGCTGACCGAGTGCCGGGCCGACGGGCGGAGCGGGGTTCGCCGCGCCTGCTGGGATTTGAAGTTTAATTTGTCCTACGATTTCTTTTGCCATGATGGGTTTGTGTTGTCGGGCGCGAGAGGTTTCGCGCCCGGAGTTGAGTTAGTGCGTAAAGGGTTAGACGTTGCGTTCGACTTGCCAGTATTCGAGATCCACTGGGGTCTCGCGGCCAAAGATGCTGACGATGACGATGAGTTTGCCGCGCTCGGGATCGATTTCCTGCACGACGCCTGTCTGGCTTTGGAATGGGCCGTCGGAAACTTTGATGATTTCGCCAACGGTGAATTCGATTTTCGGACGCGCTTTTTCGTCGCTCGCGCGGACTTGGGCGAGCATCTCGTCCACTTCCTTTTGGAGCATCGGCATCGGCTTGTCTTTGGTGCCGGCAAATCCGAGCACGCCGGGTGTTTCCTTGATGAAATACCAAGTCTTGTCCACGAGCTGTTTATTTTCATCAATCAGCCACATGTTCACGATGATGTAGCCGGGGAAAAATTTACGGGTGGTCTCGGTTTTCTTACCGCGTCTCACCTCGCTCACGCGTTCGGTGGGAAGGACGATTTCGTAGATGAAATCGCTCAGTTCCTCGGTCTTGATGCGCTTGACGAGGCTGTCGTGGACTTTGTTTTCCTGCCCCGACATTACGTGGACAACGAACCACTGTTTACGTTTTTGCTCTTCAGTCATGGATTAGGAAAAAAGGAATTTGTTGATACCCAGCAAAGCGAAATCTGCGATGGCGACGAAAGCGGAAAGGAGGATCATGGCGATAATCACGACTGCCGTGGAATCAATGAGCTCTTTATACTTCGCACCGAAGGCTTTTTCCTTCGGGTCCCACGGCCAAGTTGCTTTTTGCAACTCGGTTTTTACGTCACGGATGAAGTTGGCGATTTTTGCAAACATGGGCTAAACGGTTTTGGTTGGCACGGCGGGAGGGACTTGAACCCCCAACAGGCGGTTTTGGAGACCGCTACTCTACCAATTGAGTTACCGCCGTAACGGGTTTTGTAACCGAAAGCGCAGGGTGGAGAAATACTCCACCCTGCGCCGTTTTCGGCAAGTGGTTGTTTTAGGCGACGATGTCAGTCACGCGGCCTGCGCCGACGGTCTTGCCGCCCTCGCGGATGGCGAAGCGCATGGTTTTTTCCATGGCGACCGGGCTCATGAGCTCGACTTCAACGCCGACGTTGTCGCCGGGCATCACCATCTCCACACCAGTGGGGAGCGTGACCGAGCCGGTCACGTCCGTCGTGCGGAAATAGAATTGCGGGCGGTAGTTCGAGAAGAACGGCGTGTGACGGCCACCCTCGTCTTTGCTGAGAACGTAAATCTCGGCTTTGAACTTCTTGTGCGGCTTCACCGAACCGGGCTTGGCCAGAACTTGGCCGCGCTCGACGTCGGTCTTCTTAATGCCGCGGAGCAGAACGCCCACGTTTTCACCAGCACGCGCCTCGTCGAGGAGCTTGCGGAACATTTCGATGTCCGTGACGATGGTCTTCTGCGTGTCGCGGAGGCCGATGATTTCGACTTCCTCGGTCTTCTTGAGGATGCCGCGTTCGACACGACCGGTGACGACAGTGCCGCGACCTTCAATGTTGAACACGTCTTCGACGGGCATGAGGAAGGGCTGGTCAATCGGGCGCTCGGGAAGCGGGATGAATTCATCCACTGCTTTGAGCAGATTGGTGATGCACTGCGCATCGGCATGGCCGGCGTCGCCACAAGCGAGGGCCTTTGAAGCCGAGCCTTTGACGATGGGCGTGGTGTCGCCTGGAAATTCGTATTTGCTGAGCAAATCGCGGATTTCCATCTCGACGAGTTCGAGCAGTTCCACGTCCTCGACGAGATCCACCTTATTAAGGAAGACGACGATCGCAGGCACGCCGACCTGACGGGCGAGCAGGATATGCTCACGCGTCTGAGGCATCGGGCCGTCAGCGGCGGAGACGACGAGAACAGCTCCGTCCATCTGCGCAGCACCGGTGATCATGTTCTTCACATAATCGGCATGTCCGGGGCAGTCCACATGTGCGTAGTGGCGGTTGTCGCTGCTGTATTCGACGTGCGAGACGGCGATGGTGACGGTCTTCGTGTCGTCACGAACGGTGCCGCCTTTGGTGATGTCCGCGTAGCTGATGGGCTGCGCGAGTCCTTTGAGAGACTGGACGTGAACGATAGCCGCTGTGAGTGTGGATTTGCCGTGGTCAACGTGACCGATGGTTCCGACGTTCACGTGGGGTTTATCGCGTTTGAATGCTTCCTTTGCCATAATGGATGAGTTGTTTGTGTGTTGTGTTTAGTTGAAAATGACGCTCTTTCGCGCGGCCTTCGCCGCTGCCGTCAGCATGGAGCCTCAGACCGGGTTTGAACCGGTGACCTCGTCCTTACCAAGGACGTGCTCTACCAACTGAGCTACTGAGGCACTGTGCCAAAGAACGATCGGCTTGCGCCGACGCTCTCCATCAAAAGAACGAAAACCCCTGCCCCATGCGGCGGCCATTGCGGCGCCAGATTGAGCAGGGAAAATTCGCACTCTTTTTGAAAAGCGGGCGCGCAAACTAGCAACCACCACGGGGGTGTCAAAACGAATTTGCGCTTTTTTGAGGCCAGCGCCCAGCGACTCGAAATGACATTGAACTCGAAATCAAGCCCCCTGCTTCTTTTTAGCCGCCTCGATTTTCTCGCGCAGCTTGTCGGCGTTGTCGGGCTCAAGCTTTAGCGCACGCTGCCATTGGTTGAGCGCTTCGCGCAAATTGCCGAGTTGCTCGTAGGTGTCGCCGAGATGCTCAAGCACGGTGGCATCCTCCTCCTTCATCTTGCTAATTGCATTCATCAACTCGCGCTTGGCCTCCTCAAATTTGCCGATCTTAAAATAATACCAGCCGAGTGAATCGAGATACGCCGGATTATCGTCGTCCAGTTCGATGGCCTTTTTAATATGCGCGCCTGCTTCCTCGAGATTCAGGCCGCGCTCGACCCACATATAGCCGAGGTCGTTGTAAGCACCGGGCGCGTCGGGATTGCTCTCGATGCTCTTTTTCAAAAGCTCGACGGCTTTATCAAACTGCCCCGCGCGCTCGGCGGCGAAGGCCCACATTTCAAAAAGACTGGCGCTCAACAGCGACTCGTTGCGCCCGCGCGATTCCTCGGCGGCTTTTTCAAACATGGCGAGCGCATCCGCGTGCCGCTTCGCTGAACTCATGGCGGATGCAAGCTGCGCAGTGATTTCCGGGCGATTGGGAAATTTTTTGCGCGCCTTGGTAAGCGTATCAATCGCATCATCGAATTTTTTCGTGCGGATTTGCGCAAAGGCGAGACGAAGGTGATTGGAAGGATTGCTCACATCGAGCACGAGGGACTGCTTGTATTGATCAAGCGCCTTATCCACCTGCCCAGCCTCTTCGTAGAGTTCGGCGAGAAACTCATACAAGTCATTGCGCATGGACGTGGCCGGGTCGCGCGCGAGGCGTTCGAGTAACGGCAGCGCCTCAGCCTTACGATCATTGGCAATCAGCGCACGGATGTGCTTTTCGCGAAGATTCTTCGTCGCCTCGTCAGTCGGCGCTTGATTCAACTTCACCGCCCGTGCGTAGAAATCGAGCGCCTCTTTTTGGTATCGCGCGAGCGCGAAAAAATCGCCGGCCTGCGCAAGCACACTCGCATCGTCGGGCTTCAACTCCACGGCCTTGCGAAATACCGTTTCCATCTGCCACAATTCCACCGGCGACGCAGTGCCGTCGTCTTTTAAAAAAACTTTCCGCAAAAATCCACCAAGTTGCAGCCAATAGTCCGCGCTCCTCGCCGGGCTTTTGATCGCCTTCTCCATCACGTCCGCCGCCTTCTTTTTTTCCCCCGCAGCATCGTGCAGTTCATAAAGCGCGGCCCACGATGGAAAAAAATCCGGCGCTACCTCGGTGGCCTTTAGCGCAGCAGCAAGCGCGAGGTCGTGCTTGTTCAAATTCTTCGCATAAATCTGCGAAAGATAGATGTGCGTCTTCGGCTCCTTTGGCGCAGCCGCGATGCTGTCTTTGAGAATGCGAATGGCCTCAGCGGGTTCGTTGCGCTTCGCCAGTTCAAAGGCGACCTTCACCGCCAACTCCGCATTCGCAGGATCAAGCGAACTCGCACGCTTCCAAGCGTCGAGCGCTACATCCGGGTCGCCCTTCGCACTCGCCTGCTGACCGCGCACAAACTCCGCCATCGCGTTCGCACGATTTTCCAACACAGGCGCGAGTTGCAAATCCATCTCCGCCTTTCGATACTCCGACGGCCATGCATCCGCATACTTCGGCCCCGGTGAAATCGTCGCCTCGAGTTTGTTCTCAGCAGGCACCACGGACTTTGGCAGCACCGACTTCGCAGGCGCAGTGCCTTCGTATAAATCGTCGGTCGCTGGTGGACGCTGCGTGTTGGCAGTAGGAAGCTCCGCGGTTTTCGCGTCGGATTTTTTCGATGTCGCTTTCGGCGTGGAAAGAAGAGTTCCCGTCGCTGCGCAAAACACAGCGAATAGAAACGTGGTCCGCAGCCAGCGGGAATTTGCGGGCAAACGAAACCTCTTCATGGCGCGACAGCCTAGCGCCTAGCTCTTGTAGCGCAAACGCTTCTTGTGGCGGTTGAGTTTCATCCGCTTTTTACGTTTGTGCCGATTGATTTTCGATTTGCGGCGCTTCTTGATGGAGCCCATTCGTTTTGATTCAGTGTAAGAGGTTTATTTCGAGAGCGGCGGAGAAAAGCAGGCTGTCCCGCATCGGGCAATGACTTTCTCAAGCTATATGCAAGCGGGAGATTTTAAGCTGCGTGCTATTTCGCTCCGCGACCAAAGAGAACGACAGGAATGGTGCGGAATAGGATTTTTGCATCGAGCCACAAAGACCAGTTATCAATGTATTCGAGGTCGAGAGCGACCCATCGCTCAAAGCTCGTGATGTTACTCCGACCGGAGATTTGCCAAAGGCACGTAATGCCCGGCTTCATGCTGAGACGGCGACGCTGGGCGGTGGTTTCAAACTTCTCGACTTCGTAAATGGGAAGCGGGCGCGGACCGACGAGCGACATATCGCCAAGAACAACATTCCAAAGCTGGGGAAGTTCATCGAGTGATGTTTTGCGTAGGTATTTTCCGATGCGGGTGATGCGCGGATCGCGATCACTTTTAAAAGCGGGGCCGCTGTTTTGATTCATGCGCGCCAGCTCATCGCGCTGCATTTCCGCGTCAGTCACCATCGTGCGGAATTTCAAAATTTGAAATGGGCGTCCATTTTTTCCGCCACGCGCCTGCCGAAAAATTGCAGGACCCGGCGAGGTGATTTTGATGATGATAGCGATCACCAAAAAGAGCCACGAGAGAAGGACGAGAGCCACAAGTGCGATCGCGCGATCAAACAGGCTCTTGATATGCAACGCCCAGGAAACACTCGGCGCTGCGCGAAAAACGAGCATCGGCTTGTTACCAAAAGCATCGAAGTCGGGACGTGCGATTGCCGTGCGAAGAAAGTCTGCGCTCAGCCACGCCTCGACGCCTTCGATTTCACAAGCTGCGATGTGTTCCTGTAGCCGCCCGAGTTGCGTGTGATCGCCGATAAAGATGACACGCCCCACTGTGTGTTTGTGAAGTGCAGAGATGAGTTCACTAGCAGTTTGTTTTTCAACATCTATCTGCTCGGCGACCTCGATCTCCATGACCTGTTCCGCAGTGAAGGAATGACGGAATTGATTCATGTCCTCAACACTCCCAGCAAGGATGATAGGCTCACGGAGCGCTCCTGTTTTTATCCGTCTCCGATAACGGGAGATGGTGACGCGTTCGCGCAGAAGGATGAGAACGGCACCGAAAAAACCTAAGAGCGGCATGACGGCGCGGCTCTCGAGGTTGAGTTTTAAAAAATACGATGAGCCAGCAATGATGAGACCGAGGATGAGTGCTCCGCGACCAAGCTGCGCAAGCGATTTTGCGAATGTCTTGCGGGTGGGGTGCTCGTAGAATCCCTGCGCCTCAAAACAAATCGGGCCGAATGGAACGAGCACAAAAAGAAGCCACTGAAACTCGCGAAAGGGAGCGATGGATGTTGCGAATAATTTCCACTCAACACCAATAAACCGAAACGTGTGAGCACTCCAGAATGCGAAGGCGAGCAAGAGCGCGTCCACGATTTGGAGGAATTGTAAATTGAGTTCCTGACGGCGTCCTATCATTCTGTTTGTGATGAAGTCACACAAGATAGCCGCGCAAACCGCACCGAGTGCGAGAAAAATTGCGAGCGTGGCGATGAATCGCCCAAATGTAGTTGCTACGGTTCACACGCCTGCGGGCCTGCGCATGGCTGCAAAGTTGAGTGGCGGAGAGGTGGACATACTGGAGTTCCGTCTGGATGCGCTTGCAGATCGCGTGGATGAAATTGAACGCACACTCAGCGCACTCAAAGTGCCCGCGCTTTTGACGGCACGCCATCCTACCGAAGGCGGAATGAATCACCTCTCCCTCGCAACGCGCCGCTCGTTGCTGCTGCGTTTGCTGCCGTTCGCTTCGTTGGTGGATGTGGAGTTGCGCTCCGTGAAATCGCTGGGAGAGGTCATCACTGCGGCCAAAGCACGCGGAGTGCGGGTGGTAATTTCGGATCATCACTTTCGTAGGACTCCACCACTTACCAGTTTGTTGAAACGGGAGCGCGCAGCATTTCGCGCTGGAGCCGATATTTTCAAAATCGCCACGCTCACAACGACAGTTCGCGATTTCACCACGCTGCTCGATTTCATTTCGCAGAAAAAAACGAACCTGCGCTCCGTGATGGGTATGGGCGCTTTTGGAAAAGTCTCGCGTCTCACGCTGGCGCAAGCCGGCTCTATTTTGAATTACGGCTATCTGGACAAGCCCAACGCGCCCGGCCAATGGGAGGCAGGGGAACTAAAGCAACTGCTCTCACAACCCTGAGAAGCCTACGCTGCCG
>JAYUIF010000090.1:0-2140 GCA_043766295.1 Spartobacteria bacterium | reverse complement strand
CTGCCGGTGAGTAATTTCATCAGCCTCAACGCCACGGTCGCCGAACACTGGCTCTACGTGCCGAGCGCATTTCTCATCGCGGCCATCGCGTTCACATTCCGCGACCGCTGCGCCCCGCGTCGCGCTGTTGCAGTCGCCACCGTTTGGATGCTCTTCCTCGCAGTGCAGACGTGGCGGCAGCAGGATTACTGGCGCGACCAACCCACCTTCGTCGCGGAAACCGCCGAGCGCGCAGGCCGCGGCGTGCGGATGCTCGTGAATCTTGGCCAGCTCGCCGCTGTCGCCGGTCGCGATGCCGATGCGCTTTCGCTCTACCGCGAGGCGTTGAAAACTGAACCCGATCTCGCAGTCGCGCATTTCAACGTGGCGACGATGGCGCTTCGCCAAAAAGACTACGCCGTCGCGCTCGATGAGTTGTCGAAAGCTGAGGCGTCGCCGCTTTTTATCGCCGATGCGCTCGTCCTCCGCGCCGCAATCGCCGAGGCGAAATCCGGCCAGCCGCAAATCAAACTCCTCGCCGATGCCGCCGATGCCGCGCCGCGAAATTGGAGCATCTGCCGCCGCCTCCCGCTCACCCTCGTCGCCATCGGCAAGCCCGAGCGCGCCTACGCGGACATCCTCCGCCACAACAACGTCCGCCCCTATCGCGCCGATGCGTGGAGGCTTCTCGGCCAGATTGCGGAACAACTTGGCGACAAAGCCGTCGCCGCCCGCGCCTACGGTGAAGCGGCGAACTGCGATTCCCGCGATTCTTTCTCCCGGGAGCGGCTGCGCGAACTGCGTTCATCGCTGTAAAATTTGCGCATGATTTTCGCGTTGCCCTCGTCCGGAGGAAATGCCATTTCAGTGCCAGCCGGGTGCCCTGTCCCCCGAGTCCGGCGGGAGACATAATTATATGGCAACGAAAACAAAAACAGCAGTGGGGTCGGCCAACGGGGCCGCCAAAACAGTCACGAAACGCAAGCTCACCGCCGCGCCCGCAGTGGAACGCGTGAGCAAACCAGCAGCGCCGAGCAAGAAGACCATGACCACGCAAATCCCGCAGGCGGTGATTGCGCTGCGCGCCTATTTCATCGCTGAGGCACGCATGAGCACAGGCCAGTCGGGCGATTCGCTGAGCGACTGGATCGAAGCGGAACGCCAGCTTCTCGCCGAGGCAGGCAAGTAGCGCATTTGCGAAATCGAGATCGCGCCGATCAATCGTCGCTATCGCTCACAAATGTGAGTTCCTGAGATGCGTGGCCGTCGGCGTAGAGGACGTTGATTTTGTGCATGAGGTGCGGGTGAAATCCCTCTTTGTCGGTGAGCACCATGATGCGGCTCGGTGAATCGAGAGTATCCAGTTTCATGTAGTTCACGCTGAGTCCCGCGAGTCGCTGGCCGTTGAGTTTGGTGTTCCACCAATAGCTGGTGCCGGTGGTTTCGTAGAGGTGTCGGTTGTCACTCGGGCAGGCGAATACACGCGGGTCCTGCACGTAGGAAGCCAGCACGGTATCGAGTGCGTCGCTCTTCTCTGTTTTATCCCAGCGGGACATGACGAGCGTGGGAAAAGTGGTGTCGTGCTCGCCGAGGTATTTGACGAGTCCGGCACCGATCTGTCGCATGTTTTGCATACAAGACGACGTCTGCGCCGTGCGCTGAAAGTGCATCCACACGGGGTAACTGAGTGCCGCCAGCGCGATGACGATGCTGATGACTGCCGCGAGTTCGACGAGCGTGAAGGCGCGAAGACGCCGGTCGCTCATCCTATTGCTCACCGATTCCATTGGATGGATTTTTCCAGCTCCTCGATAAAGGGGATCGCGTCCATCTTGGCCTCGATAGTGGCTTCACTGAAATAGGCTCTGAGGCCCTCGTTCACGACCTTGCGTTGCTGGGCGGGCGTGAGTTCGGCGGGCATTTTTTCCCCACCACGCGCACGTAAATCATTCACGGCTTTCTCCACCATTTCCCTACGCTTGAGCGGATGCATCGCGTTGAAATTTTCAATCATCCGCTTGAAGTCCGTCGGCAGGATGAGTTCGAGATAATGCGATCTCTCCTCGGTCGTCATGGCCAGCCAGAACGGCTCCAATTGCTTCCTCTCCCGCAGTTCGTAGCGTTCGCTTTCCTCCAGCCCGTTCACCTTTTCGGCGATGGC
>JAYUIF010000089.1:0-2143 GCA_043766295.1 Spartobacteria bacterium | reverse complement strand
CCCGAGGTCACCAGCGACCTGAACAATGCCACTGCCCAGGTGGTCCTCGCACTCCACCGATCCATCTCCAAAAAAATTCCGGACCGGGAGGAGTTGATAACGGGTGCGAAAATTTTGGCACTCCATCTCATCATCTTCCAGCGGAAGCCGACGCCGGTGGAGTTCAAGATGGGCCTCGAATTCGTGAGGATCGAATCGCAGGATTGGGCCGCGAACAATTTCGCCGCGAAGAACGTCAAGCAGGGCGGAGGCAACCGCATGGACGCGCGGGCTGCGATCAAGAACGATGCGTTCCGCGTCTCCCGTCGCGCGCTCAACCAATGGGAAACCTACGCGCAGGCGCTGCTGTTCTCGAATGAGGCGGCCTACGTGAACTGATCCCACGCCTTGAAAGGGACGCGAAGCTGCCGGAAATCCCGCGCCCCGCAAGCGCGCGGGGCAGTGGCTTTCTTTCGAAAATCAGCCGCTCTTTCCACCTCCTCGGCCTCGACCACGAAGCCCTCACCTACAACTACGCCCGCCGTGACTTCCGGCTGACGAATGTCTCGGGCAAAGTGGCGCGCGAGATTCTGCTCTGAGGCACTGGAGGATGAAATAAGTCCTGCGCAAGGGACTCACTTCACCAGCAGGATCGGTGGCGCATATTTCCCGGTGCGATACACGAATTTTTCGCCCGCCTTGCATTCGCGAGCATAAACCCACCAGACGTGATGCCCCGGCACCTCATCCGAATCCCTGAGTATAAGATCGTCTTGCTTCTTCCAGCCCTGCTTCAGCAGTTCGTCCTCACCGATGACTTCTTTTTGCCAAGCACCCCCAGAGTAGAAGCGCCCAAAATCGGATGTGCAGGCCAGATAAACTAAGCCGTCAGTTTGCACCCTGAAGCTCAGTGGCACACTGATCTTCTTGCTCTTTGTGAATTGGAAACCCTGCAAAGATTCAGGAAAGCTCACCCAGACGCAGTTGGCTCCGCCGCTTGGATGCGTGACATTGACTACCTCTCCATTGCGTAATGGCACGAGTGGAGCGTCCTCTGCCTTTACTTGTGCCATGCCGGAACCCGGCTTTGTCCCAAAGGGAACTTTCTTCACGAGCGTGGCAGGTTTTTGCACTCCGGCGGCGGGAGCCGTCGCGGGCGGGTTTGTTTTCTCTGCGACGGTGGCGACCGCAGGCGTGATCCACGCCGCGGCAACTTCTTCGCGCTTCGCTTTCACGAGCAGCGCGTCTTCGAGGCGCTGGCGCTGGGTGAGTTGCGTCTGCGCCTGCGCGAGCACCTGATCGTATTTGGCGTGGAGCGCCTTGGCGCGCGCGGCGTGGTCCTTTTCCAGCTTCGCAATCTGTGCGCGAATGCCCGCACGGATTTGCTTCACGGTGGCGGCTTCGGCGGCATCGTCCTGCTCCGGGAATACGTTTGTCCCGGCGAATCGCTTCTGTTCGTTGCGCAGTGCGACCGCGCCATCCAGATCCCCCGCGCCGCTCGCCTTGGTGACGGCCGCTTCGAGTGAAGCCACATACTGCTGCTTCAGCTTTTCGAGTTCCGTCAGATGCACGTCGCTGACATCGCGTTTGAACACCGCCTGCCACTGCGCATCCGTGGTGGCGATCCACTTCTGCATCTCCGATTGCGCGGGGGCTGCGGCGGGTGCCGGTGCATCCGCGGCTGCGGGCGCAGGCGTGGCGTTGTCCTGCGCATGGGTGAACACGCTGAGAACCATCAGCATAGAGACGAACATCGGACGATGCGTTTTCATAAGGGGCGTGCGGGAATGAGCTAGCGATCCCGCAGCCTCTTTGCACGGAAAATGTCTGTCGCCGCAGAACGCCTTTGCACGAAGCGGATCGCGCGGCTACGGTGCGGCCATGAGCTTGGACGCACTGATGCAGGAAGTCGGAACACTCGACGAGGCCGAGCGGCGTCGGCTCATGGCCTATCTGGTCGCACTAGAGGATCGCGGAAACGCCGATTACCAACAGAAACTCGCGAAAAAAATCGATGACCGCTCGCCTCACCGCTGGCTCACGATTGATGAGGTCGAACGCGAAATAGGCGGAGACGGAGATGAGCATCACGAACTCGATGCGCTCATCGGCACGTGGCGGGAGGATGTTGCATTCGAGACGGCGCAGCGCGCCTTTGAACAAG
>JAYUIF010000088.1:0-12489 GCA_043766295.1 Spartobacteria bacterium | reverse complement strand
TCGTCCGCAGTGTGGTAAAGTTTTTGGAAATGCGGGACCGGAAAGCCGAGTTGCTTGAGCCATTCGAGCAGGGCTGATTGCGTCGGCGGCAATTCGCCGGAGCACTCGCCGGGGCTGTAAAGCACGATGGCGAGCGGGCGCGTGGCGACGATGGCGGGGTCGAGTTGCTTGAGCGATCCGGCGGCGGCATTGCGTGGATTGGCAAAAGGTTCCTCGCCCGCTGCACGCATCGCGTCGCAAATTTTCCGAAACGCGACAACGGGGAGATAAACTTCGCCGCGCACTTCGATCACGTCGCGTTCGTCGGCGATGTGGAGCGGGATGGCGCGGATAGTTTTCAAGTTCTCCGTGATGTCGTCGCCCATCTCGCCGTCGCCGCGCGTGGCACCAGTGACGAAGCGCCCGCGCTCGTAGCGCAGGTTCACGGCGAGGCCGTCAATCTTTGGCTCGACGAGCCATTCGAGCGACTCGCCGGGGAGGAGTTTCTCGACGCTGACGATCCATTTTTTCAGCGCGTCGAGGCCGTCCTTCGCGAAGAGATTATCGAGCGAGAGCATCGGCATCGCGTGGCGCACTTGCTTGAAGCCTGCCGTCGCTTTTCCGCCCACGCGTTGCGTTGGGGAATCGGGCGAGATGAGTTCCGGGTGTGCCGCTTCGTGCGCGCGGAGTTCGCGGAAAAGCGCATCGTAATCCGCATCGCTGATCGTCGGGCGGGCCTCGACGTAATAACGACGGTCGTGCTCCTCAATTTCCCGTCGAAGAGCGGCGATTTTTTCTTTCGCAGAAGGCATGGATGTAAAAGGCGAGTGCGGTGCCGATGCTGGCTCCGAGAGTATCTGCGAGCCAGTCGAGCGGGTCGAGCGCGCTGCGGCTTGGCGTCCAGTATTGATGCACTTCATCGAGCGCGCCGTAGATGGAAAGGATCACGATGGCGGTGAGCACGATTTTTTTCCACGACCACGCGTAGCTGAGCCGCAGCGCTGGCAGGAGGGCGCACGCGCCGCAGAAAAACGCGATGAAGTGCAACTGCTTGTCCCACATTTTCATCAAGAATGGCATATCCTCGGCGAGTTCCGCGCCGGTTCGCGACGAGAGGTAAAAAACGGTCGCGGTCCAAATCGCAACGCCAAGCCAGCAGATGCGGCGGAACCATAAAAGTGCGGGTGTCATGTTTGAGTGGCTGTTGAGTTAGTTGGTTTGCCGCCATTGCCAAGCGCGCGTTGTAGGGGCATTGGTTGAAAACCGATTTATTCAAATGGCAGCTCACACTATTCTCGGCGTCGAAGGCGGTGGCACGAAGACCGATTGGGTGCTGCTCGACGACGCGGGGCGCGTGCTCGGCGAAGGCCAGCTCAGCGCGGCGAATTTGAAGCTCTCGACGGACGTGTATCTCGCGCAACTCTTCGCGGTATTGCCACGCGAGGCGGCGGAGGTGGGCGTGTTTCTCGCGGGGTGTTTGTCGGAAAGTGATCGCGTCAGGTTGCGGCGCCTGGCCGTCGCGGCGTGGCCGTTGGCGCGTGTGAGCGTGGGAAGCGATCGGGAGTCGGGCTTTGCCACGGCGCTGGGCGATGGCGATGGGATCGTGGTCATCAGCGGCACGGGCGCGGTGGTGCATGGGCGCAGGGCAGGGCATGTGGAAAAGGCGGGCGGCTGGGGGCACATCCTCGGCGACCGTGGTGGCGGCTACGACATGTGCCGGCACGCGCTGCGAAAAGTGATCCTGCGCTACGACATCGAAGGCGCGCTCTCACCACTCGCATCGGCGATCCTCGCCGAGCTTTCGCTGAATGAACTGCCGCAGCTCGTGGACTGGGCGAACCAAGCCGACAAGATGCAGGTCGCCCGGCTGGCACCGGTGATTGTCCGCGCAGCGGAATCGGGCGACATGGATATGCGGGAGCTGATCGAACATCGTGCGGGCGATCTCGCGGAGTTTACGTTCGCGGTCGCGCAGCGTCTCGGGATGGAGCGCGTGGAGGTGCGCTTGCTTGGAGGGCTTCTCACGAAAGAGCCGGGCTATGCGGCGCACTATCGAAGGTTGCTCGTGGAGAAATTACCCGGCGCGAACGTCGAGCTTTGCACGCGGAGCGGGGCGTTCGGCGCGGCTGCGCTGGCGAGAAAAGCGGCGACACAAACGGGAATTTCCGCCGCTCTTTCCGCTGAAATCGAAAGCACCAGAGAGCTGGCTGTCGCGGCGACCGAGCAGGCACACGCACGCGCGGGGGAGTTGGAAAAAATGACGGCGCGCGAACTGGTGGCGTTGTTTGTGGAGGAGGAGGATCGCGTGCAAGTGGCGCTCGCGGCGTGCGAGGAAAAACTCGCGGCTGCGGTGGAGAATATCGTGACTGCGCTGGCAGATGACGGGCGGCTTTTTTACACGGGCGCTGGAACGAGCGGACGGTTGGGCGTGTTGGATGCGAGTGAGATTCCGCCGACTTTCGGCACGTCGTCCGAGTTGGTGCAGGGCGTGATCGCTGGCGGCTGGGCGGCACTCACGCACGCGGTGGAAGCGGCGGAGGATTCACGCGAATCGGGCGCGCTCGCGATGGTCGGGCGCGGCGTGCGCGCAGGCGATGTGGTGTGCGGCATCACGGCGAGCGGGCGGACGCCATTCGTGCTCGGCGCTCTGGCTCGCGCACGTGAATTGGGAGCGCGGACGATTTTACTCACCTGCAATCCAGCGCGACTCGCATCGGCGCAGCCGTGGGATGTGGAGATCGATCTGCCGACCGGTGCCGAGATCGTCGCAGGCTCCACACGGTTGAAAGCGGGCAGCGCCACGAAGGTCGCGCTGAACATCCTCTCCACCTGCGCGATGATCCGCCTCGGTAAAGTGCGCGGCGGCGCGATGGTGAATCTGCGTGCGACGAACGTGAAATTGCGCGACCGCGCAGTGCGCATGGTGGCCGCCGCGCGCGGAGTGGACTCCGGGGCCGCGCGCGAGTTGCTCGCTGCGAAAAATTGGGACGTGAGCGCCGTGCTTGGCGGGCAGCACCGTGTTAAATAATTTCACTCAGACTCTAAGCTGGCAATGCCCCCACGGGTGATGCTCCTTCGCAGGTGCGCTCGTTCATTTCCCAACAAAACCCAACAACCACATGATCCACATTCCGCAGACATCCCGTCGTTCATTTCTCAAAGGCATCGGCGCCATCACGGCATCGAGCATGTTTCCAAATTACCTACGTGCGCAGGGCGCGAACAAGAAGCTCGCGCTCGCGTGCATCGGCGTGATGGGCAAGGGCGAAAGCGATGCCTCGGGCGTTTCCGCCAACAACGAAATCGTCGCTCTTTGCGATGTGGACGCGAACAGCCTCGCGCGCTCGCAGCAGAAATATCCGAACGCAAAAACCTACACCGACTTCCGCAAAATGCTCGACGAGATGAAGGGCATCGAGGCCGTGACGATCAGCACGCCCGACCACATGCACTACCCAGCCGCGATGCACGCCATCGGGCTCGGCAAGCATGTGTTCATTCAGAAACCACTCACCAATACGCTGTGGGAAAATCGCCAGTTGCACATCGCTTCGCGCAAGAAAAGAGTCATCACGCAGATGGGCAACCAGGGTCACACTTACGAAGGTAATCGCGTGACCGCCGAGTGGGTCAAAGCGGGCGTCATCGGCAAAGTGAAAGAAGTCCACGTATGGACGAACCGCCCCATTTGGCCGCAGGGCAACAAGGCCATTCTTAATCCCGGCGCTGTCGCTCCCGCGCATCTCGACTGGACGCAATGGCTCGGCGGCACGCCCGATATTCCCTACGCGGACAACGTGCATCCTTTCAAATGGCGCGGCTTTCTCGAATGGGGCGCGGGCGCATTTGGCGACATGGGCTGCCACTTGATGGACGCACCATTCGTCGCACTCGGGCTCACCACAGCGAGCGCCGTCACCGCGATGCAAGTGGACGATCTCACGCCGATCGCGTGGCCGACCGGCTCGGTTGTGAAGCTCGAATTTACCAACGTCCCCGGCCACGGCGACATTCCATTCACTTGGTATGAAGGCAAGAAACCCGACGGCAAACCCTACCTGCCGGAATTCCCCGCGATGGTCGAAATGAGCGAGGCTTTCGCGAGGGGCGTCTCCGGCGGCGGCTGGATGATCGTCGGCACCGAAGGCGTCATTTTAAACAAGAGCGATCAGGCGAAGGACATGGAAATTTGGCCAAAGAAACGTCGCGAAGAATTTCCGGCGGATAAAATCCCGAAGACCGAACCACGGAGCATCACGCAGGGAAATCCGCAGCAGGAATGGACTGAGTCCATCAAGAACGGAAAAGAATTTTCGTGGGCCAGCCACTTCGATTTCGCGTGCCCGCTCACCGAGGCTACGCTCATCGGCGGCCTCGCCATGCGCTTCCCCGGCAAGCGTCTCGTGTGGAATTCAAAGGCGCTCAAATTTGACAACGCCGACGCGAACAAATTCATCAAGCGCGCCGTCTATCGCAAAGGCTGGGAATACTCCGCCGACAAAATCTAAGCACACCGCACACACTCACAAAAAGCCGGGGTCGAAAGGCTCCGGCTTTTTTATTTCTCCCGCTCGGTCCGCTGCTTCCCATTGGTCGTCTTTATTTCCTCGATGAGTAATTTCTCCAGCATCCGCTCTTGCTCGGGCGTCCAGCGCACAGCACGGCGTGCTGCGTCCTGCACGCGCGCGGCGGTCTGCGCGTTGCTTTCGCCGGGCTGCGATTGGCCCGCCATGAGCGCGCGCATTTCGGCGAGACTGAGTCGTGCGGGAATTTTAGAGGGCGGCGCTGTAAACGTGTCGTCTGTGTCCACGGGTGGAGTGCGGGTTGCGCCCGAGCGCGCGAGAAATGCCCACGTCCCCATCGTGTAAAAGCCAAGCTCGGCAGTGTAGCCGCAGTCGGGATGCCGCACGGGCACATACCAATTTCCCGAGGAGGGTTGGATTTTCACAGTCGCCTCGACCGCGCCATCCGCACGCTGGACGCGGAGGAAAAAATGCGCTGCACCATCCTCGCCACGCGCGCCGGGATGCTCGTCGGGATTGAACTCCCAATAAGCAAACAGCCATTGCGGATCGCGTGCGACGAGCCAAAGACGCACTTCGCCGTAGTCGGGTTGAAGTTCGCGCAGCGCCTCGTCAAATTCCTTTCGCAATGACTCGTGTCTCGGGGCGATGACTTCTTTTGCGGGCTCGGGAGCTTGTTGCTTGTCGCTCATGGGTGCGGGACTCAAGCACAGTTCGCGTGCGATTTGAATCGAAGAATGCTGTCATACAAGACTGTCACTTTCCGCCGGGGTTGCGCCCGCGCTCCGCGCCCGCTAAATCGCGCGACTCATGTTCACCAAACGCGTCATTCCGTGCCTCGATGTCCACGATGGAAAAGTCACACGCGGCGTGCAATTCGGACGCGCCGAGGACGGTGGCCTGCGCAACGTCGGCGACCCCGTGGAGCTTGCACGCCGCTACAACGATCAAGGCGCGGATGAGATGGTTTTTTTCGACATCACGGCCAGCGCGCATGGCCGCGCCACGATGGTGGATGTGATCGAGCGCACCGCCGCGTGCTGCTTCATGCCGCTCACCGTCGGCGGCGGCATCCGCGCCGTGGAGGACATGAGCGCGATGCTCAAAGCCGGCGCGGATAAAGTGAGCATCAACAGCTCCGCCATCGCCACGCCGGAACTCATCACCGCTGGCGCAGAAAAATTCGGCAGCCAGTGCATCGTCGTCAGCATTGATTGCAAAAAAACCGCGCCGGATCGCTGGGAAGTTTTCATCCACGGCGGACGCAAACCCGCCGGCAAAGATGCAGTCGCGTGGGCCGTGGAGACCGTCGAGCGCGGGGCAGGGGAGATCGTGCTGAACTCGATTGACGCCGATGGCACGAAGGCCGGCTACGACCTCGTCATCACGCGCCGCGTGAGCGAGGCGGTGGGCGTCCCCGTCGTCGCCAGCGGCGGCGCGGGCAATCTCGCGCACATGGCCGATGTGCTCAGCGAAGGCCGCGCCGACGCCGTGCTCGCCGCGAGCATTTTCCACTTCGGCGAATACACCGTGGCGGATGTGAAAAAATATCTGGCTGCGCACGGAGTCTCGGTGCGGCTGTAAGCGCGGGATCATTCGACAGCCGCAATCATGCGCGCCGCTTGCGCTGCGGCTCGCACGTTATGGACGCGGAAAATTTGCGCGCCGCGCAACATCCCGCTCACGAGACAGGCGATGGTGCCTGCGTCGCGCTCCGGTGCCGGCAGGCCGAGCACATCGCCGATCACCGTTTTGCGCGAGACTGGCAGGAGCAGCGGACGGCCAAAGTGGTGCAGCCGATCCAGATCGCGGTAGATGCGCAGATTGTCGTCGCGCTGCTTCGCAAAATCTATGCCGGGATCGAGGAGGATTGCGTCGCGCGGCACGCCTGCATTTTCCGCGAGCGCGAGTTTTTCGGCGAAGAAATCATCGAGCTGCGCCATCACATCATCGTAGCCGACGTGCGTGTGCGCGACCTTCGGCTGGCCGAGCGTGTGCATGATGAGCAGCGCCGCACCGGTGTCGGCGCAAATGCGCGCATTCTCGTCATCGGGAAGCGCGCCGATGTCGTTGAGGATATGTCCGCCGCGCGGGAGCACGCGGCGCGCGACGCCGGGTCGCCACGTATTGATGGAAAGCAAAGTGGTTTCCTCCCAGCGCTCGATGAAGCGCAGCAGTTGCGCCGCTTCCTCCTCCTCGGGGATCGGGCCGCGATTGGTGCGCGCACTTTCGGCACCGATGTCCACGATGTCCGCTCCGTCGGCGACAAGCTGCCGCGCTTTTACCACCGCAGTTTCGATGTCCGTAATGCCATCGCCGGAGAACGAATCCGCGACCAAATTCACGATACCCATGATGAGCGGGCGGCTGGGAAAAGTGAGCGTGTGGCCGCGAGCGAGGAGTTTCATGCGCGAGTCCCGCTCACACATTTACCATCGCAACACTCACGCGCTGCCGGCGCGAAAAGCGCAGCGTGTGCGTGTAGCCCACGCTCTTCGCCAGCGCCGCAGCCTCGGCGAAACCCGCACCCACGTCGCCGGGCGTATGTGCGTCCGAACTGATCAGCATCGGCACGCCCGCCGCGTGCGCGAGTTCGATGAATTCGCGCGCCGGATATTGCTCGGCACATTCTTTCCGCCAGCCGGCGGTGTTGATTTCGTAGGGCACGCCCGTCTCCGCAAGCGCGGCAATCGCCCCATCGTAGTAACGCCGCAAGTCGCCCGCTGGATGGATGCCAAATTTTTTCGGCAAGTCCGGATGCGCCACAAAATCAAACAGCCCGCTGCGAATGCACTGCGCGTAGAGCCGCCAATAGCTCGCCCAGATTTCCTCCGCCGCACCGCCCGTGTGACGGCTGAGATATTTCGGATTATCCACCTCCCAGCCCTCCGGCAGATAGTGGACGCTGCCGATGAGGTAATCCCATTCCGCCATGCCCGCGAGTTCCTCGATCCACTTTTCGTGGCCGGGGATGAAATCACATTCCAGCCCGAGCTTGATGTGGAGCTGTGGAAATTCGGCGCGCGCCTTGGCGATTTCATCGAAATAGCGCGGCAAATCCTCGCGCAACATCCGCCAATCATCGAACGCCTCCGGCATCGGATTATGATCCGCAAAACCCAACTCCCCGAGTCCGCACTCCAGCGCCACGCGTGCATATTCCACCGGCCATCCCTCCGCATGGCGGCAGAGCGGCGTGTGCGCGTGGTAATCAGCAAGACTGGCAAGCGGTGAAAGCACGCGCCGTCTCTACGCTCCCGCCGCCCCACAGGCAACGCCGCACTCGCTCCGGGCTATGGAGCGCGGCGATGGAATCGCCGCTTTTGGGTGGCGGCGGAGCCGGTGGTGGGGAGAGACTTTCGCCTGCACACGCTGTTCCCGCCGCGCGCTCCGCGCTGCCTGCCAAAGCGGCGATTGCATCGCCGCGCTCCATAGCTCCGCGCTGCAAACCAAAGCGGTGATTGCATCACCGCGCTCCATGGGGCTGCCATTCGTCGAGGACTTGGAGGCGGTCGGTGGCGAAGCTGTAGATCGTTTTCACCTGCGCGGGAGTCGCGGCGCGCTCGAACCACGCGGCGCTGCACCACGGATACTGGCTGGCGACGGGGACGAGGCCGTGATGCACGGCGTTTTGGTGGACGTAATTCAGCCGGGCGAGATAGGAACGCTCGTAGGTGAGGTGCGTCTCCCAGAAGTTGTGCCAGACTTGCCGGCCCCGTGCGTCGTCGAGGCGGTTCACCCACTGGGCGAGCTTGCGATGGAGGTCGCGCAGCATCGCGCTGAGCGATTCCGCGCCACCGGGCGGCGAGTGGGCGATGAAGTGGTAGTGGTTCGAGAAAATGGCCCACGCTTCGAGTTGCCAGCCGAACTCGGAGGCGAGTTTCAGCAGGCCCCGCTGGAGCACGTCGAGGCGTTCAGGATCGCGGAAATGATGCGCCTTCCGATACGTGCCCGCCGTGACCATGAATGTGCCAGCTCCGGCGAGCCGATGCGTCGGCGCATGAGGCCACGAGGTGTCGTTGGAAGGCATGGTCGCGGCTTGTCGCGCATGGAGTGCGGCGATGCAATCGCGGTTTTGGAGTGCGGCGATGAAATCGCCGCTTTTCGGGGGCGGCGGAGCCGGTGGTGGGGAGAGACTTTCGCCTCGCGGACGCCGTTCCCGCCGCGCGCTCCGCGCTGCAAACCAAAGCGGTGATTGCATCACCGCGCTCCATAGCTGCTCGCCATTATAGACAAGGGGCACTGTCCGCTGTCATTATGCGGCGGATGGTAATGCGCGACTGATACCTGTGAATACTCCGACCAATACCAAACACATCGCCTTCGTTGGCGATTATGTGCCGCGGCGCTGTGGCATCGCCACTTTCACGCATGACTTGTGTGAGGCGGTGGCGGGCGCGGCTCCGGATTCCCAGTGTTTCGTGGCTGCGGTGAATGACCGGGTGGAGGGTTACGATTATCCAGCGCGCGTGCGCTGCGAACTGCTGGAGAAGGATCTGGATTCTTACCGGCGCGCTGCGGATTTCCTAAATTTTAACAACGCGGAGGTGCTGTGCGTGCAGCATGAATTCGGCATCTACGGCGGGCCGGCGGGGAGCCATCTGCTGGCCTTGCTGAAAGAAGTGCGGATGCCGGTGGTGACGACTTTACACACGGTGTTGCGTGCGCCGGATGCCGCGCAGCGAAGGGTGATGGATGAGTTGGTGCAGCGCAGCGACCGGGTGGTGGTGATGGCGCGCAAGGGCTCGGAGATTCTGCGCGACATTTACGGCGTGGCGGACGCCAAGGTGGACGTCATTCCCCACGGCATTCCGGATATGCCGTTCACGGACTCCGGCTTTCACAAGGCGCAACTCGGCATGGATGGCCGCATGGTGCTGCTCACCTTCGGGCTGCTGGGGCCGGGCAAGGGCATTGAGCACGCCATCGAGGCGCTGCCGGAGATTGTGCGGCGGCATCCGAACGTGGTGTATGTCGTGCTCGGGGCCACGCATCCGCAACTCGTCGCGCGTGAGGGGGAGCGCTACCGGCTCAGTCTGGAGCGGCTCGCGGAGCATCGCGGCGTGAAGGAGCACGTCATCTTCCACAACCGCTTTGTGTCGAACGAGGATCTCAAGGAATTCATCGGCGCGACGGACATCTACCTGACGCCTTATTTGAACGAGACACAGATCACCTCGGGCACGCTGGCGTATGTTTTTGGCGCGGGAAAGGCGGTCGTCTCCACACCCTACTGGCACGCTCAGGAGCTGCTCGCGGAGGAGCGGGGTGCGCTGGTGCCCTTCCGCGACGCGCCCGCCATCGCCGGGGCGGTCTGTAGGTTTCTCGACGATCCTGATCACCTGCGGCAGACGCGCGAGCGTGCCCACGAAATGGGGCGCGAGATGATCTGGCCAGCGGTGGCGCAGCGTTACCTCGAATCTTTTCAACATGCGCGCGCCGCCCGGAAGGCCACGCCGCGCGCAGCTTTCGCCGGATGGACGCTCGCCGCCCGGCCTCATCAACTTCCTCTGCTCCGGCTCGATCACATCGTGCGCATGAGCGACGGCACGGGCATTTTCCAGCACGCGATTTTCAACGTGCCGAACTTCCACGAGGGCTACTGCACGGATGACAACGCGCGCGCCTTTATCCTGTGCGTGCTGCTCGATGCGCTTGCCGAGCAGCCGCCTGCGGAAAATCTCGGCAGGTTGTCCACGGGCTACCTCGCTTTTCTTGCCGCCGCATTCGATTACAAGACTGGCCGCTTCCGCAATTTCATGAGTCACGGACGGCAATGGCTGGAGGAAGCCGGCAGCGAGGACAGCCACGGGCGGGCGCTCTGGGCTGCGGGCACCGGCGCAGGACGCGCACGTAACGAGGGACATCAGAGGCTCTCGGCGCAGCTTTTCGAGCGCGGTCTCACCGTGGTGGAATCCTTCACTTCGCCGCGCGCGTGGGCCTTCACACTTTTGGGCATCCACGAATACCTGCGCCGTTATGAAACCAATGTGGACGTGAACGAGGCGCGGGAGGTGTTGACCGCCAAGCTGGTGGCTCTGTGGAAAAACTGCGCCACGGAGGAATGGCCATGGTTTGAGCCCGTCGCCTCCTACGATAACGCGCGCCTCTCCCAAGCACTCATCCTCAGCGGCCAATGGATGCCGAATGACGAGGCTCTGGAAATTGGCCTCAAGTCCCTTCGCTGGCTTACGTCCATCCAGAAGACGCCGGCTGGCCATTTCCGGCCCATCGGCAGCGATGGATTTTATCGGCGCGATGGCGCGCGCGCGGACTTCGATCAGCAGCCGGTGGAAGCTCAGGCGATGGTGTCTGCGTGCCTTGAAGCATTCCACGCCACCGGGAACTCCGCATGGTCGCAGGAGGCGAAGCGCGCATTCGAGTGGTTCCTTGGCCGCAACGATCTCGGCCTGCCGCTCTACGATTCCACCACCGGTGGCTGCGGCGACGGGCTGCACGCGGATCGTGTCAACGAGAACCAGGGCGCGGAGTCATCGCTTGCATTCCACCTTTCACTAGCGGAGATGAATTACGCCCAGCATTTAATTGCGCCCCATTTGCGCCCTGCATCATGAACATTCCACTTCGCCGCCACGAGGTGACGCTGCTGCCCCAGAGCGCACGCGTCATCATCCGCGCTTTCATCCCCACTCCCACCCAGCGCATTACCACCATCATCGGTCGTGCGCTGGCCATGACGGAGGAGGATGCCGCCCGCAATCTCGAAGCGGTGCGTCAGGAATTCGACTCCCGGCACTTCGACATCGAGTCGCTCCTGCTCCTGCATTACGAAAAGGTGCTGTCCCACATCTTCACCCAGCGTCCGCTCTCGCGCGTGCGGCAGCTCCTCATCGGCGCGCTTTTTTCCGGCGAATACGCGCTGGAATCCGCCGCGCTCTTCAACCCCTCCATCGTCCCGCACCCCGATCAGAGCGGCGTGCCCGAGGGCGCCCTGCGTTTCATCATGAGCCTGCGGGCCACTGGGGAAGGGCACATTTCCTCCATCGAATTCCGCAGCGGCATGATCACGGCGGAGGGATCGATCAGCGTGGATCCTATTTCCCGCTTCGTCACCGCACCCGAGATCGTCCCGAATCCCGCCTACAACAAAAAGCGATTTACGGTCAAACTCCACGAGATGAACTTCGAGGGCGAGCACGCCACCGCCGTGATGTCCCCGCTTGCGGAAAACTTCACCCGCAGCGATTTGGAGAAATCCGTGAAACGCGTCCGGCGCGAGACCCGGCCCGCCACGCGCGACCTTCAGCGCACGCTGGAGTGCATCCAGTGGCTTGCCGATTCCAACTACGAACTGCGCTTTTCCCCGGCGCTCGCCATGAGCGAACGCATCATCTTCCCCGTCTCCGCCAACGAGAGCAACGGCATCGAAGACGCCCGCTTCGTCCGCTTCGTGGAAGACGACGGCTCGGTGATGTATTACGCCACTTACACCGCCTACAACGGGCACGCCATTCTGCCCCAGTTCATCGAGACGCAGGACTTCCTCCACTTCCGCGTGCTCACACTCAACGGCAGCGCGGTGCAGAACAAAGGCATGGCACTTTTCCCCCGGCGCATTGACGGCCGTTATGCGATGCTTTCGCGGCAGGATGACGAGAACCTCTTCATCATGTTCTCCGACAATCCCCACTATTGGAGCGACCCTCATCTGCTGCTGCGCCCCGCCGAGACATGGGAGTCCGTGAAAGTGGGAAACTGCGGCTCGCCCATCGAGACCGAAGCCGGCTGGCTCGTCATCACCCACGGCGTCGGCCCCATGCGGAAATATTGCATCGGTGCCGCGCTCCTCGATCTCGAAGATCCCACCAAAGTCATCGGCCGCCTGCGCGCACCGCTCCTCTCCCCCGAGGGCAACGAGCGCGAAGGCTACGTGCCGAACGTCGTCTATAGCTGCGGCTCCATGCTCCACGGACGCGACCTCATCCTGCCCTTCGCAATGAGCGACAAGGCCTCCGCCATCGCCACC
>JAYUIF010000087.1:0-5300 GCA_043766295.1 Spartobacteria bacterium | reverse complement strand
TCCGGGCTACGTGTTTGGCGTTCGCATCTCTGACGGAAAGATGCTCTGGCGGCATGATGTGATCGACCCTGAGAGCAGCCCTGCCATCGCTGCCGACGGTGTCGTTTACATCGGCAGCGGCGTCGGCGGGAACGCGATCGTCGCGCTCCGCATTGAGAGCGATGACGATCTGCGTGCAAAAAACCTGAGCCGGATTCTCTGGCGCACAGTCACGCCCTATCCCGCCACCGGCGCTGCAACGCTCGCGGATGACCTCGTGCTCATCGGTGCGGGATTGGGGGACTTCGTCAACTCTGCGCCGCATCCTGCCGGCGCGGTGCTCGCGCTCGACCGGCACACGGGTGCGATCCGCTGGCAAAAGGAACTCGGCGACGCGGTGCTCGGGCCGATCTCGGTGCGCGATGGCAGGGCGATCTGCCCCGGCCGCAGTGGCAAGATCGTCGCTCTCGATGTGGCAAGCGGTCGCGAGCTGTGGTCCTGGACATCGGGCAACCGGGCTCCAGTTCTCGCGGGGGCGGCAATCGCTGCCGGCAAGGTTTTCGTCGTGAGCAACGATGGCTTTCTCGCCGTGCTCGACGCCCGCGACGGCCGCTTGATCGAAAAGCATTTCCTCAACGACGAAGCCGGGCCCTCAAAGCAAGGGCTGTCGCTCAGTTCACCCACGCTCGCGCGCGGACGCCTTTTCGTCGGGAGCGAATCCGGCGGGCTGCGCTGCTTCACGGGCTCACCACCATGAACGCGGAAGAAATCCAGAACCTGCGCGACTGCGCCGACCCGCGGCTCGCAGGAACAAAGGCATTCCGGCTCGGATCGATGCTGCGGGCCGGGTTCGCCGTTCCGCCCGGTTTCGTAATCACGACCGCCGCGCGCGGCGATTTGTCGAACGGGCTCGGCTCGGCCATCGCCGCAAAAGTTGGCGAACTCAACGCCGGATTTTTCGCCGTGCGTTCGTCGGCGACCATCGAGGATTTGCCGGACGCTTCGCTGGCGGGGCTATACACTTCGACCTTGAATGTTGGCGACGGGACGCACCTTCATGCCGCCATCCGTGACTGCCTCGCGAGCATCGATTCGCCGCGCTCACGTGCATATTTTTCAAACAAGAACAAACCTGGCGAGACTGCGATGGCAGTCATTGTTCAGGAACAGATCGCCGCGGAAGTCTCGGGCGTGCTGTTCACCGCAAGCCCGCTCGCTGAAGGCGAAATGCTCATCGAAGCGAGCTGGGGTCTGGGCGAAACGCTCGTTTCCGGGCAAGTGCAGCCGGATACTTTTCGGCTCGATACATCCGACGGAAGCGTGATTGGGTCGTGTATTTCCGACAAAAAACTGCGACTGCGTCCGGGCGGGCAAACGCCGGAACCGGTGGACGGCCCGCTCCGGCGTGTGCCGTGTCTCACGGCAAAAGAACTCGCGCAGCTTTGGAAACTCGGGCACGCAGTGGCGGCGCATTTCGGCGCGCCGCAGGACATCGAGTGGGCGATGCGCGGCGGCGAGATTTTCTTGCTGCAAGCACGTCCCATCACGACTCCTCCCGAGGGCCGCCGCCGGCAGGAACTGATCGAGATGACGCGCAAACAGCTTGCAGACCGGCCTGGCGGCGCGTGGGTGTTGCACAATCTTGCTGAGACGCTTCCGCAGCCGACGCCGCTCACATGGAGCGTCATGCGCCGGTTCATGTCCGGCTCCGGCGGCTTCGGGGCGGCTTACAGACGGCTCGGATTCACCCCGTCCGCGCGCGTTTGCCGCGACGGGTTTATCGATCTGATTCTCGGCCGGCCGTACATGGATCTATCGCGCGCGCCTGAACTGTTTGGCGCAGATTTCCCGTTCGCTTACGACCTCAACCTGCTCGGGAGCGACCTCGAAGCGGTGCATTCCCCGCCGTCCGTTCCGCGCGGCCCTCTCCTCGCGCAGTTCGCCGCGCGGCGGCGGATGCTCGCAGCCCGGCGAATTCTGGTCCGCGAAAGCCCCGGCTTCGACCACCGGCTTCGTGAGGAAATCATCCCTGCCTTCGAAAAATGGTGCGCCTGCGAAAAGCGGCGCGATCTTGCCGCTCTCACGAACACCGAATGGGTTGCGCTTTGGAACGGGCGTGAGCAGCGCAGCATGGATCAGTTCGCGGCGGAAACGACAATTGCCGCAATGATCGCAGGCGACGCGATGGCATCGTTGCAGGCGTTTCTCGGGGAACATTTCCCCGACGACGATCCTGCCGTGCTCGCGCAAACGCTGTGTTCCGATACAGAGCCCACGCGCACACTTGCCGCGGACGCCGAACTTTACGAAATCGCCACCGGCATGCGATCTCCGGCCGAGTGGATCGAACGACACGGGCATCGCGCGGTCGGGAGCCTGGATTTCTCTTCGCCTCGCTGGCGCGAATGCCCGGACGACCTCGCGAAGATGGCGGCACGGATGCGTCGCGATCCGCGGATGCTTCACGAAGCGTGTGTGCAGAAAGCCGGCGAAAATCTGCAAGCGTCCCACGCCGCGATGAGTCAACGCGAAGCGGAAAAACTCCGTGAACGGGTTTCGCTCGCCCGGCGCTTCCTGCGCGTTCGTGAAGACGCAAAGGATGCGCTGCTGCTCGGGTACGACCTGTTGCGCGATCTGGCTCTCGAAGCGACCCGCCGGCTTCGGGCCGAAGTGTTCCAGCTCAGTGCCGGGGAACTGATGGAGGCAATGTCCAGCGGCGTCGCGCCGCATTCGCTGATCGATCAGCGAAAGCGCGATGCTTCCGCAGTCAAATCCATTTCGTTGCCGCGTCTGATCGGGCCGTCGGAGATTACGACCTTGGGCGAACCAATGTCGCTGGAACGACACGAGCATTGCAATGGTCTGCCGATCGCGGCAGGCCAGGCGACAGGCCGGGTCCGCATCGTCGAATCGCCAGCCACAGCCGGTGATTTAGGCAGCGCGTACGTGCTCGTATGCCGGTCTCTTGAACCAGCATGGACGCCGCTTTTGATGAACGCCGCTGCGATTGTCGTCGAATGTGGCGGCATTCTTTCCCATGGAGCGATCGTTGCGCGCGAACTCGGTCTCCCTGCCGTCGTTCTCGAAAATGCGACGCGTATTTTGTGTGACGGTGAAACTGTATCGGTGGATGGCTCGAAGGGCGCAGTCGCTCGTGGAGAGGCTCGCATCAGCGCCGCGAAAGAGGAATGCATCACGCGCGACCAAATGCCCCCGCCGCAAAGCGCCAGAGAACGACGGTCCGTTGTGCTGCGCAACGCCGGCTTATTCGTCTGGGCTCTCTACCTTGCCGCAGCTTTTCTTTTGCCACGCAAATGGCTTTATGAGCCTTCCATGCAGGTGCTCGACTGGATTTTATGGCCGATGATTCGTCATGCCGGAAAACCGATGACGGTCGCTGTAGTGGGCATCGCGCTAGCCGTGTTCACAGCGCTTTTGCAGAGGGGCTGCACCGATAACAAAAGGCTCCGCATTGCAAAGCAACGGGCGCAACAATTGCGCAAAAAGGCCGCACATCTGCCCGCTGGTTCACCACTCCGGGCGCAGATGCTGGGTCTTGCCGCGCCCGTACAGTCCCGCGTTGCCGCCGCAGCATTTGTCCCTCTTGGATTACTTTTCGGCATCTACACAATAAGTTTCATCTGGTTCTCCTCACGGATGAATCCGGCCACGGCGAATCCGCCTCCCGGCTCAACCGTGCGTGTGATAGCCAGTCTGGATGCCGGGTGTCGTGAACCGATTCACCTCTCCGTTCCGGCACCTTTGGCTCTGGATGAGTCAAGTTTGTCGGAACGATCACTGCCACCGATCGAAGAGGCGCTCAGGAAGCTTGTCAGAGAGTGGCAGAGTTCCGGCAGTGCGGATAAATCCCGTCTCGCAGATCTGCAGAAATACCTCGCAGAAGGCATCCTTCCGCAGACTGTGAGTTGGACAGTGCATGCGCCATCAGGAATCGAGGGCCAATTCCAATTTGAACTGACCGTCGGCAAAGCCATTGTCACGCAGCCGATCACTTTTGGCAATTCCCACCCGCCTCCCGTGAATTCCCAGCGTGATGATTTCCCGCCGCCTTTTCGAGCCTTGAAAGTCGAAAGTCTGCACGCCCCAGGCCCGTTTTGGAAACCATTCGTCAGCTTCGGCAGCGATTGGGATGCTGGGTGGCTCGGCATCTACTTGCTATCCAATATGCCAACATTGCTGTTGGCGCGCTTTTTACTCCGCCTTGCGTAGGCGCAACGGTCCTCCTGGCACGCACGCAAATCGGTGGCGCTGGCATAATAGCTGCTCAAAAAACCTGAAATCCAATTCTTGTGATCCAAATATCGAAAATCCGAACACGCAGGGCAGCTTATGGTGGGTTCACGTTCATCGACAATGTCGTCGCGATGACCATTTTTGCAGGCTTTTTCATCGCGCTCTACTCTATCAATGCCCAATGCATGCTGTTGGTGAGTGCCTCACGTCAAGCCCTCGCAGCGGGTCAGTCCCTGCAGGATCGCATGGATCAAGTTCGCAACTGCACTTGGGCTCAAATCACGGATTCCAGTTACATTTCCAGCAGCGTTATGAACAGTGCCGCAAGTAACGCCCCGACTATGGGTAGCGTTACAGAGACCATCACCATTAATGCCTACCCGACCGCCGTAAATCCGCCAATTCAAGTAACCCGCGCTTCAAACGGATCTGTCACGATCAACTCAACCAACAGTGCCATCGCGACAGGGGATCTCGTGGCAATTAACATACAATTGTCTTGGAACGCTGCGCGTGGAAATCGCGCTCGCTCAATGGCTGTCAGTACAACCTGGGGGGAAATTTCACGATGAAACCTTTATTCTATAATTCTGCAAAAGCGGGCTTCACACTGGTGGAGACGATGATAGCCTCATTCATAGCGGGCATCATTCTGAGTGGAATCATTCTCGGTGGCGTTACCCTTCAAAAAGCATATTCCGCCTCAGACGGGTGCCTGAAGGCTTCCGCCGATCAACTGAGAATCATGGACTATCTCGAGCGGGACTTGCGACAGGCGTTGACTGTCACGGTTTCCAACGGTGGGCAGATGTTGACGCTCACAATGCCCGATTACTTTGATTCGTCCACGGGGCAGCCGCGTATTCCCACCATCAACCCCGGTACTCCCGTCAATGGCGTCCCAAACGGAACCGTTGACTATGGTGCTTCAAATGCGCCCAGCACAGTAATCTATTTCCCAGCCAATGCTCCGACCCCTCCTTCGACAACCTATGCATTGAGTGCATACGGACAATACATCATCCGGCAAGTAGGAAACACGCAAACGGTGATCTCGCTCGACTGCA
>JAYUIF010000086.1:0-5389 GCA_043766295.1 Spartobacteria bacterium | reverse complement strand
TCCCGGCCCCCTGCACGCCGGAGGCGTGACGGAAATTAGCCGGGGGTCGAGCGAGTCCGCGAGCGACCACCCCCGGAACACGCCCCGCAAAATTCCATGCACTCAGGAGGGTGGGCGAAAATAGAGCGGCGAGCATACAACGCGCGTTGAATCGATGGCGCGGTCGGGATAGGAATTCGCCATGTCCTTGGTTGTTAATCGCCGAAACGTCGCCCTGCGGGCGCCATGTCCTCCAAATCTGGAGGCTGTGGACAAGCAGCATGAACTTGGGCAATTCCTTTCGCCGCGTCCCGTGGCGGAGTTGCTCGCGTCGTTTGTTGAGTTTGGAGGTGGCGACGTGCGGATGCTCGAAGCTGGAGCTGGCTCAGGTGCATTGATCGCTGCTGTGGTTCAGCGCGCGTGCGATGCAGCGCACCGACCGCACAATTTCTACGTGGATGCACTGGAGTTGGATGAAGCGTTGATTCCCGCGTTGCGACGCACACTCGACGCCTGCGCGCTGCGCTGCGATGCGGTTGGAATGAACTTCAAAGCCGATGTCCATTGCGGCGACTTTATCGAGTGGGCCGTCGAGCGGGTTCGCGGGGATTGGTTCGCAAACGGATCAGCGGCCTACACGCTCGCTCTGCTCAACCCGCCTTATCGGAAAATACGCAGCGATTCTCGCGAGCGCCTGCTGCTCCGCTCGGCGGGAATAGAAACGAGCAATCTCTATACAGGCTTCCTCTCGCTTGCTGCGCGGCTGCTCGAACCGGGCGGCCAACTCGTCGCCATCACCCCGCGAAGTTTTTGCAACGGCCCCTACTTTCGTCTGTTCCGCACGGACCTGCTCGAAAGGCTGACGCTTGGCCGCATCCATGTTTTCGATTCTCGCTCGGCGGCATTTCGCGGCGATGCCGTGTTGCAGGAAAACGTGATCATCAGCGCCGTGCGCGAAAGCGCGCGACACGGATCGGTCATGATTTCGAGCAGCTCCGGAAAAGACGGTGCGACCATTCGCGAGCGTGCGGTGCCGTATGCAGAAGTCATTCGCCCCGGCGACGCGGAACACTTCATTCGCCTGCCATCCGACGACCGTTTTGCGGATGCCGCAGACACCATGACGCGGTTCCACGCGACGCTGCCCGACCTCGGTCTTGGCGTCTCCACCGGGCGCGTGGTGGATTTCCGGGCGCGCGATTTTCTCCGCGATAGTCCGGGGCCGGAGACGGCGCCGCTCATCTACCCGTGCCACTTCAACGGCGGCTGGGTGCGCTGGCCTCGACTTGATGCGCGCAAGCCCAACGCCGTGGTCTGCTGTGATGAAACAAACGGTTTGCTCGTGCCGGAAGGCGTCTATGTGCTGGTGAAGCGGTTCACCGCGAAGGAAGAGCGCCGCCGCGTCGTGGCGTGCATTTGGGATTCCGCGCGTGTTTGTCCTGGTCCGGTCGGCTTCGAGAATCATCTGAACTATTTTCACGTCCGCGGAACGGGCCTCGATTTCTCGTTTGCGCGCGGCCTTGCTGCATTTCTCAACTCGACGCTGCTTGACCACAGCTTCCGCCTTTTCAGCGGCCACACCCAAGTGAACGCGACCGATCTGCGCTCGCTTCGCTATCCATCACGTGAGGCGCTCTTGCAGTTGGGCGAGCGCATTGATCCCGGTTCGTCGCAGGCTGAGATTGATGCAGCCGTGAACGAGATCGCCATCGCGTAACAATGCCACGCTCCGCCTCGCTCAAAGCCCGCGTCAGACGATTGGCAGAAGCGCAAGATGCGTTGCGCCAGCTCGGATTCGGCGGGCGACAAGCGAACGAAGTTGCCGCTTACACACTGCTCGCTTGTCTCAATTTGCAGCCTTCGGAGTCGTGGTCAGCGGCGCGTTCGTCGCTGCTCGGCATCACACCATGCATCCAATTCATCAAGACCGCTTACGGCGTCGAATATGCGCCAAATACCCGCGAAACGATCCGCGACGAAGCGGTGAAATACTTCGTTGCTGCAGCCCTGCTAGTGCGCAACCCGGACAATCCCGAGCGCCCGACAAACAGCGGCCAGACGGTCTATCAAATCGAGCCGGCCGCACTAGGCCTGCTTCAGACTTACGGCACGCTCGAATGGCCTGTTGCACTCTCCGCGTATCATGAGCAGCGCCAGCACATCCGCGAACAGATCGAACGCCAGCGCGTCTTCGCGCGAATTCCCGTCCGGCTTTCGTCGGGTGAGCAAATTACGCTTTCACCTGGCGGACAAAATCCGCTCATCAAAGCGGTGATCGAAGAGTTTTGCACTCGGTTCGTCCCCGGCAGCACAGTGCTCTACATCGGCGATACGGAAGGGAAGTTTCTGCATTACGAACGCGAAGCGCTGGGAGCAATCGGCATTGCACTCGGTGCGCCGGAGAAGATGCCGGATGTAGTCATCCACGACACGCGCCGCGGCTGGCTCGTGCTCGTGGAAGCAGTGACGAGCGCCGGGCCGGTGAACCAAAAACGGCGTGAAGAATTGGCCCGGCTCTTCGCCAACTCATCAGCAGGCTTGGTTTTCGTGTCGGCCTTCGAGTCGCGTGAAACGATGCGGGGCTTTCTCGGCGAAGTTTCGTGGGAGACGGAAGTGTGGATCGCCTCGGCTCCCGACCATCTCATCCATTTCAACGGTGAGCGATTTCTCGGACCGCATCCGGTGTGATTTTTTCCACGCCCCCGCCGAGGTGGATGGCTTGCGGGACGGTTTCAGGGGGTGTTCGCTCGCTCGACCCCCGGCCAATTTCCGTCACGCCTCCGGCGTGCCCGACGGCACGGGAGAGCGCGGGGCGAAGCGTGCGGGGTGCGGAATTCAACCGGCTCGGCGATGACTGGCAATTGTCGCGTGGCGCTGCGGAGTGGCACTTGCAGCGTTACATCTTCCCGACCTGCGCGACGGTGAGGCCGCCGTCCACGGTGATGATCTCGCCGGTGATGTAGCTCGCGGCGGGGGAGCAGAGGAAGGTGACGGCGCCGGCGCAATCGGCGGGGGTGCCGATGCGGCCGAGCAGGATTTTCTTTTCGTAGTGCGCGGGGAGGCCGGCGTCGCGGGCTTCGAGCCATTGCGCGTTGAGCGGCGTTTTGATGAGGCCGGGGGCGATGCCGTTCACGCGGATGCCGTGCGGGGCGAGGGAGACGGCGAGGGTGCGGATGAGCATGACGAGCGCGCCTTTGGAGGTGTCGTAGGCGGTCGAGTCGGGCTCGGCTTGGAAGCCGTTTGTCGAAGTGGTGATGACGATGCAGCCGCTGCGTTTTTCGGCGGCGAGCCGCTTCGTGAATTCCTGCGCGACAAAGTAGGTCGCGGTGAGGTTGAGCTGCATCGTGCGCGCCCAAAGCTCGCAGGTCATTTCGAGAAAGGGCACGTCGAAAAAGCTGCCGGCGTTGCAGACGAGCGTGTCGAGTAGCGGCTCGGCAGCGAAGGCGGCGGCGATGAGTTGCGCGGGAGCGTCGGACTGCGCGAGGTCGGCGGAAATGTAGGGCGCGTCCGTTTCCATCCGCGCGGGCAGGCCGTGGAAAATCACGCGCGCGCCGGCCTCGCGCAAACCGGTGCCGATGGCGAGGCCGATGCCCTGCGAGGAGCCGGTGACGAGGGCGGCGCGGTCAGCGAGTGAGAATGGATTCATCTTTGAGCTTGAGCCACGCGCGGGTGTTTTTGTTGGCGATGCGCTCGACGACTTCGGCGGGCTGGGCGCGCAGCGCGGCGACTTCGCGCTCGTAGGTGCTGATGAGCGCGAAGCGTTCGCTGCCGAGCATCGCGACGTAGCTGTAATACGGCGAGTCGCTGCCCCAGATGAACTTCGCCGGATACGCCGCCGCGAGATCGGCGATGACGCGCGCGGGGTTGGTGAAATCCGAATCGAAGCGGCGAGCGCGCGGCGCGATGTAGGGGAGATCGGCGACCGCGCCGTCGCAGTGGATGCAGTGCGCCGAGCAGTCGAACCACGTATTCGGCAGCGCGTTGACGCGATCGAGACATTCGCGGTCGTAGCGGCACGAGTGCGCGAGGACGAAGCGGACGTGTGGAAACGCCTCCGCGATGTCGAGAATGTCGCTGGCCTGCGCCCACGGGTCGTCGCCGACGCTCGAGTGAATGAGGAACGGGATGTCCCACTCCGCCGCCAGCTCGACGAAGCCGCGCCCTTCCTCGCCGAGCGTGCGGATGAACGATTGGAGCATCGTCGTCTGGATTTTCAGCCCGTGAAAAACGTAGTCGCCGCGCAGCTTCCGCAGCTCCGCGATTTGCGCCGCCTGCTCGCGCATCGGGTCGAGCATCACGAAGGGCAGGCAGCGTTTTCCCTCCTCGGGAAACAGCTCGTTCACCTCGCGGAGGAGCCGCCGGTTTTCAAACGCGTAGGGCACTTTCTCGATGCCGCCATAGACGATCTCGCCGCGGCGCAGCGCCTCGATTTGCAGCGAGAGATTGATGACGAACGGAAACACGATCCAGCGATCCACGCCGAGCGCGCCGCCTTCGCGCGTCATCGTCACGAGATGCTGCGCGTAGGGAAAATCGCCGCGCAGCCAGAACATGATGTCCGCGCCGACGTGGTTGTGTGAGTCGATGATCAAGGGCGTTAAGTGGAGTTCACGGCTTGACGCTGCGCGGCGTTCCCAAGCACAGCCGGAAGCCGTCGCGGGAGTCGGAGTAGCTGGGGCTGCCGAGGCCGAGGCGGACGGCGCAGCGTGCGTTGCCGGGCACGTCGAAGTAGTTGCCACCGCGGCATACCGGCCGCGGATTCGCGGCGACGAAATACGCCTCCTCGTGCCCGCCTTTCGGGTCGAAGTGATCCAGCACGATTTCCCACACACCGCCGCACATATCCGCGAGCCCGAAACCGTTCCTGCCTTTCTCGCCGTAATGATCCACCGGCGACACGAAGGCGAAGCCGTCGCTCCACGGCGCGATTGCCCGCGGCCAGACGCGCTTTCGGCCCGGCAGAAAATCAACGGCGGAGATGTTGAGCCGGCCTTCGCCGTCGTCGAGTTCATTGCCCCACCAATAATAGAGACTGACCTTGCTGCCGCCCCGGCAGGCGTATTCCCACTCGGCTTCCGTGGGCAGCCGATATTCCAAACCCTCCGGCAGCCGGCCCGCGGCGCGTTCCCTTTTCGTCAGCCATTCGGCAAAAGCCCGCCCGTCATTCCAGCTCACGCACACGACCGGATAGACATCCCGCTGCGGAAATCCCCAATTCGGATCGCGCCAGCTTTTGCCCTCCATCGGCTTCCAAGGATTCGTGACCTTAGCCGTGAAGTGATAGCTGTTCCATTCGGGATCAAAGCACTGCGTGTGACCGCCGGGCTTTTCCGCGTCGCTCACGTAGCCGCTCTCCTCCACGAAGCGCCGAAACTGCCCCACGCTGACTTCGGTGCGCCCGATCCAGAAC
>JAYUIF010000085.1:0-2194 GCA_043766295.1 Spartobacteria bacterium | reverse complement strand
GAGGGAAATCAGGCGCGGCCTCCCGCTTTATTCCGCGTTTCCATTGCGGATTTTCCAAACCGCCCGCGCTTGCTGGATGATTACTTTCAGCACGTCGGGAGTGACAGCCTGTTTCGGATCGTCGCCGATGCCTTTGCTCGGGCTCACGTTGCACTCGATGCAAAGCCCGTCCGCGCCGTAAGCCATCGCGGCCAGCGAAGCAGCAGGAACGTAAGCCGCCTTGCCGACGGAATGGCACGGGTCCACGACGACGGGTGCCCATGTGCGTTCTTTCAAAAGCGGCACGATGCTTTCGTCCGGGTGATTGCGGTAGCCGTCGAGCGTCGGTTGCGTGCCGCGCGGGCAGAGGATGACGTTCGGGTTGCCGAGTTGGACGATATATTCCGCCGCCGCGATGAATTCCTGCACCGCACCCATGTGGATGCTGCGTTTCAGCAGCACGCAAATCTCACTACCCGCGATGGCGTGGCCGACCTGCCGGAGCAGCGCGTAATTCAGCGCATTGCGCGCCCCGATTTGCAGGCAGTCCACCCCCGCTTCGAGCGCGAGGCGCAGGTGCTCCTCGTCCATCACCTCCGTATCCACCGGCAGCCCCGTCGCGCGGCTCGCTTCCATCAAAATGAGCAGCGCCTTCGCGTCGCCCTGATAGCTGTAAGGGTTCGTGCGCGGCTTCCACACTCCGCCGCGCAAAGCGTGCGCTCCCGCCTCCTTGATTGCGTGCGCGGTCTCGATGGTGAGTTGCGGGTTCTTCGGATCAATCGTGCACGGCCCCGCGCAGAAAAACGGCTCGGTGCCCAGCGTCACGCCTCCGATTTTCACCTTGTGCGTCGCGAGGCTGGAGCGTGCGTCCATGAGCTTGTGCGGGCTCTGGATGCGATCCACGCGGTTGATGTAGGGGAGCCCTTCGAGCTTCGTCACCATGTCATCATTCCGTTCATCGCCGATGATGGCGTAAATGCACCGCTCCTGCCCCGTAATCACCTGCACCCGGCAGCCAAAAGCGCCGACGATGTCCGTGATTTCCGTGAGTTGTTCGTCCGAGAGTTTGTTGACGTTTGGGATGATCATGCTGTGAAAAAGGAACGCGAAAATAGTCGTCGAACACAGAATGTCGAATAGCGAATGCGAGCCGGTCAGCCTCGTGCTCTGCATACGTGAAATGCGGGGCGATAGATGCAGCGCCGGGCGCAGTTCCTTTTGACACGCGCCCTGCGGCAAGCGGGCTGGAAGTCGGGGAGAAAATGCTTTGACTGGCTGTGGCGCTTTCGGGATAGATACGCCGTTCCCGCCACCAACCATAAAAACACCACCCATGAAAACACCCGCCATGAAAATTACAGCCCTCTGCGCTTTAGCGCTCGCGTCCATCACCACCGCCCGTGCCGATACTTTCGGCAGCGGGGGCAATGCCTTCACAATTGATTTCGTGACCATCGGCGATCCCGGCAATGCGAATGACAGCGGGACGACGGGGATTTTCTTCACGCCGTATGGCGGGGTGGGATCTACGTTTCAGATGGGCACGTATGAGGTCAGCGAGGACATGATCAACAAGGCGAACGCGGAGGGCGGGCTGTTCATCACGAAGGACACGCGCACGAGCGTGAACCAGGCGGCGACGAGCGTGAGCTGGAACGAGGCGGCGCGGTTTGTGAACTGGCTGAACGTGAGTTCTGGGTATGCGGTGGCATACAAGTTTGCGGTGCAGCCCGGCGGTGGAGGCTACACGGGCAATGAGGATCTGGTGCTGTGGACGGGGGGCGATGCGGGGTATGACGCGGGGAACCTATATCGCAACAGCGATGCGCACTATTTTCTGCCGAGTGAGAATGAGTGGTATAAAGCGGCGTTTTACAGCGGGAGCGGGACGACATATTTTGACTATGCGACTGGGAGCGACACGATCCCGACGGAGGTGGTGAGCGGGACGGGTGCTGGGACGGCGGTGTATAACGGCGTGGCCAGTGCCCCTGCGGACATCACGCAAGCAGGAGGACTGAGCCCCTACGGGACGATGGGGCAGAATGGGAATGTGTGGGAGTGGAACGAAAGTGCCTTCAATGCGCCCAATGACTCCCCGTCCGGGGCTCGCGCGTTTCGCGGTGGCAACTGGGGCTCCCCCGAGGACCTCCTGCGCGCCTCGCTCCGCTTCAACGGCTACACGCCCACGACCTCGGACATCCACATCGGATTC
>JAYUIF010000084.1:0-12719 GCA_043766295.1 Spartobacteria bacterium | reverse complement strand
CCTCCGCCTCTCACATCCCCTCCGAATCACCGGACTGGTTCAACCGTGATGACACCGGGGCAAGCCCGGATGCCATCAGAAATGTTTAGGCGTTGCGGCGATTTGGAATTCATTCGATGCCATGCGGAGTGACTTTGGTTACGTGGTCGTCTCGGTCGAAGGAAAAGTCGAACTGCCAACCGCCAGAACCAGTATCGAAGCGATAGACCAGTTTGTCCTTGCTGGTCGGGTAGAATGGAAAGTTGTAAATGCTGTCGCTGGACTTCTGTGGGTCGCCGAGTAGCTGGATAAGCTCTTGGCGGGTGAGGCCGACGAACTGAACAGCGGTGAAGACCCGATGCGCCGCCTCAATAGCACGTCCGCTGGATGCCTTGTCCTTGGGGTAGCCGTGCATTGGAACTGTCTCCCACATAAGTTTGATGTCAGCGCGGATTGCATTGGAAACACTCGGCGCTTTCGCTTGGGGTTCCGCTGCAATGGTAGCGATGCAAAAGAGAAAGCAAATAATCGTCGTTCTCACGAGATGGGTAGCGACGCCTAACTAGTGGATCACGAACAGAAGTGTTGTGTTCGTGAGGGCCTTTATAGGCGACAGATTCGTTGGAATATCACGGGGCGGGAAGTTCATGGGTGTAGGTTTTTGCCGAAATCTCGGGATCAGGCAACAAAATAGTTGGTTCTTGCACGCATGGCGGAGTAAATCCCGTGAAAATGATCCACGAAGCGCAGTCGCATCCGCCAAAGACCGAGCCGAAGATCGAAGACCGGCTCCGCCAGAAAATCCGCCTCAAACATTACTCCGGCAGGACGGAGGAAACGTATGTGCAGTGGCATCGGCGCTATGTGCTATTCCACAAGGAGCGGATGGGGCGGGCGGTGCATCCGGCGGAGATGGGGGCGGCGGAGATTGAGGCGTTTCTGACACACCTTGCGCTCAATCTCGAACTGTCCGCCTCTTCGCAAAATCAGGCGCTCAATGCGGTGGCGTGGACGCGATGGACAGAATAGACGCGATGGATGCGTGACGGAAATCAGTCACCAGTCACAAAATCCCTCCCGCCCTTCTTGGGCTACAGAGGAGCTTCTCTGGGACAAAAGGTGGCGTTTCCAGAGGAAAAGTGGGCTTCCCCGCGCGCAATGGTATCCATACCGCGTCTCAGGGTATCGTCATTGCGCCTCGCGGTATCGTTCTTCCGGCTTCCGGTATCCATACCATTGCTCGCGGGTATCCATACCATTGGCGCGGGTATCCATACCATTTGTCTCGGCAACGATACCGCGCCGTCCGGCAACGTTACTCCGGCTCTCGGTAACGTTACTCCGGCTCCCGGCAACGTTATTCCGGCTCTCGGCAACGTTACTCCGGCTCTCGGTAACGTTACTCCGGCTCCCGGTAACGTTACTCCGGCTCCCGGTAACGTTACTCCGGCTCCCGGTAACGTCATTCCAGCTCCCGGCAACGTTACTCCAGGGAGCCGCTGAATAAACCGGATCACAGCCGAGGCGGCGCGGCTCTTTTGTCCCGGAGGGACAGCCGGAAATTAGCCGGTGGTGACAACCACCGGAACACGGATAATCCTAGAAACAGCGATGGAGTCTCGCGCAAAGGCGCAAAGACGCAAAGAAGTGGTATTTTCAAAGAACGCTCCATTCGTCCAATAGGTGAGCGCGCGTTTCAACGGAGATCTTTGCGTCTCTGCGTCTTTGCGCGAGACTGCGGTTCCTATCGCCGTTTCTAGGATAAATCCACATCGTCCCCTGCCTAAAAAATACGAGCGCGCTTGCGAGCCGTCGCCGCCCTCTGCTTACTGCTCCCCGCAATGCGCGCCTACCTCGATCTACTTCGTCACGTCATGGAAAATGGACGCTTCAAAAGCGACCGCACCGGCACCGGCACCTACAGCGTCTTCGGCGCGCAGGCGCGCTTCGATCTCACGCAAAGCTTCCCGCTTCTCACCACGAAAAAAGTCCACACCCGCAGCATCATTCACGAGCTGCTCTGGTTCCTGCGCGGCGAGACGAATGTCGCCTACCTCCGCGAAAACGGCGTCACGATTTGGGACGAATGGGCCGACGCCGAGGGCAACCTCGGTCGCGTCTATGGCGCCCAATGGCGCGACTGGCGCGGGGCCGATGGCAACAGCGTGGATCAAATCGCCGCTCTCCTCTCGCAGATCAAAAACAACCCCGACAGCCGCCGACTCATCGTCAGCGCGTGGAACCCCTCCGAGATCGGCGGCATGGCCCTCCCGCCCTGCCACTCGCTCTTTCAGTTTTACGTCAGCGAAGGCGAATTGAGCTGCCAGCTTTACCAGCGCAGCGCCGACATCTTCCTCGGCGTCCCCTTCAACATCGCCAGCTACGCCCTCCTCACGCTCATGGTCGCACAAGTCACCGGCCTTCGTGCGAAAGAATTCATCCACACCTTCGGCGACCTCCACCTTTACGCCAACCACGTCGAGCAGGCGAAACTCCAACTCTCCCGCGAGCCGCGCGACCTCCCGCACATGAAATTGAACCACGCCGTCACCGATCTCTTCGCCTTCAAATACGAAGACTTCACGCTCGAAGGTTACGACCCGCACCCGGCCATCAAAGCGCCGGTGGCTGTGTAGCTATGATGCAGAAAGCTGGTCGCTGGGATTTATGATTTATGATTTACGATTTATGATTTCGGGCGGCGCCATTCGCCATCAGTCATTCGTCATTCGTCATTCGTCATCCGTCATTCAATGATCGCCGTCGCCGCCATGTCTCTCAACCGCGTCATCGGGCGCGATGGCGAGATCCCGTGGCATCTGCCCGAGGACTTCAAGTGGTTCAAAGAACTCACCACCGGCGGCATCGTGCTCATGGGGCGCAAAACTTTCGCCAGCCTGCCAAAGCCACTGCCGAATCGCACGAATGTCGTCTTCACGCGCGGGCCGCGTTTGCTTTCGCACGATGCCGCATTTCTCGCCAAGTGCGGCGACAAACCCATCGTCGGCAATTGGGGGATGCGGCTGCGACGCCAGGCATTTCAGCTCGGCTTCGAGCGCATCGCCTCGCGGGAAATCTGGCTCGTCCGTGGCATCAATCGCTTCCTCGCCGCGCTCGAACGCTGCCAGCCCACGCGCGAAGTTTTCGTCATCGGCGGCGCGCAAATCTACGAGCGCTTGCTCCCGCGCTGCACCGATCTTTACCTCACGGTCGTGAATCGCGAAGTCGAAGGCGATGCGGTCTTCCCGCCTTTCGATTCTCTCTTTTCCGCCGACTACCGCGTCGTCAGAAAAACCGCCGACTTTGAAGTGCGGCACTACGTCAGGCCGTAGGCTTTGCTCCCGTGCGGGGGCAGGGGACGAGCACGCTGGCCATGCCGGCGGCGGTGGCGGCTTGGATGCCGGTCTGCGTGTCCTCGAAGACGAGACATTTTTCGGCGGTCACGCCGAGACGGCGGGCGGCTTCGAGGAAAGGATCGGGGCTGGGTTTGCCGCGCGTGTAGTCTTCGCTGCACACGATGGCGTCGAAGAGATGGCAGATGCCGAGCGCCTTGAGAGTGCTGAGGACGATGCGGCGATGACCACCGCTGGCGACGGCGAGCGGCTTGCGTCCGTGCCATTCGCGGGCGAGCGCGACGACGGGCTCGATGGCGGCGATTTCCACGCTGAGTTCGAGGAAGATGCCTTCCTTGCGCGCGACGGTTTCCTCGACGGGAAGATCGTAGCCGTGGCGTTCGTTGAGAATTTCCACGATGCGCGAGGTGGGCACGCCGCCGAGCATATAGAACATGGCCTCCGGCAAATCGCTGCCGGCGCTGCCGAGGGCGATTTGCCACGCTTTGAAATGCGTGGGCATCGTGTCGGCAAGTGTCCCGTCGCAGTCGAAAATGAACGCGTCAAATTCGCCAGCGGGCAGTTCCAAGGAGAAAGAAGATTGATGCGTTCGTTCGCTCAAAACGGCAGCGGAAATTTTTTCGTAAAGGCGCGGATTTCGTCGCGGATGGCGGCGAGGGCGGCGGGGTTTTCGCGGGATTCGAGTGCGCGGTGGATGTAGTCGGCGATGTCCATCATTTCGTCTTCGCGCATCCCGCGCGTGGTGACGGCTGGTGTGCCGATGCGGATGCCGCCGCCCTTGGTGATCGGCTCGGTGTCGAAGGGGATTCCGTTTTTATTCACGGTGATGCCGGCGAGGTCGAGGGTCTCCTGCGCGAGTTTTCCGTTGAGTCCGCGCGGGCGGAGATCCACGAGCATGAGGTGATTGTCCGTGCCGCCGCTGGTGATGCGATAGCCGTTGTGCGTCATGCGCGCGGCGAGCGCCTTGGCGTTGCTGACGATTTGCGCGGCGTAAACTTTGAAGGACGGATCGAGCGCCTCGTGGAAGCACACGGCTTTCGCGGCGATGACGTGTTCGAGCGGGCCGCCCTGGATGCCGGGGAAGACCTGCGAATCAATGCCCTTCGCGTATTTCTCTTTGCAAATGATGATGCCGCCGCGCGGGCCGCGCAGGCTTTTGTGCGTGGTCGTCGTGGTGAAATCTGCGATGGCGCACGGGTTCGGATGCTGGCCGCCCGCGACGAGTCCGGCGATGTGCGCCATGTCCACAAAAAGATACGCGCCCACGCTGTCTGCGATGGCCCGCATCCGCTCGAAATCAATGATGCGGGGATACGCGCTCGCGCCGGCGGTGATCATCTTCGGCTTCACTTCGAGGGCGAGTTTTGCGAGGGCGTCGTAGTCAATGCGCTCGTCTTTTTCGCTCACGCCGTAGTGCGTCACTTCATAGAAGCGCCCGCTGAAATTCGCCTTGTGCCCGTGGGTGAGATGGCCGCCGTGGGCGAGGTTCATCGTGAGGATGCGGTCGCCCGGTTGGAGCACGGAAAAATACACCGCTGTGTTTGCCTGCGAGCCGGAGTGCGGCTGGACGTTTACGTGTTCGCTGCCGGGGAAGAGCAGCTTCGCGCGGTCAATCGCAAGCTGCTCGATGACGTCCACATTTTCGCAACCGCCATACCAGCGGCGACCGGGGTAGCCCTCGGCGTATTTGTTCGTGAGGCAGGAGCCCTGCGCGGCCATCACGGCGGCGCTGGTGAAATTTTCGCTCGCGATTAATTCGATGCCCTCGAACTGCCGCTTGTGTTCCTCCTCGATGGAGTGAAAGACCGCGCTGTCCGTCTCCGCGAGCGACCTGCCCGCGCCACCCGCGCAGGCTTCGATTTTTTCCACGCGCCGCGTGTGGCGTCCTCCCTCGAATTCCGTGTTGAGAAACGCTTCGACGATGGCGGCGGATTGATTTGGCGCGACGTTCACCGAGCCCATGCAGAGCACGTTTGCGTTGTTGTGCAGGCGCGTGGTGCGGGCGTCGGCTGCGTTCGTGATCAGCGCGGCGCGGATGCCTGCGTGGCGGTTTGCGGAGATGCTCATGCCGATGCCCGTCTTACACATGAGGATGCCGAAGTCTGCTTCGCCCGAGGTTACTTCCTTGCAAACGAGTTCGGCGAAATCGGGATAGTCCACGGACTCCGCGGAGTTCGTGCCGAGGTCGTGGACGATGTAGCCGCGCTCTTTCAATAAGCTGCGGACGGTTTGCTTCAATTCCACGCCGCCGTGGTCTGCGCCGATGGCGATGCGGAGGGTTTTTTTGGTGTCTGCGGGGGCCTGTGTGGTGGCGTTGGTTTCGGACATGGTGGAATCAATGAATGAAATAAGGCTCGGAATGGCTTTGTGCAAATGGTCGCGCGTGGCGATGTAGGCGTGGATGCCCATGCCGATGGGGTCCGGCACTTCGGGGCGCGCCGCGAGTTGCGGTTCAAATTCGCACGCGAGCCACGTTTTATTTGCGGCCTCGGGGAAGAACGTGAGGATCGCGTCGAGATGCGAGCGCGTCATCGCAAAAATGTGAGTGGCCCACGCGACGAGTTCATCGCTCAACGGCTGCGAGCGGATGTCGGAAATATCAATACCCCACTGGCGCAGCGCCACCACACCGTTGTCGCTGGGTCGCTGCCCAAATCCCGTCGCCACGCCCGCGCTGGCGATCTCGAAATCCTTCCGCTCACGCACGGCGTGCCGGAAAATACCTTCTGCCAGCGGGCTTCGGCAGATGTTTCCGGTGCAGACAAAGAGGATGCGTTTTTGGTTCGACACGACTAAGAGGGCGGAACGTATGGGCGAGAGAAAGCGAGGTCAAGCGGGTGGGCTGGGAATGACGAATGACGGATGACGGATGACGGATGACGGATGACGAATGACGAATGACGAATGACGGATGACGAATGACGAACCCACACCATTCCGTCCATCGTGTCCACGAAGGCCTGCGGTGTATTATTTTCAATTTGGAAGCTAGGAAGAGAAAGCCACCGCGTCTCGTTCGCTGCCGCTTCCGAACTCCTTTCACGGCTTCATGGTTTCCAAATTTGGATCCTGTCCGAAAGCCACCGGCTTGCCCCGCGCGGCAGTGCGTGCAAGCCTCCCCGCGTGTCATTTCACCGACTCTACCTCTGCCTCCTCGCGCTCACGCTCGCCGCTTGTTCGAACTACGAATCGCGCTGGCGACAGCCGCATTTCGCCGCAGGCGGAAAGGACAAATTCGAGGGGAGCTACGTGGGCACTTGGACGAGCGCGAGCCATCCCGGCACGGACGGCAGGCTGTGGTGCATCGTCACGAAAAAATCCGGCAACGCGTATCTCGCGGAGTTCAAGGCGACATGGCACGGCGTGTTTTCGTCGGAGCATGCCGTCGTTTTGAAAATGACGGGCAAGGGGACTTTCATCGGCGAGACGGAGATCAAAATGTGGATCGGCTCGGGCGCTTATCGTTGCGCCGGGACGATGAACGGTTCGGTGCTCACGGCCAACTACGACGCGAGCTACGACAAAGGTTCTTTCAACGTCCACCGTCCGTCGGAGAAAATAGTTGTCAGGCCGTCGGGCATACGGGCGGGTCACCCATAATGGATGCGTGTTTGACTGACCGTGTGTGGAACGCTCACAGACTCGTCACTGACTCAGCGGTTGACTCTCCGCCCGCGCACCCGCTAAACCGCGCGCATGTTGTCCCGACCCGCATCCATTTTCGCCGCCGCCGCAGTGGCCGCGCTCAGCCTTGCCGCCTGTAGTTCTCATTACTGCGGCGTGTATAGCTTCAAAAAGAACGCCTTCGTCGCTCCAGCCAAACCCGAGGTGGTGAAGCTGCCGAATCCAAATTCGGATGCACTGCCCGGCAGTCAGATCGGGGCTCCTGTCCCCGGTGCAATCGATCCCGGCATCCCCGGCATCCCCGGTGCCGCGCCCGCTCCGGTTCCAGGCGCGATTCCCGGCCTGTAGCGTGCCGCTCGCGGATCATCCCCGCGTGATGGCCCGCGTCTGGCTGCCGGACTTTCCATTGTGGCAAACGATCCAACCGGCACCACCGATTCAGATTCGCAGCGTCCTTCAGCGATCCTCGCGGAAGTGCTCGTTTATGTGGGCGAGCAGTGCCTTTCAAAATACTCGCTCACCCACGGCGAATACACCATCGGGCGCGAGGGGAGTTGCCAGATCGGATTGGATGTGGACGGCATCTCGCGCCACCACGCGCGGCTCACATTCGAGGGCTACGAACTCGTCATCGAAGACCTCGGCTCGGCCAACGGCGTCTTTATCGAAGGTGTGCAAATTTCACTCCCCACCCGCGTGCGGCCCGACCAGCAGGTAGAGATCGGCAGCGCGCGACTTTTCATCCGGCTGAAATCCGACGCCGTCGAAATGCTCGCCGCCTCGCTGTGGGACCCCGACCTCGGGCTCGCGCCGGTGCGCGCTCTTCTCGAAGGTAAAAAATACAAAGTCCTCGGCAGCATCGGGCGCGGCGGCATGGGTGTGGTGAATCAAGCGCGCGACCTCCGCATTCGCCGCACCGTGGCGATGAAAGTCATCAAAACCGCGTCGCAATTTTCCCGCGAAAACGTCCTCCGTTTCGTGGATGAAGCACAAGTCACCGGCCAGCTCCAGCACCCGAACATCGTCCCCGTCTATGAACTCGGCCTCGATGAACACGGTGAGGTTTTCTACACGATGAAATTCGTCAAGGGCATCACCCTCGAACACGTCCTGCACGACATCCGGCACAGCGATGCCGGGGTGATCCAAAAATACCCACTCGGCGTTTTGCTCACCGTCTTTCTGAAAATCTGCGACGGCGTCGCCTACGCACACTCGATGGGCGTCGTCCACCGCGACTTGAAGCCCGACAACGTGATGATCGGCGAATACGGCGAAGTGCTCGTGATGGACTGGGGCCTCGCAAAAAAAATCGCCCAAGGCAGCAGCGACGAACATTTCGCCGACGTGAAACCCGAAGCGCCGGTCTCCGACATACGTGGCTTCCAGACGCTCAACGGCCTCATCGTCGGCACCCCGCCCTTCCTCTCGCCCGAGGCAGCGCGCGGCGAACTCGATCAAATTGACGCCCGCAGCGACATCTACGTCCTCGGCGAAATCCTCTACACCATCCTCACCCTCCAGCCGCCGTATCCCGGCAAGGAATTTGCCGAGTTGATCGAGATCATCACCACGGGAAAATTCGCACATCCCGCCTCGCACAAATCCACCCCACTCGCCCATCTCCCCGGCAAACGCATCCCCGACGGCCTCGCCGCCATCGTCGTAAAAGCCATGTCCCTCCTGCCCGCCGAACGCTACCAGAACATCGCCGATCTTCAGGCCGACATCACCGCATGGCAGGGCGGCTTCGCACCAAAGGCCGAGCGCGCCAGCCTGCGTCGCCAGACCATGCTCTGGGCCGGGCGGCACAAAGTGAACGTCGCCCTCTTCCTCATCTTCTTCATCGCGTTCAACACCGCCGTCGTCCTCTTTTTCCTCTCACTGAAACACGAGCGCGACAACGCCCGAGCCGAGATCGAAAAACTCCACAGCGAGCGCGTGCAGCGGCCCTCTGCGACCGGTGATCGCTGAACGCTGAAAAGCCACCGCGAGCGCGTCCATCCCGTCCATCCTGTCCATCGCGTCCATCCCGTCCATCCCGTCCATCCCCGCTTCAATGACGGATTGTGTCCGATCACCACTTCACCATCTACCATTTCAAATTTCCCCTATGACGGGCTGTGAGTCTTGATTGTTGTGCAATGACACCACGCCCGCGCACTCCTTCCATCGACGACGACTTGCTGACGAATCCACGATCCACGGTGGGGCGACGTTTTGCGCCCGCTGTGCTGGCGGCGATGTTGAGCGTGGGCGGTTTCGCTGCCGATGCACCGGTGGTGGAACCCAATCCTTCCTCGGAATACCGCAGCGCGCAGGAGGAGTTGAAAACGTTTCACCTCCCGCCCGGCTATCGTCTGGAACTGGTGGCGAGCGAGCCGATGATCCAAGAGCCGGTGACGCTGGCGTGGGATGGAAATGGCCGGATGCTCGTCGCGCAGATGCGCACTTATATGCAGGATGCGAACGGCTCGAAGGAGAACGAGCCGACGAGCTGCGTGACGATGCTGACCGACGCGAATGGCGATGGAAAAATGGACAAGGCGACTGTCTTTGCCGACAAGCTCGTGTTGCCGCGCCTCATCCTGCCGCTCGATGGGCGCGTGCTGATCGCTGAGACTTCGTCGGATAAAATCTGGAGCTACCGCGACACGAAGCGCGACGGTGTGGCGGACGAGAAAGTGCTCATTTACCAAGGCGGCGCAATTAAAGTTCAAGGCAACCTCGAACATCAGGACAGCGGGCTGATTTGGAATCTGGACAACTGGATCTACACGAGCATGAGCTGGCAGCGCCTGCGGCTGACGCGCGGTGCGATGGAGGCGGAGCCGAGCCACAAGGAATTTGCACAGTGGGGGCTGACGCAGGACGACGTGGGCCGGATGTTTTATTCGTCGGCGGGCATGGAGCAGCCGGCGTTCGGATTTCAGATACATCGCGCGTATGGAAAAGTGGGACTCAAGGGCGATCTGTCGCCGAACTTTCAAGACCCGTGGCCGATCATCGCGACTCCCGACGTGCAGGGCGGCCCGGGCAGGAATCGCCCGGATAAGACGCTGAATCATTTCACCGCCTCCTGCGGACAAAGCATCTATCGCGGCGATAATTTACCGAAGGAACTCTACGGCGATCTGTTCATCTGCGAGCCGGTCGGGCGTCTCATCCGCCGCGCGAAGGTGAGCAATGAGGGCGGAAAAATCCTGCTCGCGAATGCTTACGACGCGGAGAAAAAAGAATTCATCGCATCGAGTGATCGCAATTTCCGCCCGATCCACACAGCGACCGGCCCGGATGGATGTCTCTACATCGTGGATATGTATCGCGGCATCATCCAAGAGGGCGCGTGGGTGAAAGGTTATTTGCGCGACCGCATCTTGGAGGCCGGGCTCGATAAGAATATCGGGCGCGGTCGCATCTGGCGCGTGGTGAGCACCAGCACGAAGAAAACTGCCGCGCCGAAAATGCTCGATGAAACGCCCGTGCAACTCGTCGTGCATCTTTCCCATCCGAATGGCTGGTGGCGCGACACCGCGCAAAAGCTGCTCGTTTTAAAACGCGATCTGTCAATCGTCCCGACGCTGAAAGCACTCGCCCGCACCGGCAAGGAACCGCTGGGCCGGATGCACGCGCTCTGGACGCTGGAGGGAATGGACGTGATTGATGGCGATTTGCTCGGCGAAAAACTCCGCGACCCCGACCCGCGCGTGCGCATGGCGGCGCTCCGCATCAGCGAACGCTTGCTGAAACAGGGCGACGAAAAGTTCCTCGCCAAAATCGCTCCGCTCGCCGCTGATCTCGATGCCAATGTGGTCGCGCAAGTCATCCTCACCGTCGGCTTCAGCCCGGCAAAAGATGCGGCGCTCGCAATCATCGAGAAAGCGAAAGCCGCGAAAGTCGCACCCGACATTCTCGACGCCTACGTGAAAAACAGCACAGGCCGGCTGAATGGTCACAAGGAAGTCGCGCTCTCCAAAGGCGCGGTGATTTACCAATCGCTGTGCATCAGTTGCCACAGCCCCGATGGTAAAGGCGTGGATGCCGGTGCCGGAAAAATCGCCCCACCGCTCGCCGGTGCGGCCATCGTGAATGGCGACAAAAACACGATGATCAAAATCGTGCTGCGCGGCTTGACCGGGCCGATTGACGGCAAAACTTATCTCGGCCAAATCATGGTCCCGATGGCGCAGGAATCCGACGAATGGGTGGCCGATGTTTTGAGCGAAGTCCGCAAATCGTGGGGCAACACCGGCGACGCAGTCACACCCGCCGAAGTCGCAAAAGTCCGCGCCGCCACCGCGACCGTGAAAGAGCCTTACACGATGGAGAAATTGCTCGGCAAGTAGGCCGCGCGGTTGATCTCCCTCATACGTCTTGTGAGCGCTGCCCGTGGCGTGTTACGGTCACTGAGAAATGGAACCTCCCGACTGGGTCAACCTCAACGACGACGAGTTGCTGGAGAAAAAAATCTCCCAACTCGGGCTGAAACTCGAAGGCACGGAACTCCAGCCGCTCATCCAGCAACTTTACGCGGAGCTTTCGGAAAAGGGGCTGGCCTTTCATCCGCCCTGCCATGTCGGCGACGAGTGGTTTGTGCCCGTCGGTATCCCGGCGATCTTCATCCCGTTTTTTCTCACGCACGAAAGGCTGCGCAAACTGGAGCGGAAAATCATTCTCGAAGTCGAAGGGGAAACGTCGGATTGGTTCATGCGGCTGATGCGCCACGAGACTGCGCACGCATATTTCTACGCGTTTCAGCTTCAGAAAAAAACCAAATGGCGCCGCATCTTCGGTCACACTTCGACCGAGGAGACGCCGCAATTTTACCGCCCGCAGCCCTACAGTCATTCCTACGTCGTGCATCTCGATGACTGGTATGCGCAGAGCCATCCGGACGAAGATTTCGCGGAGACATTTGCCGTGTGGCTCACGCCGGGGCTCGACTGGCGCGAGCGTTACAAAGGCTGGAAGGCGCTGCAAAAACTGGAATACGTGGATGAATTGATGCGCTCGCTCGCGGGAAAAATTCCGCCGCACCAACCGACGTATCGCGTCCGCGAATACGACTTTCTCAATCAGAAACTCAAGACCTACTACGCTCGTAAACGAAAGCTCTTCGAGGATGTGTATGCTGATTTCTACGACAACGATCTCCGGCAGATATTTTCTGCGGGCCCGGAGGCAGCGGGACGATTGCCTGCGTCGAAGTATCTGCGCCAGCGCCGCCGACAGTTGATGGATTCCATCTGCCAGTGGACTAATGAAAAAAGATTCCGCGTCAACAAACTGCTCACGCGTTTGATCGAACGCTGCGACCAACTCGGCCTCCACGCCCAGGCCGAGGACGCTCCGCAAAATCTGCAAGTATCCGCCTATCTCACTACGCTGGTGATGAATCATCTCTTCACCGGAAAATTCAAACGCACCAAGTAATTTGAAAAAGAAACTCAAAGTCCTCGCGCTCTTCGATGCCATCGCGCCAACCACGCTGGATCAGGATTTAAGCGCCGAACTGAAAACCGAAGACTGGAAAACGGAATCCAACGTCCTCGATGCATTGGGCCAGTTGGGCCACACCGTGGAGCATCTCGCCATTTTCGATGACCTCGATTTCGTCCGGCAAAAACTCCAGAGCTTCGCGCCGGACGTGATTTTCAATCTCGCCGATCAGTTCAAAAACAACCGCGCCTTTGATCAAAACATCGTTTCGTTTTTGGAGATGCAGGGGCTGCCTTTCACCGGTTGCAGTTCCACCGGGCTGAC
>JAYUIF010000083.1:0-5410 GCA_043766295.1 Spartobacteria bacterium | reverse complement strand
GCGCCCATCGTGAAAATATCGCGGATGATTCCGCCCACGCCCGTCGCCGCGCCCTGGAACGGCTCGATGGCGCTCGGGTGATTGTGCGACTCCATCTTAAACGCCACGGCCCACCCGTCGCCGATGTCGATCACGCCCGCATTTTCCTCGCCCGCCTTCACGAGCACGAGCGGCCCCGTCGTCGGGAATTTCCGCAGCTCGCGCTTCGTATTTTTATACGAGCAATGCTCGCTCCACATCACGCTGAAGACTCCCAGTTCCGTGAAGTTCGGCGCGCGCCCGAGGATGCCTTCGATGCGCGCGTATTCCTCCTCAGTGAGTCCGTGTTTGGCGATTAGTTCCTTGGTGATGGCAGGCTCGATCATGTGGTTTGGAAAAAGTGCGTTGGTTAAAAATCACGCTCACTCTTTTGCAAACGCGCGGACGCGGCAAGGAAAACGACGCTGGCAAAGCGTGGCACAGGTTTTCAACCTGTGATCCAAGTGCCGAATAAAGTCTGGCCGCGTCGTCGCGCTATCGCTTGCCACCGCTCTCCAAGACGCTGTCGCGAGGCTTGCGCGGCCTTTGTTTCGCTGGTATCGCAGCCGAATGATTCACCATCGTGCGATTGATTGCCGGAGCTTGGCGCTGCATCGCCTCGTGGCGGGCAAGCTGCGTGCGGATTCGCGGCTGCTCGATCTCGCGCTGGGGAATCTCGCTCGCTGGGAGCTGACTGCTTCGGCGGTGGTGCGTCCGGCGCTGGCGGAATGGCGCACGCTGCTCGCATCCACGGTGGACGAAGTGATTTCGGTTCTCGTCGGTGAAGACGAGCGATGCGTGCGGCTGCGGCAGTCGAGCCCGTTTGCGGGTGCTCTCACGCCGGAAGAGCGATTTGGGATTTTGCGCGAGTTTCACACCCATGAATCGCGCGCAGCTTGAGCACATCATCCGCGCCGCTGCGGGCAACGCCGATACGAACGACATCATCGTGATCGGCAGTCAGGCGATTCTCGGCTCATTTCCCGATGCACCGGATGAATTGCTCGTCTCGATGGAAGCGGACGTTTTTCCTCGCGATAGGCCGCAGGATTCCATCCTCATTGATGGCGGCATCGGTGAGCTGTCCCCATTTCACCAGACCTTCGGCTACTACGCGCATGGTGTGGATGACACCACAGCGACGCTGCCGCCCGGATGGCGCGAACGTCTGGTGCCCGTGTGCAATGAAAATACACGTGGCGCGACGGGTTGGTGCCTCGATGTCCACGATCTCGCGGTGAGCAAGCTGGTGGCGGGGCGGGAGAAGGATTTGGTGTATATCGGCGCGCTCTTTCGTTACGGTCTCGCGCGCCGGAATGTGGTGGGCGAAAGGTTGGCCGCGACGGAGTTGGCGGAACCGATCCGCGCTCTGGCTCTGGGGCGACTCGGTCGCTAGGGAAGCCTCACTCCGCAGTGAGGACTGCGTGTTCCTCAAGTCGTGCTGCACAAATCGCCAGACGAAGTTTCGGCAGAAGGTGCTTGCCGTTTGCGAGCGGCGATTCGTATTTGCGCGCGATGAAAGCTCTCATCGCTGTTTGCGTGCTGGCACTGGTTCCGATTCTGGATGCGCAAGACCTTTCCCGCATCCCGCGCGCGAACCAAGCGGAGGCCGCCCGCCTTTTTAAAATCTACCGCGAGAGCACCGACCTGACGGCGCGCGAGCAGGCGGCGGATGCGCTGAGCAAGCTGGATACGCAGGCGATGCTGGCGCTGGTGCCGATCCTGGAACGCGATTGGCTGGCTGTTCTGACGAGTTATCGCGCGGGTTTGCAGCGGGCCTCGACGGATTTTGCGCGCAAGAAAATGGCCGATCCGGCATTTGGAAAAGAGGTGAAATCGCTGCGGATCTCGATGGAGAAATTGCGTGCTGGAAAGACAGCGCCCACGAAGGAGCAACTCCACGATGAAGGCCAAAAGTCGCTGGACCGGTTGCGCGCGCTGCACACCATCACGAAGGACGATTTCGTCGCGCTCCAACCTGCGCTCGGGCCGCAGGGCGATATGGTGCGGGCGCTCACTCGGATGCGCGCTACGCTGAAGGCTAGGACGCATTTAAAAAACGACACCGATTTTACCGAGGCGAATATAGCGCAGGAGGAAGCGAGCGCGCTTTCCCGTGGGTTCCGCACGAATCCCGTAGCCGAGCGTGTGCTCGAAGCAAATGCGGCGATGGCTGCGAAGAAAGAAGTGCCCGCCGACGAGGCGGAGGGTGTGCGCGATTTGAACGAGATGCGCATTTTGCTCGGTCTCCCGCCGTGTTTGATCGATCCGAAATTGTGCAATGCCGCGCGCGATCATTCAAAGGACATGGCGACGCAAAAATTCTTCGCACACGAGTCTCCGGTGCCCGGCAAGAAGACGCCGTGGGATCGCGCCAAGCTCGCGGGAACCACCGCCAGCGCGGAGAATATCGCGATGGGGATGAATACACCGGCGGAGGCGAATCACGGTTGGTTTCTGAGCCCCGGCCATCACGTAAATATGCTGGGCAATCACGTGCGCGTCGGCATCGGGCACTATGAGGTGCACTGGACGCAAATGTTTGGGAGCTGATGCGTGCGCTGAATTTCCCGATGCGCCCAAAAAGTTCTTGAGCGGGGAAGCGGCGCGAATAGTGTCCGCCCCGCTGAAAAATGGATCGTTAGCTCAATGGTAGAGCAAATGACTCTTAATCATTAGGTTGTCGGTTCGAGTCCGACACGATCCACTTTCCTTCGTAAATGCGCGTTATTCCTTCGGCGGATTTACTTCGCGGGTGGTTGCGCCGTTGGTGTCGCTGAGGATGAGGATGGCGATTTTTTCGATTTCGTTTAGCTCGGCGGGTTTGAGCATTTGGTAATCGAGACCGTTTTTTGGCGCGGCACTCGGTTGCTGTAGCGGTTGGATTTGTTGGTTCGTGCCGTTCAAGCTCGCGTAGTCGAAGCGTCCGCGTAGGTCGGTGTAGCCATCTTTGAAAAAGCGGACGGTGCCGTTTTTCAATCGCGCATACACTTTTACGTAGGCTTTGCTCACGGCTTTGTCGGTGCCGGTGTCGCGGACTTCGAGGCGTCCGTAATTTTCCGTGAGGGTGAGCTTCAGCGTGTTTGCGTGATACGCCTGCGTCTTGCGCTGGCCTTCGGCGAGCACTTCGACGAGCACGTTTGCCTTCGCGTATTCGCCGGGCAGCGGGACATCGAGCGTGTCCTTGTCCTTCGGCAACGGCTGCACCGCGCTCTTGTTCGGTTTGATGATGCTGAAACGGCTCGCGTCTTCGCTCACGAACGGGTTGCTGCTGAATGAAAACTCGGGGTCCATCAGGTAGTAGTTGATGGTGACCTCGGGGAGATTTTTCCAAGTCAGTGCGATGGTTTTATTTTCCACTTTTAATTCGAGCGTCGGCTCGGTGGCGGCGAGTTCCGCCTGCTGTTTTTCACGGTCGGGCTTGTCGTCGGTTTTCTTCGCGGCGGCTTTGCCTTCGATTTCGTCGAGCTGGCTGGTGACTTCGCCGAAAATTTTCTGCCAGCGCGTCACGGGGAAGCCCGCGTATTTCGCGGCGACTCCGCGCGCATCGGCGAGATCACTTTCGTAGAAATCCGCGTAGCAGCGCAGGTAGTCGTGCTGGATTTTTGTCGGCAGTCCCTTCGCATCAATCGCGTGGAAGCGTGTCAGCGCGTCGTCCACGCGGTCTTGCAGGAAGAGGTAATACGTCACGCTCATCGCATCGCCGGCATCGAGCGCGGGCTTGTGTGCGAGGATGTCGAGCAGTGAGCGATATTGGCCGAGCACGGCGGGGTTCGCGATGCGAATTTCGCCGCCGAGCTTATGAGCGCGTTGGTTGATGAGCGGCGAGTATTCGAGGTGCTCGTAGCTATGGCGCTCGATGGGATCGAGCACGACGAGCTTCGAGGAAAGGAACGGCCCGCATTGCGAGACGAACGCATCCTTGTGCTTCAGCCATTCGCGGAGCGCGGGCGCGTCGTTGTGGAGCAGCGCGTAGCTGTAGATCGTCTCATCCCAAATGTGATGCTCGCCGAGGAAGGCGGTGAGTTTTTTGAAAAACGCCACGTCCCTGCATCGCCACGCCACGCGTGGCAGCGGGAGCGATGCGAGATTGTTTTGATCGAGGAAGGTGAACACGTCCGCCTCCGTGCCGTATTGCGAGACGTAGTCCCACGAGGCTTTGTCGAATTGCGTGAGCTTCGCGACCACGTTGAACTCGAATGGTTTCGCCGCCGCCGCCGCCGTGTTTGCTACGGCCACGTTCACCGGGAAGTGCTCAAATTTCGTCCCCGCCTTCGCCGACTTCGCCGGGAAATAGAACGCATACTCGAACGTCTTCGTCGTGTAAGGCTCCAGTCGCACGTAGCGCGACGAGGTGGCCTTGCTGCCGAGCACGGGCAGCGCGCCCTGCGGGATTTGCAAAAGCACCTCCGCCTTCACGGGCGCGCTCGTCGGGTTGGTGACGACGACATTCGCGCCATACACCGCGCCGGTGAGAAATTCCTCGGTGACATATTTCTCGAATTTTTCATTCCCCTCCTGCCGGTAGCGGTCGCCGTTGCGGAAGAAACTCTGCGACACGAGGAGCTGCCCCTGCGCGGCGTTCGCGGCGGCGGCGGGTTTGATTTCCTTGTGGAAAACAACCACCGGCCCGCCTGCGGTGAGCGTGAACTGCCCGCCGTCCGCCTTGCTCGCGTGCTTGGGCGCATCGAACGGTAAATCGAGCACCGCCAGCGCGAGCATCATCTCCGCGAAATTGTGGCTCGCCTCCGCGAAGTGCGGCGACACGAACGCTCCCTTTTTTCCTCCGGCCAAATGCGCCGCGTAGTCGCGCCAGAACGTGCTCACGGGAATCAGCCCGCCGTCTTGCTGCGTGATGCGCAGGTGGTAGTAATTGTTCTCCGCCCATTCCTTCGTCGCACCGATCTGGCGGTAATAGGCCCGCACCAAAGCGCGGTTTTCCTTCGCCGCACCAGCGTCGAAATAGCCGCCATCGTATTCGCCGCCCCGCGCTCCGTTGACGATGCTACCCACGCTATTTGAAAGCGCATCGCGGCGCTCGCGGGCTTTCGCTCCGGCTTGGCGAAGCGCTGGTTTGTCAGCGCTTTCTTCGTCAAGAGCATCGAGTTCCGACATCTCCTTCGCATCCATCGCGATGCCACGTTCGGCTTTCTTTTCCAGACGATCCAGTTGCTGTGCCTTCCGTTTTCCGCCTGTGCTGCCTACGTCTTTTCCCACTTCTAATGCGAAGCCGGATGCAGCCGCACCGGCTGGCGGTTGTGTTGTTGGGCTCGTCGGCATCATCCGAGCATCAGGTTTCGCTGCTCTTTGAAATTCCCCCCTCGACTTATCAAAAAGATTTTTACCCTCTGTCTCTTCACGAAGAAAGCGCTGACAAACCAGCGCTTCGCCA
>JAYUIF010000082.1:0-2202 GCA_043766295.1 Spartobacteria bacterium | reverse complement strand
GGGGCTGAGTCCGTCATTCACGGTGCTCGCGGACGGGGCGACGCACCGGGTGGCGGTGCGGGCGACGGATGCCTTGAACCGCACGGCGACCTTTGAAGCAAAGTTCCCGATGGATAAGCCAACCGCGGCCGGGCAGCCGGTGAAGTATGCGCCCGCCTCGACGATCGGGGTTTCGGCTTTTCTCGATGGAAGCGGCCAGCCTTTTCAATTTGACCTCGCTCGCGTGGGCAATGGTTTGATCGTCATTACGCATGGTGCGGATGACGATGGCAAGGCGACGTGGATTCGCGAGTTAGTCGCGGCCATCGAGGCGCGCATCCCTGCCGCACAGCGCCCAAATATCCTCGTGTATGATTGGAGTGCGGACGCCAGCCCCGTGTGGACGCTGGGGGATTTGGTCAACGTCCCATCGGAAGTTGCGGACAGCTACGACATTACCAAGACGATCGCGAGTCAGTTGCCGAAATACAAAAAATACGAGGAGTTTTTCAATCAGCAGGTGCTGAAAGGGACGACGAAGCTGGCCGATGCGCTCGCGGACAAGGGCTTTGTCCGATTCGCCAATGGAATCCGGCAACTCGATCCGCTCGCGGTGATTGATGACTACAGCACGCTTGCCGATGGAGCGAATTTCGTGGGCGATTTTTACATCGCGCAGGCGCACGCGCAGATCCTCGCCGCCTCGCTCGAAACTGAGGCGCTGGCGCTCCCGCAGCGCGTGGATTTTTCCAAGAAGATTCATTTCATTGGCGATGGGGAAGGCGGCTGGCTGCTCGCCGAAGCCGCGGTGCTGTTGAAAGACCGCCTGCATTACGTGGACCGGGTGACGACGCTCGATTCCACCTTGCTGCTCAATTATCACTTCGAGGAACTCGCAGATCCGGGTTACTTCGAGCGCGTCATCTCGTCGGCACCGGGAGACTTCGCCTGGCCGCTTTACTATCTACCGCCGGCCAGTTCGCATCGCTCGGCAGAGGATGTCCGCAGCAATGCGTTTCTGTATTTAACATCCGGGCTGCCGTGGTTTCACCACGAGCGTGCGCGGAAGTGGTATCGCGATAGCGCGACACCCACGGCGGAATTGGCGACGACCGGTTTCTACAATTCGCCGTTTGTCGGAGGGCCCAATATCCCCAAGAGCGGCGGCGCGGGCGTGGCGAAGGCCGGGCTCAAATTCACCTCCGCTTCCGGCCCCCCTCCGGCCACCTCGCTGCTGGATGGTTTCACGACGTTTGGTGCCGTCAGCGAAAGCAGTGGCACTTACACCGTTACGGAGAATGCGGATGCCGGAATCTACAGGAATCTGACCCTGCCAGCAGCCGCGACAACGCTGCGTTTCCAATTCCGATTCAGCGGCACGACCGATAGAGATGCCCTCGGTGTGCGCTTCGGCCAGCGGCCCGAGTGTTATCTGGGACTGGACACGCAGTTGTCGCGAGGTGGCTTTCACCGCGCCTCGGTGCTCATCGAAGCATACGCCGGGAAAACGGATGACCTCGTTTTTACCCTTGTGAGTCGCGGTCAGTCGGGTGCGATCGTCGAGATCAAAGAGATTGAGATAATCGAGCCTGAAGACCCGGACGGCGACGGCCTCACCAATGCGCAGGAACTTGCAGTTGGCAGCAATCCGCACCTCGCGGATTCCGATTGGGACGGCTTGAGCGACGCATTTGAGGTAAATGTGAGTCACACAAATCCGGCACTCGCAGACAGTGACGGCGATGGTCAGTCGGATTTTGCTGAACTTGCGGCGGGGACGAATCCGATGAACAGCCATTCCGTCTTCGCGGTGACAGAGTTTTCCCGCGCAGGCGGTGGGTTCCTGCTGCGGTGGAGTGCGCTGTCGGGAAAGACCTATCGCATCCTGCGTTCGACGACGGTGGACTTTGCCAGCTTTGATGTGATCGCATCCGGCATCGCTGGCGTTGCGCCAACGACGACTTACAACGACACGACCATTAGCACGGTAACGACACCTGCGGCGTTCTATCGGATCGAGGCGGAGGAGTGAGCGAAACCAACGCGCTCATTTGTGCCACTCGCATGGTGAAAACGAGCGAACCGCTTTACCCGAAAATCCGCCGCAGGTATTCGCGGCTTTGGGTGGCGATGACTTCGGGGCCTTCGTCGAATTTGAAGACCTCGACGGAGATGGTGCCGTCGTAGTGCGCGTCGCGGAGGGCGGCGGCGATGGGGGTGAAG
>JAYUIF010000081.1:0-2206 GCA_043766295.1 Spartobacteria bacterium | reverse complement strand
TGAAAAAGGTGCTGACGAACATCAAGACGCGCGGCACCTGGGGCGAGGTGCAGCTCGGCACGCTGCTCGAGCAGATGCTCACGCCGGAGCAGTTCGCGTGGAATGTCGCGCCGACGCCGCGGCATCGTTGCGGCGGTTTCCGGTCCGGCCTTTCGAGGTGTTATGGTCTTGCCGCGTGGCGTGCATCCAGCATTTTACAGACATGCTGAATGTTCTTGTTGGCCTCGTGATCGGGGTTTTCCTTGGTATGGTCATTGGCTGGTTGCTTGGCCTGCGAAAAGCCACTGCAACCGGGGGCATCGACCTGCAGCCGCTCGCCGATGAGTTGCGCCAGCAGCTTGCAACGCGCGAAGCGACGCTGGCGCAAGCGCAGTTCGACTTCACCACAGTCCAAGCATCACTCGCATCAGCACACGCGACGCTACAAGCGGTGCAGGATTCCGCGCAGGAGCGACGCGCAGAGGATGAGCAGGCGCTGCGCGAAGCAAAGGAAGCGCGTGCGATTTCGGAATCGCAGTTTGTCGAAGCACGAGCAGAACTTTCGCAGGAAAAAACTTCGCACGCAGAGGCGGCGGCACGGCTAGGTGAAATCGAAAAGTCGCTTGCGCAATTCCGCGAAAACGCAAAGCAGGCGCAGGCGACGGCCGCCGGATTGAGCGAGCAGGTTCTTTCCGCCGAGAAGGCGAAGAGCGAGTTGGGCGCACGCGTCGAGTCGCTCAGCGAAAAGCTCGCACTCGAGAGGAACGAGCAGCAAAATATTCGCGAAGCGTTTCGCAAAGAATTCGAGGCGATTTCCAACAAGCTGCTGAATGAGAATGCCAAACACTTCAAGGAGCAGAGCAGCGAGGGGCTCGAAAAAATTCTCGATCCGCTTCGCGAGAACCTCAAAGACTTCAAATCACGGCTAGAGGAAACGTACTCCGAGACTGGCAAGCAAAACGCCGTCCTCAAGGACCAGATTTCCCGAATCACAACTGAAGCCGCGAACCTCGCGCGCGCGCTCAAAGGCGACGTGAAGGTGCTCGGCAATTGGGGCGAGCAACGCCTCGATCAAATCCTCGAAAAATCCGGCCTGCAACTCGGCGTCCACTATGATCGCCAGCAATCCGCGACGGACGTCGAGGAAGACCAGCGGCGCTTCCTCGACGTGATCGTCAAGCTGCCAGACGGCAAGCACCTCATCATCGATTCTAAGGTGTCGCTCACGAATTATGAGGCGCACCTCAATGCTGAGGACGACACTGCGCGGGCGGTTCAATTGCAGAAGCACATCGAGTGCATTCGCAAGCATGTGAAAGACCTCGCAGGCAAGCGTTACCAGCATCTTTACGGCATCAGTTCGCCGGATTTCGTGCTCATGTATATCCCGCTCGAAGCCGCCTTTTTCGCAGCCGTCGCGCATGAGCCCGACCTTTTCGCCGACGCGCTAGACAAGAATGTGGTGCTCATCACGAACTCCACTCTACTCGCCACGCTGCGCACGGTGAGTTCCGTCTGGCGACTCGCCGCGCAGCAGAAAAATGCGGCTGATATTGCCGTGCGCGGCGGCCAACTCTACGACAAGTTTGCTGGCTTCATCGACGATTTGCAAAGGGTCGGCGCGGCGCTCGGCGAGGGGCAGAAACAATACGACGATGCGATGAAAAAACTTTCGCAGGGCAGGGGCAATTTGGTGTGGCAGACGGAGGAGTTGAAGCGACTCGGTGCAAAAGCGAGTAAGAGCCTCCCAACGCCATTGCTGGAAAATGCACGCGATGGGGAGGAACACGCTCCGCTCTTGAGCTGAGCTTCGTTATGGAGACGCGATGAGAGAAGCCGATCGCGATATGTTACGGGCACTACGAGCAGCAAGCCGCGGGGTGCGCGACGTGAAGCGTTCGCTTGAGCAAGTGCAGCGGAATGGAGCAGCTCTTAGCAAGCGCGCATCGGTTCTTGAGGAAAAGCTGAAGAAGAACGTCATCAAGACGCTGAACGTGCGTTATGAGATAGGTGTGGGTTTTCGTTCAGACACGATCCGTATCGAGGAAGGTAAGGTGCATTTCGAGATGGCGCTGCCTGCCACTAACCGGCCACGCAAGTTTTCACCGCAATCATACGAAGTAGGCGCCGCTATTAATCCGGCAATAAGACAGAACCTTCATGCTGCATAGGAAGTGGTGGCGGATTGGAAGTAACCCCGGATGAGGGCGGGCTGTTTGTGGCAGGA
>JAYUIF010000080.1:0-5450 GCA_043766295.1 Spartobacteria bacterium | reverse complement strand
AGCGCGTGTCCCTCTGGATTAGTTGTTCGACCGCTTCATTAAATTCCAGTTTTTGCATCGTGGTCTTAGCTGACGCGGACGGTAGCAACGACTTCCCCCACGTCAACAATCGCGCAGACATTTTCAAATAAATCTGCCGCACATTTTCGAGACATGCACACGACTGGCCGAGCCAACTTCGCCTTCCGCCTACTCCAGCCGCTTGAGCGTCGGGATGCGGTATTGCATTTGCACCATGCGCTCGATTTTTTCGGATTCAGCGACGTCGAGGTAGATGGTGCCGGGGTCATCATCGAATTCGATTTTGTGAAAACCTTTCTCCGCTTTTTCGAGAGCCTTGGGAACGTCGTCGAGGCTTTGCAGTTCGACTCCGTTGATTTTGGTGACGCGGAGGTTGTTGAGTTCTTCGTAGCCGACGGTGCTGGGCGTGGGGAGGACGCGCGTCAGGAAGACGATTTTGCGCGGGCTGTCGGGGAAGAGTTCGGATTGGTAGCGGTCCTGGTAAATGGCGCGCTCGGGGGCGCGGCGCACCCATTCGGGGCCGAAGCTTTTCAGAAATTCGCGGGAGAGTTCCTGGAGGATGAGGCCGCCGACGATGTAGAAGCGGGGCGCTTTGTCTATGATGTAGGGGTCGCTCACGTAGGTGGCGGGATCGCGGTGGGCGAGGGTGACTTTGAGTTCCACTTTTTCTCCGGCGCGTAGGACGTGGAATGTGAGGACGTCGCCGACGAAATGCCGCGCATTGAGGAGATGGCCGAGCGGGATTTTTCCGTAGGTGGCGTCATCGTAATTGCCGTCTTGATCCACGGCGGTGTCGTCCACAGCGAGGAGCACGTCGCCTTTTTTCAGATCGCCTTTGGCAGCGGGGCTGTCCTTGAGGACTTCGGTGATGTAGATGCCGTCCTTGGTGTCAGCGGGGATTTTTGCGAAGCGACGCAGCGCGGGATCGCGCATGGGGCTGAATGCGTAGCCGACGCGCGGGAAGCCGTCGTATTTCGCATCGGCGGCGTCTTTCAAAAAATGCTGGATGATCGGCGCGGGGATGATGTTGGCGTTGTTGCTCTGCGCTTCGTAGCTCATGAGGATACCGGCGAGCTTGCCGCCTTTCACTGCGGGCATGGTGAAGCTGCTGTCGCGGTTCTGCATTTGCACGGTCATGCGGTAGATGAGAAATGCGCCGTCCACGGGGTATGGGGCGACTTCCGCAGTGGTCATTGGGCCGTTGGTGACGAGGAGGCGCCCGCTGTTTTCGAGTTGCCAGACGGAGAGCTGATCGCCGGTGGTGGCATCGGTGATTGCGATGGGCGTGATGTCTTTGAGGAAATCCGCGTCGTCCGTTTTAAGCAGCGCGAGGTTGGCTTCGTAGTCCACGAACTCCACGCTTGCGGGGACTTTCTTCCCACCGGCAGCGGTTTCAAATTCGAGATACGTGGAGTTGGCGACGAGTTCCCCCGCGACGAGCACGCGCGAGCCCGCGATGACTGCACCGATGGCGCGTCGAGTGACCGGCTGGCGTTTGCCCCAAGGGCGGAGAAAATCCCAGCCCTGCGTGGTGACGTTCACGCGCACGACAGGCGCGGGTTTTTCCACGGCGAAAGCGGAGCTAACGACGAGGAGCAGCAGGAGTGTCGAGAGGCGAGTGGCGAGTGACGTGTCTGCCCGACGTTCGGGAGCCTTTGTGTTGGTGGTGATCATTGGTGGTGAAATTGGGTGCTATTATTTTGTGGAAAGTTTGTGACGGAGGCGGGGGATGGTGCAGGTGATGATGCCGATGATTTCATCGCAGAGGGATTGTGCGAGGGTGACGGCTTCGGGCGGCAGCCAGTGCCGGAGTCGGTGATGGCGTCCGCGCACTTCGCGACAGGAAGCGCGGGCGATGGCGAGAAACTGGATCAACTCGCGGGTGCCTTCGCGACCGAAGCCCTCCTCGATGTTGGCGCAGACGGAATCCGCCGCAGCGATCTGCTGGCTGATGAGACGCCAGCACTCCGGCAACTTCCGCAACGCCTGCACGTCCGCCACCACCAAGTCGAACAACTCGTCCGCCTTTCGGTAAGCCCCAAACTTTTCCAGTTCTTGCTGACTCATGATTCAATGGCAGACACGTCACTCGCCTCTCGCCACTCGTCACTTTTCCTCCCCGAGGAATTGCTCTTGCAGGACGTTGTAGCGTTTGCGGATGCGGTCGCGGGCGGCGTTCACTTCGGCGCGGTTGAGCACGAGCGGGCGGCCGAGGCCGTCGAATTCCACGAGCATCTCCTCCTTTTCCTCGTCGGCGAGAGCGGCGGCGAGTTCGCGCAGGTTGCGGATCTTTTTTCCGTTCACCTTGTCCACGATGCCTTCACGAAATTCATCCAGATACGTATTCAGCGGGTCGGGCAGCAGTGCGGTGAGCACGATGATTTCGTCGCGCTCTTTATACATCTCGTCTTCGAGGAAGTGCGTGTAAATGTGCATCAGCCGCATGGACGCGAACTGGTAGGCCAACAGCAAATTTCTATTCAGCGGCTGAAAGAGCAGGCCGGCGTGGACGACGTAGCGCGCAGGCTCGTAGCTGTTCGCTTGGTAGGTGAAAGGCCACGCCTCGGTGAATGTCACCTCCGCAGTGATGGGCTTGCCTTCGCGCAGCAGCTTTAACTTTATCGTATCGCCCTTGAATTTTCGTTCCGCGATTTCCGCCATCATCACGCGCTCGCCTTCGAGTTTCACCATGCCGTCGCTCTCGATGTCCACGTCGTCAATTTTCAACAGCACGTCGCCAACGAACAGCTTTCCAGCCGCCACGCTCGCGCTCGGCACCGTCGTCACCACGATGCCCCGGTCGTCATCCGGCAGACCGAGCGCGCGGCGGTGCGTCGCATTTTGCAGGGGGAAAGTCGTGATGCTCATATCCATGTAGCGGTCGTAGTGACCGTCCGCCACGTCCTTGAGGAAATGTTTCACCACCGGCGTCGGGATCATGTAACCGACGTTCTGTGCGTCCGCGCCCGAGAGACCCTGGAACGCGACGCCGACTACCTTGCCGCTTTGCAAAACAGGACCGCCGGAGTTTCCGGGATTGATCGCCGCATCAATCTGAATGCACAGATGCGAATCCACCACCGAATGCGCATACGGGCGGAAATCAATCCGCGACACCACGCCCTGCGTCACACTCATGCGCTCGCCGCCGATGGGGTAGCCATACACCGACACACTGCTCTCGATCTCCGGCACGCCGCCGACCTCCAGCACCTTCGTGTCTTTCCAAAAATCCTTGTCCTCCACTTTCAGCAACGCGAGGTCGCAGTCGTGCGCGATGAACTCCACCGTCGCGACATACTTCTTCGGATCGTTCTCCTTCTCCACCGTGAGCAATCGCGCATTGCTGACGACGTGCGCGTTCGTCATCAGCCGTTCCTTGGCGACGATCCAGCCCGTCCCGCTCCCTCCGCCGATTTGCCCCGGCAACCACGGCACACGGAAATTAAACTCCTGGGCTGTGTTGTTGATTCGCGCGAGCGATTTGCGGATTTCACCGGGCTGCGCCAGCGCCGTCGCAGCGAGCAAAGGAATAAAAAACCAATGGAGTTTCATGGGCCGCGAAAGATGCACAGCGAGGGCGGCTTTGTCTATGAAAGGCGCATGACAGTCGGTGAATGACGATGACGCCCGCCCATCGCGTCCATACAATCCATGAGTCGGAAATCGTTCGCATTTACGCGGTGTGAGGTTTAGCCATTCGGCCCAGCGTGAGTCCGCGCCAGATTCACCCAGCAACTCATCTCGCCATGAAAACTCAAACGCATTCTGAAACTCATCATCGTATAAAACCACGCCACTTTTGCGGAGCCGTATGAAAAGAACTGTGTTCACAATCGCATCGCGGTTGATGCTCGTCATCCTCGTCGTGCTCGTCGCGCCGTTGCTCGGTTTCTCCCAGCCCGCTGGTGAAAAAGCGGCGCAACCCACAGATGCGGGGAAGATCAAATTCCGCCTCGATAACATCCGCGCCGATGGTTTGCGCGGGCCGGCGGATGGATTGGTCGCGGTGAGCTACGAGTTCTGCGTGCCTGCGGATGCCGTGGTTTATGCCGAGGTGAAGCGGCTCGATCCGAGCGTGCAAATCACACCCGGCGCTCGCGGTCGTGTGGGGTGTCAGGCGGCGGGGCAGGCACTGTGCGTAGGGAATACGCATCAGGCAAACTGGCGCGGGGTGCTGGAGAAGCTCGCAGCGCTGGGATACGTGAAGGAAATCCGCGAGTGCTTTTTTGAGTAAAAAAACCACGGCAGATGCAGCGCCAAATCGAGCGTGCAAATGAAGGCCGTGATGTTGCGTGTTAACCCTCGGCCTGCACTTCGATGTGTTTGATTTTATCGCGGAGTTGGGCGGCTTCTTCGTATTGCTCGGCGGCGACGGCTTTTCGCAGGTCGCGCTGGAGTTTTTTTAGCTCGTCCTCGCGCTGTTTGAGTTTGAGCAGGCGTGGGGGGACTTTGCCTTTGTGTTCGATGCCTTTGTGCATGTTTTTCAACATGGGTTCGAGGCCTTCCATGAAAACGTCGTAGCAGTTCGAGCAGCCGAAGCGTCCGGTTTTTTTGAAGTCGGCCTGGCTGAATCCGCAGACGGGGCAGCGTTTGCCGCCGCTGCTTTTTTCCATTTCCTCGGATGCACCGAGGCCGAGCAGGAGGTCGGCGAGCGCGAAGCCGGTGGGATCCGTCACGCCCTTTTCGTTGGAGCACGCTTCGCAGAGATTCACTTTCTGCATCTTCCCATCCACGATTTGGGTGAGGAAGACGGTGGCTGGTTTCTTTTTGCAGACGTCGCAGTTCATTGCGCGGACAGGATGCAGGATGCGGGACGCGGGCGCAAGTGGAGCGATGGCTCAGACATAGACGGGCGTGCCCGTGCTCTGCGCGATTTCGCGGAAGCGCGCGATGATGCGCTGGGTGATGGCACCGGGTTTGCCGTCGCCGATGATGCGCTGATCGAGCTTCACGGCGGCGATGACTTCGGCGGCGGTGCCGGTGAGAAAACATTCGTCGGCGGTGAAAATTTCGTGCCGGGTCATTTCGCGTTCGCGGATGGGGATGCGCAGTTCATTGCAAATCTCGAACACGACGCCGCGCGTGATGCCGTCGAGCGCACCTGCGCTGAGCGGCGGCGTGGTGACGATGCCGTCGCGGATGATGAAGATATTGTCGCCGGTGCATTCGGCGACGAGGCCCTGGTCGTTGAGCATGAGCCCTTCCTCCGCGCCGGCCTGGATGGCTTCCACTTTCGCCATCACGTTGTTGAGATAGTTCAGCGATTTCACCGCAGGCGGCAGGATGTCGTGGCGCGGGCGGCGCGTGGCGACGGTCGCCATCGTGAGTCCATTTTGATAAGCGCTCTCGGGATACATCGAAATGCTGGCTGCGATGATGAAGACGGTTGCCTTCGGGCATTTGTAAGGCGAGAGGCCCATCGGCCC
>JAYUIF010000079.1:0-12875 GCA_043766295.1 Spartobacteria bacterium | reverse complement strand
GCCAGCGGAAGCATCAGAAGATACTCGCGACCTTCTAGCGAAAATGATTCACGACGAAAACGACGCAGTGTTTGAAGCGGTCATCGCGTCTTATGGCGACTGTATAGAAATGGAGTTTGCACAGGATTTGCGTCACGCCGCCGGAATGCGCGATGATTTCGGCGCGCACGTAAGATTCAGCGACGATCCCAACGACATTGCTAACCAAGAGAAGTTCTTCAGCGAATACGGCCTTTCGATGAGAGAGTTCGACTGCGCGAGCGTTGTTATTGGAAACCGGTTCTATTTTTAGGAACCAGCTTTGGGCAACCGCCTGCTCGTGGAGGGCACGATCAAAGGGGCGAAATACCCGAGCAAGCAAAGCATCCTCGCACGGAAACCTCCCGCGTGTCAAAGCGGGTCAATTCAACTATCCCTGCACGCTCCGTGAGCGTGGATGCGCTGCTTCCGCCGCGAGGGCAGGCGGTGAAAACTGCGCTGGCGCGGCTGGCGCGCGTGTGAGGCTGCGCCTTGCGCGCTGCGAGCGACACGAATTGAGTGCGAGAGTTCGCGGCGAAAACGCATCCGGCAACCTCCGCGACGCGAACGGCTGCGAACCCGCGCGCGTGGTTGCGCTCGAAAACGAACGAGCGCGGATGCCGACTTCAACGCCTCGCCTCCGTGAACCGCTGCAAAAAGACGTGCCTTCGCGCGCGCGCGTGAGCGAACGACGGGGAACGGACAGAGGCGAACAACGGCGGAAAGGAGGTCGAATCCGTCTAACTTCCCGTCTTACTCCACTCGTCTTACCGTCTCGAATCGCCCTGAAACCCTGATGAATACAGGGGAGGGAGCGGGTAGAGGGAATCGAACCCTCGTATGCAGTATGGGAAACTGCCGTTCTACCATTGAACTACACCCGCATTTTACGGCGTGGCTTTATTGCCACGAAGCTATGTCATCCGGTGCTTGGGTGGAACTCGTTTTGCGGAAGGAGCCCAGATACCCTTTTCCGCCACGCTTTCCATCTTTAGCCATTGAAAATGCAGCGGCTGAGACACGGATGGCATCAGTGCCAGTGAGATCCGTGTAAAAATCTTTCATGTCAATACTATCGTCGCCGTCTGTATCGAGGACGATGCAGTATTCGTTCCCCCATGGATCCATAAGTTGACCGACCCTTGCGGCGAAATCGCTGCCGTCCATGAAGCCATCGCGCGGATTTTTGACATCTGTTGCCTTTGGCTGTTCAAAGTATTTTTGCTGGCGGGGATTTAGCACATGGAGGGCATTGCTCCCAGTCGGGATTGCACGGAGAACGTCAAACAGAGCGTTATTGTCCACTTTGCATTTCCCCTCCGTAATATCGCCGAAGGCCATGTAGGTATTATTGGCGGCAACCGTTCCCGATGCCGTAGGGATGGGCGGGTATTTACCGTATTCGATCACGTAGTTTTTGCAGGAATTGACGATGTCTTTGACCACCGTTGAGGCCTTGGTGCGGCGGGCACCTTCTCTCGCCGCAGCGATGGCTGGAAAGAGCAGCGCCATCAGGATGGAAATGATCGCGATGACCGTGATGAGCTCGATGAGAGTAAATGCTTGCTGCGTGCGGAGGCGTGTTTTCATTGTGCGTGAGGCTGTGATTCAAGTTACCGAGGGTGGGCATGGTGACAACTTAAAATACCGTTCGATTTGAATAGAAGATTGGACTTGCGCGTGCGGGGTCGGAGGCTAGTGTCCGCGCCTCTTTTCCAAACGTATATGTCCCAACACAGCAGTCTCAAAGGTGCCAGCACCATCGCCGCAAAACGCAACGTCTTGAAACGCTTCGAGCGTGTCGAGGTGCTCAAGAAACGCGGGCAGTGGAAGACGGGGGATAAAGTCCTCGGTCTCCGCAAGACGAAGCCGGACGCGTAGTCTCACGGGCCAGTTTTTCATGAAATCGCCGGGGTGCTTGATGTGCCTCGGCGTTTTCTTTTGCGCGTAGCTTCCAGAAAAAACAAACCGCCGGAAGCGCGTTGGCGCACCCGGCGGTTGATGAGTTTTTGTCAGCCCCGCTCTATTTTCCGTAGAGGCACTGGGCGAGGTAGCCGCTGAGTGCGGTGAGGCGGTTCGTTTTGCGGAACTGCTCGATCTTGTTGCGATCCACTTTGAGAGCGCGATCCCACAGCCACATCAGATTTTGTGAGGAGACGGTGAGGATGTCGGTGATGTTTTTTTGGTCATCCACACGGGGCGCCTTCACGTCGAACACGATCGGGCCGGCGTATTTTGCGTCCTGTAGCACGACGAGCAGCGCGAGATCTTTCAGCGGCTCGGTGTAGCCGAATGGAAGATCCTGATCATAGCGCTGGCCATCCTGCGAGTTGAGGTGGATGTGGAAAAGTTTACCCGCTTCGAGGCACAGTTCGATGTCCCAGATGTAGTCGAGCCCCGCGATGCGCGAGTGCGCGGTTTCCGGGTTCAGTCCGAACATCGGCTGGATGTCTTTGTCGAGTCGGCTGATGAGGTAGAGCACCTCGCCGACGTTCGCCATATACATATTGGCGCGGGGTTCGTTTGGCTTGGGCTCGATGGCGAATTTGATTTTCGTGCCGTAGTTTTTCTTCGCGTAGTGGCCGACGGCATTGAAGCCCTCGACGAGGCGTTTGAATGCGTCGCGTCCGTTTTTCGCGAGCACGAAGTCGAAACCTTCGCGGCCATTCCAGAAAACCATCGTCTTCGCGCCGAGCACGATTGTGGTGTCCACGGCCTTGAGCGCGTTTTGCATTCCGAGTTTGCGAACTGCGGGATCATTTGAAGTCATCGCGCCGTCTTTGAAAATTGGAGCGGCGAAAAATGATGGCGTATACATCGCGCATTTGAGACCGAGCTTGCGTGCGATCTTCACGGCGGCGGGTGCCATCTCGGCGGTGATTTCCACATCGTGCGCCTCGTAGTAAGTCATGCCCGCCTCGGCGAGCATCGGCAGACGGTCGAGGATCGGAATGGCGTCGCGTGTGGGGCCGCCGAAAGGATCGTTACCGGGACCGATGTTCCAGACGCCTGCGCCGAGGCCGTTCACGCCGACTTTATTTTTGAGTTCGTATCGAGACATAGAGTGTGTTGTTTTTTTTTGCTGAAAATGGACGCGCTTTTTGCTCGCGAGATTATGCGGAGTCAAGCGCGCGACTTGATGGGTGCGATTGCGCGCCGATTATTTGCCGTCGTCCAGTCCGATGGATCGGAGCGCGTGTTTGGCTAGACCGATTTGAAATCGCTTCCCGCCATCGCGCGTGCCCTGGAAATAAAACCAATACTCATTGCCCTGCTGCAGGATGTCCCCGTGGCTCAGTGTTCCCTTCGCAAAATCGGGATTTGTGATTTTGATCCGGCCCCGATCCGTGAATGGCTCCGCGAGATTTTCTGTCGTGTAGGCTTTGTAGTATTCGCCATTGCCGGAAAATCCGATGCAGCCGAGCAGTGTGTAGGTCGCGCCATCCTTGGTCACGATGATTCCCTCGCCCGTGGCTCCCGTGGCCACGGGCTTCGATGACCAATCAATGAGGTTCGTCGAAGTGACGTATTGGATGCTGTCTCCGCCGGAGGTGTAGAAAAGATAGTAGGTTCCATTTTCAAACCAGATGAACGGATCATTGCACTTGCCGTGGGTGATGACGGGGTTGCCGGGATTTTTCTTCCAATGGCGAAGGTCGGTGGAGGTGGCGTATCCAATCATCACTTGCGACTTCGGATTTTTGCCTGCGTAAAACATATAATAGACACCGTCTTTGAGGATCGGTTTCGCCGGTGCTTGCGGGCGCTCTTCGTCCCATTCGCCGGGCTTGCCCTTGGGGATGGACACGCCTTGGTAAGTCCACTTCAGCCCATCGGGTGAAGTGGCAAAATCAATACGGCTCTCGCCCTTTCCCCCAGTTCCGCCATCCTGCCACGGATTGGCGCTGGTGTAATACATGTAATACGTATCGCCCGCCTTGATCACGGAAGGGTCTTTCGCCCAGTCATCATCCGGGTCGCAATAGATCGGTGTCTCCGAGGTTTGCCATGGAGAGGTTGTCGCCTGCAATTGTAGTTTTACCGATGGAGAATCCGCTGCCAGACTGCGCACCATTGCCATTACAAAATAGCCAGCCGCGAGTGCGGTCATGGGACACTTGCTGAGTGTGGATGTTTGCATATCGGGAGTTTCGGAGTGTTGGCGTTTGGTGGTTTTTTAATGCAAGGAATCCAACGCGGCTGCCTTAGTTTCCTTTGGGTTTAATACAAAAAGGAGCGTAGCGCCACGTCGCTTTACTTTTTGAAAATAAATCACCCTGTCCGCAAAAGTATTGCAAGAGCCTTGAAGTGAGAAATAATATTGCCAACGGCATGGATGACGCTCAACTACGGATGTCGCTGGCACTTTTATATGACTTACAACCGTCGCAGTTTTATCGGACTCGGATCGTTCGTGGCATGTGGTGCTGCGCTGAATGTTCCCGCCCTTTTTGCTGCGGCAGTTTCGCGGGTGTTTCCCGGCGGTTTGCCGCTCTTGGCGGGCGATGAGGCGGTGCTGGCTTTTGTGCGCGGCTACAGCACGAATTTCCGCGTGGTGGGCGCGACGGTGCTGGGGAGGATTCGCACGAGCGGGATGCGTGCGCTGCATGTGATCGTGGAGGTGAAAAACGCAGACGCCTTGCAGGCTGTGCTGACCGGCGCGCCATTCGCGGATATTTATGCGGATGGAAACACGCTGACTTTCACGCTGGCGGATGTGGATGTGACGATTGAAAATCTCCTTCCCGAAGTCTTCGCCGCGCGCCTGGTCGCGATGGGCAAACGTTCCGGCAATGCCTTTGCGCACGACGCGCTGGTTTACAATCCGGAGACGCACTTACTCAGCGATCCTTTCGCCGCGCGCTCGGGTGCGGTGAAGCTCGTCAATAAAACCTTCGGTGGCCCGGCAGCACTGGAGGTCGCGCTGCGCGGGATGCTCGAAGCCAAACAACTTCTCCTCCCGCAGAGTCTCGATTTTTCCGAATGGAAAGGCCGCGTGCTGCGCATGATCGCACGGGCGGCGGATTCGCGGAAGCTGTCGGAAAATTTCCTCCAACAAATCGCGACGCTCGCTGAGAAGCTCCCGCCCGGCGGCATGGAGGCGCTGCTCCGCTCGCGCCTCATCGCCACGGCGCTCAAGCAGGTATTTGGATTGGATACCGCCGTGCTGATCGCGGAGTTCAAGCTCCTGCGCGCCGCGACCAGTGCGGATACCACGAACGCCGCGCTTTGGCTGGCATTGCTCATCGCACCGGAAATCGAGGCCAACGCCTACGACGGTGCAGCGACGACATGGCTGCAAAGCGGCACGCGGTTTCAAGTCCTCACCTCCCGCCGCGCGCTGGCGCAGGCACGCACATTTCTCAATTCTTGATCCCCATATATGGCCGAACCTTTTCTATCCGAAATCCGCATCATGAGCTTCGGCTTCGCGCCGAAAGGCTGGGCGATGTGCAATGGGCAACTGCTGCCCATCAACCAGAACCAGGCGCTCTTCTCCCTGCTCGGCACGACCTACGGTGGCAACGGCCAGACGAATTTCGCGTTGCCGAATTTGCAAGGGAAGACGCCGATCCACATGGGCAGCGGCCACACCCTCGGCGAGACCGGCGGCGAGCAGGCGCACACGGTTTCCATCGCGGAACTACCGACGCACACGCACGTCGCTAACGCCACGAACACCGCAGGCACGGCGATCGTCGCATCCGGCAATTTGCTGGCTGGATCGGCCACTCAGTTCTACGTCGCGCCACAGAATCTCGTCCCGATGAATCCCGCGACACTCGCCAGTATCGGCGGCAGTCAGGCGCATTTAAATATGCAGCCATTTCTCACACTGACTTTCTGCATTGCTCTGCAAGGCATCTTCCCGAGCCAAAACTAATCTACTGCCATGGCACAACCTTACGTCGGTGAAATTCGGATGTTCGCGGGTAGCTTCGCTCCTGCGGGCTGGATGTTTTGCGAAGGGCAACTCCTGCCAATTTCGCAAAACGACACGCTTTTCCAACTCATCGGCACGACCTACGGCGGCGATGGACAAAGCACGTTTGCGCTGCCCGATTTGCGCGGGCGCATTCCGATTCATCAGGGCAATGGATTTGCCCTCGCACAGTCGGGCGGCGTGGAAACTGTGACACTGACCGTGACTCAAATCCCGGCACACAGTCACCCGTTCCTCGGTTCGACCAGTGTCGCCAACGACGCTAATCCCAAGGGCAACGCAACGGCACAGGCTTCGGCGTTCTTTCCTTATTTGAACGCACCACCTGCTGCGTTGATGGCGGCCCAGTCGGTTTCCCAAACGGGCGGCAGCCAGCCGCACGATAACTTTCAGCCTTACCTCTGCGTGGACTTCATTATTTCGCTCTTCGGCATTTTCCCTTCACCTTAACCTATGGATCCTTTCGTTGCTGAAATTCGTATTTTCCCATTCAACTTCGCACCCAAGGGGTGGGCGTTTTGCGACGGGCAGATCCTGCCGCTCTCGCAAAACACCGCGCTCTTCTCGCTGCTCGGCACCACTTACGGCGGCGACGGAAGGAGCAACTTTGCGCTGCCGAATCTGCAAGGCAGCGCGCCGATGCATCCCGGCCAGGGGCCGGGACTTTCGCTGCACGATTTGGGAGAAACGGGAGGCTCAGATACAGTCTCGCTGCTCGAGTCCGAAATTCCTGCGCATAGCCATGACCTCAAGGCGCAGGGAGGGACTGGCACGAAATCAACGCCGGCAAATAACAGCTTCGCGCGAACGAGTGGAGCTACGCCATATCTCCCTCCAGCAGGTGCGGTTTTGGTGCCCATGTCAGATCAGGTTATTTCTCCGACTGGCGGCGACCAGCCGCACAACAACCTGATGCCGTATCTCACGCTGAGTTTCTGCATCGCGTTGCAGGGCGTCTTCCCGCCGCGGACCTAAGTGGACCCGGTGCGACTGCGGCTTGCGTGCTCGGAGGACGCGGACTTTCTCTGCTCTGTCTATGCGAGCACGCGGGCGGAGGAGCTGGCGGCCACGGATTGGAGTGCGGAGCAGAAACGCGCATTTTGCAGGCAGCAGTTCGACGCGCAGGACACTCACTACCGGGCGCATTATCCGACCGCGGAGTTTTCGATCATCGAGCGCGGCGGCGTAGCGGTCGGGCGGCTGTATGTAGATCGCTGGGCGCAGGAAATTCGCATCATGGACATCGCGTTGCTGCCGGAGCATCGCGGCGCTGGGATTGGCACAAAGCTGTTGCAGGAGTTGCAGGAGGAAGCGCGCGCGGCGGGCAAGGCGCTGACGATCCACGTCGAGAAATTTAATCCCGCGCTGCGGCTCTACGAGCGGCTCGGGTTCAAGGTGCGCGAGGACAAGGGCGTGTATCTGCTGATGGAATGGCGCGCGTGAAAATGCGCTCGGCGTCAATTAAACACGGCCTCGAATTGCCCGGCGGCAATGGGGACGAGGAAAATTTCCATCGCGCCGAGTGTGGGGTGTTCGAGGTGGTAAATTTGCTGTGGTAGCCGCTGCGCCGGATCGCTGTGAAAGGTCAGTGCGAAGGGCTCGCGCGTGGTGCCGGTGCGCGCGGTGCCGAGCGGGCGGGCTTCGGCGAGGGTGAGGGCGATGGGGCCGGTGGTTGTTTGCAGTTCAAAGCGGTTGCCGAGGCAGGCTTCAAATTGGGCGCGGGTGGCGGTGGCGAGATCGAGCATCGGCGGAAATGTCGGATGTCGGATGTCGGATGTCGAATCTCGAAAGTGTCCGCCGTATTTTTTAAATAATGGCTCGTCAAAAAATTTGCGGCTGGCTTGTCTGTGCATCATGCGTTCGCGAGGAAATCATTCAATGAAGCGACTTGTCTCCTGCTCGCAGGGCGTGCGCTTTTTCCGCGCTGAGCGCCGATTCATTTTAACGTCTGTATTTCCTATTACACCATGAGCACTCACATCCAAAATCGCATCCTCACCAACGCACTCGCAGCAAGCAAACGCCTCGCGGCACGAGCGGAAAAGAAGTCCGCGAGAAACCAGCGGGCCATCGAGGTGCTCGAATCGCGCATCGCGCCGGCGCCGGTGGTGGCGGGGCTCAGCGTCACGAAGGTGGCGGTCTTCGCGTCGGGCGGCGATGTGAATGGCGACGGCCTCTTCCAGCCGGGCGATACGATCCTCTACACGGTGACGTTGCAGAACTCGGGTGGTGTCGATCTGACCGGCGTGACTTTCAATGACATCCTCGACTCGAACACGACGCTCGGCGCGGTGGACGTCTCGCCGCTCGCGCTCGACGATACCTTCACCGCGGTGGCGAATACGCTGCTCGAAGTCGGCGTCGCGCATGGAGCCTTCCCGGCGGCGCAGGTGGCGGGCGGGCTTTTTGCGAATGACTCGGAGTTTCTCGGCGACACTTTCGCGCTGAAAACTTTCGACGCGACGAGCGCAAATAGCGGGACGGTGGCGCTGGATGCGGCGGGGCATTTCACCTACCTGCCCGCAGTCGGTTTCACCGGCGCGGATACTTTCCACTACACGATTGCTGACAAGGGACTCGATGGCATTGCGAACACTGCGGACGATCTCACGAGCGTCGGCACCGTCACGATCACGGTGGGCGCGCAGAAGGTGTGGTATGTGGACAACAGCTACGTGGGCGCGAGCGATGGGCGCTCGACGCGGCCTTTCACCTCGATCACTGCCGCCAATCTCAACGGCGCGGGCGACGTGGATGGCGCGGGCGACATCCTTTATTTTCACAACGGCACGGGCGCGGCCTACACGGGCGGGATCGCGCTCGAAGCGTCGCAGATTTTGCATGGGCAAAACGACGCGCTCATCGTCGGCGGATTCACGCTCAATGCGGCGGGCACTGCGCCGACGCTCACGAACGTGGGCGGCACCGTGGTCGCGCTCGCAACTGGCAACACACTCAAGGGCTTCACCATCGGCAACTCGGCGATAGACATTGCCGGCACGGCCTTCGGCACGCTGGCGGTGAGCAACGTGACGCTCAACGGCACGGGCAAGACGCTCGATCTCGTGACGGGCAGCTTCGCGGCAGGCTCGGCTTTTAACAGCATCAGCGGCACGGGCTCGACGACGCACGGCATGAAGCTCGATGGCGTGGGCGGCTCGGTCGCCTTCGGCAGCACGACGATCTCCACCTCGACGGCGCAGGCGGTTTTCGTGACGAACTCGACGGCGAACATAGATTTCGGCAACACGACGATCGGCACGGCGGCGGCGGGCAGCGGGAGCGGCGCGGGCGCGGAGGGGCTGCGGCTGGAAACGGATCCGTCGGGCACTTACACTTTCGGCACGCTCTTGATCCAAAACACGACCGTGCAGGGCATCCAGCTTTTCAGCGGCGGCGCGAATCTGACGGTCACTGGCGCGGCGACGATTACCAAGACGGGCGGCGATGCGCTGCTCGTGCAGGCGCACACGGGAAATGTGAGCTTTCAATCGCTCTCAGTGGATACCATCGGCGGGCGCGGCATCGCGCTGAATGGGCACAATGGCAGCTTCACCACGACCGGCGGCACGATCACGACGACCACCGGCAACGACGTGGACATCGTCAACGGCACGGGCGCGGTGACGATTGCGGAGAGCATCACGAACACGGCGGGGCGCTCGGTGAACATCACCGGGCATGGGACGAACAACATCACGCTCTCGGGCACGATCAGCGACACGAGTGGCGGCACGGGCATCAACATCGCGAGCAACACGGGCGGCACGATCCTTTTGAGCGGCGCGACGAAGACGATCAGCACCGCCGCGAATCCGGCGGTGATGCTGAGCAGCAACACCGGCGCGACGATCAACTTCACCGGCGGCGGGCTCGCGATCACGACAACGACGGGCGCGGGATTTAGCGCGACGGGCGGCGGGACGATTAGCGTGACGGGCGCGGGTAATTCGATCAACTCGGTCAGTGCCACGGCGCTCAATGTCGCGAGCACGACGATTGGCGCGAGTGGCCTGACTTTCCAAAGCATCTCTGCGGGCAACAACACGGCGGCGTCGGATCCGGCGAATGGCATTATTTTGAATAGCACCGGCGCGGGCGGGTTGACGGTGACCGGTGATGCCGGCGCGAGCAACAATGGCTCGGGCGGAGTCATTCAGAACATGACCGGCGTGGGCGTTTCGCTCACGACGACGGGGCCGGTCAGCCTCGGCTACATGAATGTCACGGGCAGCGGCACCGATGGGATCAAAGGGACGACCGTCAACGGCTTCACGCTCAACCGCAGCAACGTGACCGACACTGCGAACGGATCGGCAACCGATGCAGGTGTGAAATTGCTCAACACCAGCGGCGGCGTGACATTCACCAACGACTCGATCACCGGGGCCACCCACAACGGCATCGAAATTGACAATTTCAACACCAACATGGCGTCGTTCTCGATGACGGGCACGACGATTGACGGCTCGCTCGCCGTCGCGCTTGGCAACGACGGCATCCTCCTGACGATGCGCGGCACTTCGGTGCTGCCGAGTGGATTGATCTCGGGCTCTACTTTCCTCGGCATGAGGGCGGTCGCGGTGCAGATTCAGGCGAATGATTCCGGCCGCATCGGCGTGAACTCGGGCGTCGCCTCCGTCACCGCGCTGACCTTGGCGAACAGTTTCGTCGTCCAAAGCAACACCTTCACCGGCAATGGCCAGGGCGTGGACATTGACTCCTCGCAGATCTCGAATGTGACCTTCCAAGTCCTGAGCAACACGATCGTCGCCAAGGCCACGGTCCCCAACGCGGTCGCAAACACGGCCAGCAGCAATGCGATCACTTGCTTCACGGCCGCCGGAGCGGACACAGGGCCCACGACGCATTCTTTCGTGGGAAAAATCGACGGCAACATCATCGGCACGCAGGGAGTGAAGGACTCGGGCTCGGGTTTCGGCAGCGGCGTCCGTGCCGTCGTGCAGGGGCAATCCACGCAGGGCATCGTGACGATCAGCAACAACACGATCCGCGAAGTATCCAATGCGACCATCATCAATGTTTTCGGCCAGAACGGCGCTGCCACCAACAGCACGGCCAGCGCCTTCGCCCGGTTCAAGATCACCGGCAACACCATGCCCGCGATCTCCGGCTCCAATCTCAGTCTGGGTGGCCCTGCCAATACGCCCATCGCCGATACTGGAATCTTTGTGCTCGCAGACGAAGGGTTCCCGGTTTCGGCGGTCATCACGGGGAACACCATCTACGATGTGACCACGGCGAACGGGAGTTTCGACATCTATCTCGCCGTGCGCACTGGCCCGCCCGCAGGCGCGTCGCTCAAGATCGAAGGCACCGGCAGCGTCTCCGCTTTCACCCTCGCGAATAACACGCTGGCCGGAGCCAATAAATTCGTTGACGAAGGCGCCCCCGGCACACCCTCCACCCTCGTCGCGCCGGGTAGCCAGGGAGCCTATCCGTTGTTCTTCGCGCCGACGCCGGGCGATGCGGTGATCGTGCCAGTCGTAGCCGATCCCGTTGTGACCGTGACGCCGCCGGTGGTCGTCGTCGGCACTCCCGTCGTGACGCCGCCCGTAGTGGTGAATGTGACGCCGGTGATCGTGGATGACGGCATTCTTTCGCAGGCTGAACTCGACTCGCTCGTCGGCGCGGCAATCGCGCGGTGGGAAGCGGCGGGCATCACGCCAGCGCAGGATGCGCTGCTGCACAGCGTCACGTTTTCCGTCGCGGACTTGCCGGGCTGGTATCTTGGCGAGGCGAGCGCGGGGCACGTGACGCTCGATGTGAGCGCGGCGGGCAACTCGTGGTTTATTGATGCGACGCCGAATGACGACAGCGAATTTGCAGGCAGCGGCACGAAGCTCGGTGCGACGGCAAGTGGCGGCGCGGCGGGGCGCGTGGATGCGTTGACGACGGTGATTCACGAACTCGGGCACCAGCTCGGGCTTGGCGATACTTACGCCGAGGCCGATAGCGGGAACATCATGTATGGCTTCATCCACCAAGGTGAACGTAGGCTTCCTGCCGCGCACGCGGCGGATGGCGCGGTGCCGAATCTCGCGGGCGGTGGGATCGAATTCGCAGTCGGGCCGGTGAGCATCGGCTCCCTGCCCATCGGCAAGAGCGTGAAAGTGGTCTTCACTGCGCAGATCAATGCGAACAACACGGCGGCGACGATTTCCAACCAAGGCACTGGCTCCTCCACGCAGACGGGCAGTGTGTTGAGCGATGATCCGGCGGTCGCGGGGGCGGCGAATCCGACGGTGACGGCGGTGGATTTCCCGGATGTGAATTTGGCCATCGGTGCGACGACGAGCGTGGCCGAGGACAGCGCGGGGAATCTTGTTTACACGTTCACGCGGCAGGGGCCGCTCACGAATCCGCTCACGACGAATTTCACCGTCTCAGGCGGCGCGACTTTCACCACGGACTACACGCAATCGGGCGCGGCCACTTTCAACGCCACGAGCGGCACGGTCACATTCGCGGCGAATTCCGCGACAGCAACGGTGACGATTACGCCCGTCGCGGATACGGTCGTGGAGCCGAATGAAAGCGTGGTGCTCACGCTGGCCACGGGCCCCGGCTACGATGTCGCTGCGGCGGGCAGCGTCGCAGGCACGGGGACGATCACGAATGATGATACGGACGTTTCGGTGGCGGTTTCGCCGTCGTCGGTGCTGGAAGATGGCGCGGGAAATCTCGTCTATACTTTCACCCGCGCGGGCGTGACGACGGGCGCGCTGACGGTGAATTTCAGCGTCGGTGGCGCGGCGGCATTTGGCACTGATTACGCGCAGAGCGGCGCGCTGACGTTTGGCGCGAGCAGCGGCACGGTGACGTTTGGCGCAGGTGCGACGACGGCGGTGGTGACGCTCGATCCGGCGGTGGATAGCGTCGTGGAAAGCGA
>JAYUIF010000078.1:0-12886 GCA_043766295.1 Spartobacteria bacterium | reverse complement strand
TTCACCGCTGTGGACACCGCGAGCATCCCCACCGGCGAACTCCCCGCCGCGAAAGGCGCGATGGATTTTACCAAGGCAAAAACCATTGGCCGCGACATCGCCGCGCTGAAAGACGAACCCGGCGGCGGCTACGATCACAACTGGGTGCTCGACGCCTGCACAGCCGGAAAGCTGACGCCCGCCGCCAAGTTGCACGACCCGGCGAGCGGACGCATCATCACAATGCAAACGACAGAACCCGGCATCCAGTTCTACTCCGGCAATTACCTCGACGGCCTCGCCGGTCGCACGGGCCGCATCTACGGAAAACACGGCGGCCTCTGCATCGAGACACAGCACTTTCCTGATTCCCCCAATCACCCCAACTTTCCCTCGACCACACTGCGCCCCGGCGAAAAATTTCGCAGCACGACCGTCTATCACTTTTCCGTGGGGTAACGAACAACCTGCCGGTTTCTGTTTTCACGATAGTCCACCGAACCGGGGCACGTTGCAGTTTTCCGAAGCACAGACTTCGCGTGCGCGCTTGTGAAAAATTTCACAAATGATGCTTGCCGTCGTTTTTGCAGTTCGTTTTACTCCGTGCGCTGTGTCTCGCATGGCCGCCACTCTCGCTGTTTTTATTTCTGCATTGATGTTCGTTTTCACGGGCTGTGAGAAGCGTGTCTCGGTGGAAAATCTCGAAACTCTGAACCGCCAGCAGGAAGTCGCCATGAAACGCGCGGGCCGTGTCGAGCAGGTGACTGAGGGGCTGACGATGAAGGAAGTGGAGAGCGTCCTCGGTGCGCCGGAGAAGATGACGCAGGGGAAGATCGGGGTGGAGGTGAAGAAGGATTTTGCGCTGACGACGTGGACTTACAGGCAGGACGGTAAGAAGATCGAACTGAGTTTCATTGATGGAAAGTTACAGGGGCGCGTGCCGAAGTTTGGGGAGAAAATTGACCCGCAGGCGCCGCTGCACATGAAGCCGGGCGCGCAACCCGCAGAGCCGAAGAATTGATTTATGGAGATTCCCGCACCGCTGCTGGCGAAGATGGACGAGGCGATCACGCATTACCCGGCGTCGAAGCGCTCGGCGTCGCTGCCGCTGCTGCATTTGTGGCAGGAGCACTACGGTTTTATTTCGGATGAAGCGACTGTGTGGATTGCGGCGAAGCTGGAGCTGCCGCCGATCAACATTTTGGAGTTGGTGACTTTTTACCCGATGTTCCGCAGGCAGTCGGCGGGGGCGACGCACATCCGCATCTGCCGCACGCTGAGTTGTGCGCTCGGTGGGGCGTATGAATTGCGCGAGCGCGTGGCGAAGGCGGCGGGGATTGATTTAGCGGCGTTTCTCGATGGGCAGAAGAAGACGACGGAGCACGGGCATCCGCACAATCCGGGGCATGGGAATCCGATTGCGGTTTCGCCGGATGGAAAGTTTTCGATGGAGTTCGTCGAGTGCCTCGCGTCGTGCGGGACGGCGCCGGTGGCGATGGTGAATGATGCTTTCAAGGAAAACATCTCGCTCGATAAAGCGGCGGAGTTGCTGAGCGTGAAAGCGAGCGACGCGACGACGCCAAAAGTCCTGCCAGCACACCCGCGCGAGAAGCGCATCGTTTTCAAAAATATAGACGTGCCGGGCTACACGCCGGATGTGGAGTGCTACCTCAAACACGGCGGCTATGCGGAGTTGAAAAAGGCGCTCGCGATGAAGCCGGAGGAGATCGTGAACGAGGTGAAGAAGAGCGGGCTGCGCGGACGCGGCGGCGCGGGATTTCCGTGCGGCGTGAAGTGGGGGTTCATCAAGCGCGGCGGGCCGAAGCCGACGTATCTCATTTGCAACGCGGACGAGTCGGAGCCGGGGACTTTTAAGGATCGCTACATCATCCATCAGGACCCGCATCAGCTCATCGAGGGGATGATCATCTCGTGTTTCGCCGTCGGCGCGAACCTCGCCTACATTTACATACGCGGCGAGTTCCCGGAGGGCGCGATCATTTTGGAAAAGGCGCTCGCCGAGGCGCGGAAGCGCGGCTTCCTCGGGAAGAATATTTTGGGCTCGGGGTTTGATTGTGAAATTTACGTCCATCGTGGCGCGGGCGCTTACATCTGCGGCGAAGAAACCGGGCTGATCGAATCGCTCGAAGGCAAGCGCGCCTACCCGCGCATCAAGCCTCCATATTTTCCCGCCGTGCTCGGGCTCTACATGTGCCCCACCATCGTGAACAACGTCGAGACGCTGTGCGACGTGAAGCACATCCTCGCACTCGGCGGCGGCGCGGAATACGCCAAGCTCGGCAAGCCGAACAACACCGGCACGCGCATCCTTTGCGTGAGCGGCGACGTGCAAAAACCGGGATATTACGAAGTGGAAGTCGGCAGCATCACGCTCGGCGAACTCATCAACGATGTGTGCGGCGGTATGAAAGCGGGGCGCAAACTCAAGGCGGTCATCCCCGGCGGTTCGTCGGCGAAAGTGCTGCGCGCGGGCGAGCGTTATAAACTGAAAGACCGCGAGATTTCGCTCGAAGAAATCCCGATGGATTTCGACACGATGGCTGCGTGCGGCTCGATGGCTGGCAGCGGCGGCGTGATAGTGATGGACGACTCGCGCGACATGGTCTGGGCGCTGAACAACATCAACGAATTCTACGCGCACGAGAGCTGCGGCCAATGCACGCCCTGCCGCGAAGGCGCGCAGTGGATGCGCAAGATCACCGACCGCATCGTCGCCGGCGGCGGCACCGACAAGGACCCCGAGACGCTCGTGAAAGTCGCCGACAACATCGCTGGCAAAACGATCTGCGCATTTGGAGAAGCCTGCTCGTGGCCCACGCAAAGCTTCGTCGCGAAGTTCCCCGAAGAGTTTTCCGCGAAGGCGAAAAAGGAAACGCCGCCGCCAATGCCGCCGGAATACAACACGACGGAATTGGTCGAAAACGAGAAGGTCGCGCCCGTGTCCGCGCCGCGTGGCAATTCACAGGAGGTCATGGCGCCCGCCGCCACGCGATAACTTTCCATGAGCACCGAAACCGCAGCACCAGTGCAAATGCTCAACGTCCAGATTGACGGCGTTTGGATGCAATTTCCAAAAGGCACGCGCGTCATCGAGGCGTGTCATCAGGCGCGGAAAAGCATCCCGCATTATTGCTACCACCCGAAGCTCACTTCGCCGGGCAACTGCCGCATGTGCCTCATCGAACTCGGCTCGCCGAAGATGACGCCGGACCGCAAGCCCATCGTCGGCGCGGATGGCAAGCCGGAGATTGCGTGGATTCCGAGGCCGCAGATTTCCTGCGCGCAGGACGTGAGCGAGGGCATGGGCATCCGCACGGATTCGCCGATGGTGCGCGAGTGTCGGCAGGGCGTGATGGAGTTTCTGCTCATCAACCACCCGCTCGATTGCCCGATTTGCGACCAGGCCGGTGAGTGCAAGTTGCAGGAGTTTTCCGTCGAGCACGGCAACGCCGAATCGCGCTTCCTCGAACGCAAAGTGAAGAAGCCGAAGTCCGTCGAGCTTGGCCCGCGCGTCACGCTCGATGCGGAGCGGTGCATCCTTTGCACGCGCTGCATCCGCTTCATGCGCGAGGTCGCGAACGATGATGTGCTCGGCATCGTGGATCGCGGCACGTTCAGCACCATCGGGTGTCACTCCGACCGCGCGCTCGACCACAACTACTCGCTGAACACCGTGGACATTTGTCCCGTCGGCGCGCTCACGTCGTCGGACTTTCGGTTCAAAATGCGCGTCTGGTTTCTAAAAGAGACGCCGACCGTGGATACGAATTGCGGCACTGGCAGCAACATCACCATCGGCTCCCGCGAGAACACGATCTACCGCATCACCCCGCGCGACAACGACGCGGTGAACGGCCCGTGGATGCCCGACTCGCACCGGCTCAATTTCAAATACGTGAGCGACGAGCGCCGTCTCGCCGCGCCCGCCATCCGCTCGCTCGCCGTAGTGGCTGCGACGCCCTCGTCGCAGCCCGTTTCGGCGACGCCTTCGTCGCCGGATTCCGCAGCGGCGATGGCGCCGCTGCAACTGACTGCGACGGGGGCGTCGCAGCCACTACAATGGACGCAGGCCATCAACCTCGCCGCCGAGGCGCTGAAACGGAACGCGGGCCGCGTCGCCGTGCTCGCCAGTGGGCGCGCGACGAATGAGGAGTTTTTCCTCGTGAAACGACTCGCCGCCGCCGTGGGCGCAGTCGTCGTGGACATCCTCCCGCGCGCCGGCGTCGCCGACGGGATGCTCATCGCCGCCGACCGCAATCCCAACACCACCGGCGCGAAACTCCTCGGCATCGCAACCGGCAAACTCGCCGACATGGCCGCTGGAATCCGAGATGGCAGCATCACCGCGCTCATCGCACTCGGCGAGGACGCCACGAAGGCTGGCCTCACCGCCGACGACCTCGCGAAGCTCGACGCCATCGTGGCGACCGACATCCTCCCCAACGCCACCACGCAAGCCGCGCACATCGTCCTCCCCGCCAGCGCGCCGTTCGAGAAACGCGGCTCGATGATCAATTTGAAAGGCCGCCTCCAGCGCCTGAACAAAGCCACGAACGCCCCCGGCAGCGCGCGCGACGACTGGGAAATCCTCCGCGACCTCATCCTCGCCATCTCCGGCAGCAACGGCCTCCACAGCATCGAAGACGTCTTCAAAGCCATGTCCGCCGAAACGCCCGCGCTCGCCGGACTCTCGCTTAGTAAAATCGGCGACCTCGGCGTGGACATCGCCGCACAGATCGCGGGTGCCAAATCAGAAATCGTAAATCAGAAATCGTAAATGATGACGCTCGCCAACATCCCGTGGGAAATGCTCGCATGGTCGCTCGGCAAGGCCGTGTTCGTCATCTTCTGCGTCGTGCTCCCTCTCGTGAGCTACACCGTGTATGCCGAGCGCCGCGTCAGCGCCGCCATCCAGGATCGCGTCGGGCCGAACCGCACCGGCTTCCCGACCACACTCCTCGGATTCAAAAAAGATTTGCAGTTTTTCCTCGGCGGACTCGGCCAGCCCGTCGCGGACGCGGTGAAGTTCATTTTGAAAGAAGACTTCACCCCCGGCGGCGTGAAGCAGTTTTATTTCTGGCTCGCTCCATGCCTTGCGATGTTGCCGCTCGTCTCGCTCGCGTTCATTCCGTTTGGCAGCACTTTTCTCGGCGAGAAAATGATCATCGCCGATGTGAATGTGAGCGTCCTCGGCGTCTTCGCAGTCACCGGTTGCGGCGTGTATGCCATCGTGCTCGCGGGCTGGGCGTCGAACTCAAAGTATCCATTTCTCGGCGGCATCCGCAGCAGCTCGCAGATGATCGCCTACGAGCTTTCGATGGGCCTCAGCATCATCCCAGTGCTCATGCTTTTTGGCGGCATGAAACTCAGCGGTCTCGTCGAGTATCAGGCCGACAACGGCTGGCTGCTTTTGCCGCTGTGGGGCGGGGGACTCAGCGCGGAACGCTGGCTCATGCTGCTCCCGCTCGCGATCAGCTTCATCGTTTTCACCATCTCCGTCTTCGCGGAAACGAACCGTCTGCCTTTCGACATGCCGGAGTCCGAGACTGAACTCGTTGCCGGCTATCACACGGAATACAGCTCGATGAAATTCGCGCTTTTCTTCCTCGGTGAATACGCCGCGATGATCGTCGGCAGCTCGCTCATCGTCGTCTTTTTCCTCGGCGGATGGAGCCTCCCATTCATCCCGAACGGCGAAGGTCACGCCGCCGCGTTTTTCCAAAACATCTTCGGCGGACTCTACGCCATGCTGCCGAATTGGGTTTGGGGCCTCGCCAACATCACCGTCTTCTTCGGCAAAGTTGCGCTCGTCCTCATTTTCTTCATCTGGGTGCGCTGGACACTCCCGCGTTTCCGCTTTGATCAGCTCATGAAAATCGGCTGGCTCTACCTCTTCGAGATCGCCCTCGTGAACATCTTCCTCACCGCCGCGATCCTCGCGCTCACCAATAAGTGATATGTCCTACATCGTCCCACGTCCCGCACTCACGCTGAAGGAAAAAGCCTATCTGCCGAGCATCCTCGCCGGTTTGAAGATCACCTTCGGGCATTTCAAAAAAATGCTCCAGGGCAAGACCAAGGTCACCATGCAGTATCCCGAGGAAAAGTGGGACGAGCATCTGCCCGAGCACTATCGCGGTGCGCCCACGTTGGTAAAAGACTCGCACGACCGCGAGCGTTGCGTCGCCTGCCAACTCTGCGAATTCATCTGCCCGCCCCGCGCCATCACCATCAAGCCCGAGGAAATCCCAGCCGGCGACCGCTTCGCAAAAGTCGAGAAGCGCCCCGCTGAGTTCGACATTGATATGATCCGCTGCATCTACTGCGGCATGTGCGAGGAAGTCTGCCCCGAGCAAGCCATCTTCCTGCGCAAAGACTACGCCATCACCGGTATCACCCGCGCCGAAATGGTGCATGACAAAGCGAAACTCTACGAGATGGGCGGCGTCTTTGACGGGCTCGTTCACAAGTGGAATCCGGAGAAATAATGAATCCACTTCTCTTCTGGTTTTTCGCCGCACTGATGCTCGCCTTCGGGGTGAGCGTCGTGCTGAACCGCAACCCCGTTGCGAGCGCACTGAGCCTCGTCGTCAGCTTCCTCTGCCTCGCCGCGCTCTACGTTGGGCTGGATGCTTACTTCATCGGCGCGATCCAGATCGTCGTCTATGCCGGCGCGGTGATGGTGCTGTTTCTTTTCATCATCATGCTCCTCGATCTCGGCGCGGAGCAGCGTCGGAAGTTTAACAAAATCGCCCTCGTCGGCGGCTCCGCAGTGGCCCTCGGTTTCGCCGCGCAACTCATCGGAGTGCTGGGAAAATTTCCACTCGGCGACAAACCTTTTCCCGAACTGAAACTCCCGCCCGGCGAGTCGCTCAATGATCTCCAGCGCGTAGGCGAAACACTCTTTTCCATCCACACGCTGCCCTTCCAAGTCATCGGCGTCCTCATCCTCGTCGCCACCATCGGCGTCATCGTAATTTCCAAGCGCGAACTGAAATGACTCTGACTCTCAATCATTACCTGCTCGTCAGCGGACTGCTTTTCACCATCGGCTTTGCCGGCGTGATGTTGCGGCGGAATATCATCACCATCTTCATGTGCCTGGAGTTGATGCTGAACGCCGCGAACCTCTCGCTCGTCGCGTTCAGTCGCTTCAATGTCGGCCCCGATGGCCTGCCAAATTTCAACGCGCAGGTGCTCGTCTTTTTCATCATCACCGTCGCCGCTGCGGAAGTCGCGGTCGGCCTCGCCATCATCGTCGCCCTCTACCGCGCGCGGCAGACGACGCACGTCGAAGACATCAGCTCGCTCAAATTCTAGGATGGAAAACGCAAAGCTCATTCCTTGGTTCATTTTGTTGAATCCGCTCATCGCAGCGGCGCTCATCCTTTTCGCCACGCGCCGCGACCACGGCACGAGCACGGTGATTTCGGTGATGTCCGCGTTCTTCGGACTCGCTGCGAGCGTCGTCGCCATGACGCTGCCGGAAGTCCATAGTGCCGTCGTCTGGATCAATCTGCCGGGCCTCGAAATTCCGCTCGGCGTCTCGCTCGATCATCTCTCGCGCGTGATGCTCCTCGTCGTCACGGGCGTCGGCTTTCTCGTGCATCTCTACTCGACGGTTTACATGGAGCACGATGCGTCGAAAGCGCGCTTCTTCGGCCATCTCTCGCTGTTCATGTTCTCGATGCTCGGCATCGTGCTCGCGGATAATTTTGCGATGATGTTCATCTTTTGGGAACTCGTCGGCGTGAGCAGCTACCTGCTCATCGGCCATTGGTTCACGCGCGATGCAGCGGCAAAAGCGGCGAACAAAGCGTTCCTGATGAATCGCATTGGCGACTTCGGTTTCATGATCGGAATCCTGATGCTTTGGAGCACGGTGGGCACGGTGACTTTCGACGGCCTCTCCGACAAAGGTGCCATCGCCGCGCTGACCGCGCATCCTGCATTTCTCACCGCTGCGCTGCTGTGTATTTTCTGCGGCACCATCGGAAAGAGCGCGCAGTTTCCGCTGCACACATGGCTGCCGGATGCGATGGAGGGCCCCACGCCCGTGAGCGCGCTCATCCACGCGGCCACGATGGTGGCGGCGGGTGTTTTCATGCTCGCGCGCGTCGCGTTTCTCATCGGCCTGTCGCCCTGCGCGGCGGCGGTCATCGCGTGGGTCGGCGGCATCACCGCGCTGCTCGCCGCGCTCATGGCCACGCAGCAGGACGACATCAAGCGCATCCTCGCCTACAGCACGCTCTCGCAACTCGGCTACATGGTCATGGCCATCGGCCTCGCGCCCGATCCGCACGGTGGCGCGGCGATGTTCCATTTGTGGACGCACGCATTTTTCAAAGCGCTGCTCTTCCTCGGCGCAGGCGCAGTCATCCACGCGCTGCATCACGAGCAGGACATTTGGAAAATGGGCGGCTTGCTTAAAAAAATGCCGTGGACTGCGCGGACGTTTGCCATCGGCACGCTCGCGCTCACCGGCTTCCCGCTGCTCTCCGGCTTTTGGAGCAAGGACGCGATCCTCGCCGCCGCCTACGAACACAACACTCTGCTCTTCATCCTCGGCCTCTTCGTCGCGGTGCTCACCGCGTTCTACATGACGCGCCTTTTCGTCGTCGCGTTTCTCGGCAAGCCGCGCACCGACGCCGTGCACCACGGCCACGATTGCCCCGCGCGCATGACGACACCGCTCATCATCCTCGCCGTCCTCAGCATCGTCGCCGCCTACGGCACCACGCATTGGTTCTTCGCGCACGAGCATGGGATTAATTGGATCGTCGCCACGCTGGCCACGGGTGCATTTGCCGTTGGCACCTTCGCTGGCTACACGATCTACAACGCCAAAGATCGCGAGCCGCTCTCGCTGCCGCTGTTCCGCAACAAGTTTTACCTCGATGAAATCTACGGCGCCATCGTGACCGGCACGCAGGACGTATTCGCCTACGTCGCCGACAAAATGGACATCTTCATCAGCGGCCTCGTCCGCGCCGTGGGCTTCGCTGCGTGGGGCGCGGGCTACACGCTGCGACTGCTGCAATTCGGCAATCTCCAAGGCTACGCCTTCGTCTTCGGCCTCGGCGTCGTGGGGCTCATCTACTTCCTAGTTTTCCGCTGATATGTCTTCTGGAACCAACTGGCTCAATATCTCACTCGTCGCCCTCGTGGTCGTCGCTGTGGTCGGCCTCATCATTCAATTTACCTCGAAGGACTAAATGAGCGCTCTGAATTTAATCGTCCTGCTGCCCATCCTCAACGCCATTGTCGTGATGCTCGGCGCGCCCGCGCGAAAATCCGCGCTGCTCTCGTCATGGACGCAGCTTGCACTCAGCATTCTCGCCCTCCTCAACTACAACCGCACACTCGGCGGCTACCAATTTAAGACCACGCTGCACGTGGCCCCCGACTGGCATCTGAATCTCTTCATGGGAGCCGACGGCCTCAGCCTCGTGATGCTTTTCCTCACCGCGCTCGTCACGCTCGCCGCCGTGTGGGTCACGCCGCGCATCGAGAAGCGCGAGAATCTTTTTTACGCCTGCGTGCTGCTCATCAGCGGTGGTGCAGCGGGCGCGTTTGCCTCGCTCGACCTGTTCTTTTTCTACGCATTCCACGAACTCGCGCTCATCCCCACATTCCTGCTCATCGGCATTTGGGGCAGCGGCGAGCGGCGGCTCGCGGCGTGGAAAATCACCATCTATCTCGCCATTGGCAGCATCATCCTGCTCGTCGGTCTCACGAAGCTCTACCTCGCACTGCCAGCCGCTGCGCGCACGTTTGACATGACCAAACTGCCCGCGCTCGCCAAAGGCATCTCCGCCGCCGCGCAGGCGGACATTTACATCTGGCTGCTCGTCGGCTTCGGCGTCCTCATCTCGCTTTTCCCATTTCATTCATGGGCGCCGAGTGCCTACGCCAGCGCGCCGACGCCCGCCGCGATGCTCCATGCAGGCGTGCTGAAAAAATTCGGACTCTACGGCATCCTCCGCGTCGCCGTGCCGATGCTGCCCGAGGGTGCAAAACACTGGGCGTCGCTGCTCCTCGTATTGCTCGTCTGCAACATCCTCTACATCGGCCTCGTCACCATCGCGCAGAAGCGCCTCGACACCATGCTCGGCTACTCGTCCGTCATGCACATGGGCTACATTTTTCTCGGCATCGCCGCTGGAAATGTGATCGGCGTCAGCGGTGCCGCGCTGCTCATGCTCGCGCACGGACTCAGCATCGCCGCGCTCTTCGCCATGTGCGGTCAACTCCGCTCGCAAGTTCCATCGCTCGTATTCACCAGCATGGGCGGCATCGCCAAGCGCGCGCCTTTTCTCGGCTATGCGTTCGGCATGGCAGCCTTCGCCAGCATCGGCCTGCCCGGCTTCGCAAATTTCTCCAGCGAGTTGATGGTCTTTTTCGGCGCGTTCAAAAGTGGCGCAACGCCGGGCGCGATCACTTTCTCAGGACTGCAAATCGCCACCGTTTGCGCGTTGTGGGGCGTCGTCATCAGCGCCGTCTATATGCTGCGCGCCTATCGTAAAATTTTCCAAGGCGAACCGCTGGCTGGCGCCGCGACCGTCACCGATCCTTCGTGCTGCGTGCGCTGGCCCATCATCCTGCTCCTCGCCGTGCTCATGCTCGGCGGCATGTGGCCGAAGTCGTTTCTCAATTTCATCCAGCCGAGCGTGGAGGCTCTAATCGCGAAGTAGCTCATGCAACAAATCCTTCCCGCAATCTCGCTCGAAGTCACCGTCCTCATCCTCGGCGTGCTCATGCTTTTCGCCGAGGCATTCGCGAAGCGCGCGGATCGCTCGCACATGGCGCGCTACGCCATCGCGGTGCTGCTCGCGGTCATCGGTTTTTCGTTTTTCACCAAGGCAGCGCCGGTGCCCATCGAGGCGGGCACGTATTGGAGTTTCTACGTGGTGGATGCCACGGCGCTGTTCTTCAAACGCATCGCGCTCGGCACCACCGTCGTCGTTCTCGTCATGGCGTTGGAATACCGGCACGTCCTGCAAAAATTCATCCCCGGCGTAGCGGCGGGGCAGGGGACGGGCGAGTTTTACAGCCTGCCTGTTTTCATCTGCGCGGGGCTGATGTTCATGGCGTCCGCCGTGGATTTCATCCTCATCTTCGTCGCGCTGGAACTCGTCACCATCGGCTTTTACGTGATGGTCGCCTATATGCGCCGCCATACGCAGTCGCTCGAAGCCGGCGTGAAATATCTCATCCTCGGCGCGCTCAGCACCGGCTTCCTCGTGTATGGCATCACTTGGATTTTCGGACTCACCGGCGAGACGAATCTCGCGCTCATCACGGCGAAATTGCACGCCGGTTTCGCCCACGGCGGCGCGCTTGTCGGCAACGAGCACGCGCTCCTTTTCGGCATCATGCTCGTCCTCATCGCGCTCGGTTTCAAGATCGCCGCCGCGCCCTTCCAGCTTTGGGTGCCAGACGTTTATCAAGGCGCACCCACGCCCGTCACCGCGTTCCTCAGCGTGGGCAGCAAAGCCGCCGGCTTCATCGTCCTCGTCCGCGTGCTCGATGTCTTCCTCGCCGTGGATGCCGTGCGCGACAAAGTCCTCGCCGTCCTCGTCCTCATGGCCGCCGCCACGTTGCTCTACGGCAACCTCGCCGCCCTCGTGCAGGATAATCTCAAGCGCCTCTTCGCCTACTCCTCCATCGCGCACGCCGGCTACCTCCTCCTCGCCATCGCCGCGATGGCCACGCAGCCCGCACTCGCGAAAGAAGCCGTCGCCTTTTACCTCGCGGGCTATTTGCTGATGACCCTCCTCAGCTTCCTCATCCTCATCATCGTCGCCCGGCACTCGCGCGGCGACGACGTGCGCCATTTCAACGGCCTCGGCAAACGCTCCCCCTTCCTCGCTTTCGCCATGACGATTGCCGTTGCCAGCCTCGCCGGCATCCCGCTCACCGTCGGCTTCCTCGGAAAATTCCTCGTCTTCAAAGCCGCCATCGCCGCCGGACAGTGGACGCTCATCAGCATCGCCATCGTCGCCGTCGCGGCGGGTTTCTATTACTACATCCGCGTCATCGCCGCGATGTATTGGCAGGAGCCAAATGAGAGCGCACCCATCGTCATCGCCCCGCTCAGCCGCGTCGCCATCCTCATCCTCGGAGCCGCCATCCTCATTCTCGGCATCTATCCAAACCCCATCCTCGCGCAGCTCAAATAGCAGACTGTCCTACTCCTGCGCTTTGGATGCGGCTTTCGCGTCGTGCTTTTCGTGGAGGCGGGGCCAGAAATCTTTCCAATACTTGTCGTAGTAATCCTGCGCGGCGATGCCGATGTGTTCGAGCAATTTGACTTTGGGCGCGGTGGCAGGGTCGTAGCCGGTGAGGTGATCTTTTCCGGCGCGGAGTCGCGGGGAAACGAAGCGCCATTCGGTATCGCCGAGGGCTTCCGCGCATAGGGCGGCCAGCTCGGGGTCGTAGGTTTTCAACTGCGCGCGGGTGTGGATGTGATTGTGGTCATGGTCCATCGTGCGGTTGGTGTCATACCAATCCTGCACGCCCTCGGCCCAATACTCGCTGGAGTTCACGGCGGCGTAGCATTGCTTGGCGCCGCCGAAGACGATGACGACCTTGTCGTCCTTGGTGACCTGAACTTTGGCGTTGCTGGGCTTGCCGTTGACGAGGATGTCGCCGCCATCGAGACATTTTGTGAGAAAATCCGGCGTCTGTTCGGGAAAGGATTTTGCGAGAGCGTCGAGCAGGCTGACGGGCGTTTCGCTTTTCACACGGCGGAAATTTTGGGCCGCGTAGCCGTCGTTGTAGATGCCCTTTTCCTTCGCGTGTTTGAAGGCGGCTTTCATGCGCGCGTTGAGTTCTGGGGTGAAGCCCGCGTCCTGGATGACGTGGCCGAATTCATGGATGAGGA
>JAYUIF010000077.1:0-12899 GCA_043766295.1 Spartobacteria bacterium | reverse complement strand
AGAGCGCCGGTGCGCTGTGCGTCTTCAGCGATCGCACTATTCCCGAGAAGGAGGATCCATTTTTGATCAAAGACGAGAACGGCTGGAAGGACGCGCCTGCGCTCGTGCAGAAGACCGACGGCGCATCGAACTACACCACGACCGACCTCGCCACCATCGCGTATCGCGTGCGCGAATTTTCGCCCGATGAAATCATCTACGTCACCGATGGGCGGCAGCAGCTTCACTTCCGGCAGTTCTTCGCCATCTGGCGGCGCTGGCAGCCCGCGAGCGCGGTGAAGCTCGCGCACGTGTGGTTTGGCAGCATCCTCGGCGAGGACGGCAAGCCTTTCAAAACCCGCAGCGGCGACACAGTTAAACTCGCCGACCTCCTCGACGAAGCCGTGGATCGCGCATCGAAAGTCATCGCCGAAAAAAATCCCGAAATGCCCGAAACCGAGCGTCGCGACATCGCGCGCATCATCGGTCTCGGCGCTGTGAAATACGCCGACCTGCTCCCAAACCGACAGGGCGACTACGTTTTTTCGTGGGCGAAAATGCTCAGCTTCCAAGGCAACACCGCGCCGTATTTGCAAAACGCCTACGTCCGCATTCGCGCAATTTTCCGCAAGGCTGACATCGCTCAATCCGAAATCCGCAATTCGCAATCCGAAATCAGTTTCACCGAACCCGCCGAGTTTGCGCTCGTGAAAAAACTCGCGCAGTTCGGCGAAGTGCTGCCGTCCATCCTCGACGACTATCGCCCAAACCTCCTCTGCAATTACCTCTATGAACTCGCCGACGCCTACCACTCGTTTTACGAAGCGTGTCCCGTTTTAAAAGCCGCCGAGCCCGCCCGGAGTTCGCGCCTCGCACTGAGCGACACCACCGCGCGCGTGCTGGCGAAGGGACTCGATCTCCTCGGCATTGGTGTCCCCGAGCGGATGTAGCCGACAGCTTTGTCGCGCTGGCACTCGCGCATTTCTCCACGCATATTTCCACTGATGCCCGACATCGTCCTCGCCACGCTCAATGCGAAATACATCCACGCCGCTTTTGGTCTGCGCTATTTGCACGCCAATCTCGGCGGGCTGCGCGAGCGCGCGTGCATCGCGGAGTTTGACATTAATCAGCGCCCGCTCGAAATCGTCGAGCGCATCCTCGCGCACGATCCGCGCATCGTCGGTCTTGGCGTTTATATTTGGAATGTCGTGCCGACCACGGAAGTCGTCGCGTTGCTAAAGCGCATCCGGCCCGAACTCATCATCATCCTCGGCGGACCGGAGGTGAGCTACGAAACCGACGGACAGGAAATCGTGCACCTCGCTGATCACACCATCACCGGCGAGGCCGATAATGCGTTCCGCGAAGTTTGCCGCGCCATTCTCGACGGACAGCAGCCGCCGAAAATCATCACGGCCGATCTCCCGAAACTCGACGCGCTCGCGCTGCCCTACGATCTCTATTCCGATGCCGACCTCGCGCATCGCGTCATCTACGTCGAGGCGTCGCGCGGGTGTCCGTTCACTTGCGAGTTTTGCCTGTCGTCGCTCGACATCCCTGTGCGCCAATTTCCGCTCGATGCCTTCCTCGCCGCGCTGGATCGCCTGCTCGCGCGCGGTGCGACGCAGTTCAAATTTGTGGATCGCACTTTCAATCTCCACCTCCCGACCAGCACCGCGATCCTTCAGTTCTTTTTGGATCGCTGGCGCGACGGACTCTTCGTTCATTTTGAAATGATCCCCGACCGCCTGCCCGAGCTGCTTCGCGTTTTGATCGCGCAGTTTCCGCCCGGCGCGGTGCAACTCGAAGTCGGCATCCAGACTTTCGACGACGCGACTTCACTCAACATTTCGCGCCGACAAAACATGGCGAAACTCGAAGACAACTTCCGCTATCTCCGCGCGCACACCGGCGTCCACATCCACGCCGATCTCATCGTCGGACTGCCCGGCGAAGGCATCGAGAGTTTTGGTCGTGGCTTTGATCGTCTGCTCGCACTGCGCCCGCAGGAGATTCAAGTCGGCATCCTCAAGCGCCTGCGCGGCACGCCCATCGTCCGGCACGATGCGGAATACGCGATGCGTTACTCGCCGCATCCGCCCTACGAAATCCTCCAAAACCGCGATCTCGATTTCCCCGCCATGCAGCGGATGCGCCGTTTCGCACGCTACTGGGACTTGGCGGGAAACAGCGGCAACTTCACCGCCACCCTCGCGCTCCTTTGGCAGTGGGATGGGCGTCCCGCCTGTCGGAGTGAGGCAGGCGTCTCGCCTGCCATCTCCCCCTTCGCGCAATTCCTCCGCTTCAGCGACTGGCTCCACGCCACGCTGCGCCGCACGCATCAGATCGCCCTCCAGTCCATCGCGCAGGGCCTCTTCGATTTCCTCACGGAGGAAAACGACGCCGATCCCGCGACCGTCGCCGCCGCGCTGGAAGCCGACTGGCGCCGCACGCCGGGCCGCGAAGCTCTCTCACTTCGCGGAATGCCCGCCGCCCCCGCGCCCCTCAAGCCCGCCGCCATCCGCACCGCCCGCCGCCAAGCCCGGCACACGCAGGTGCATTGAGGGGAAACGAAACCGTCCCTCTTTCAAAGCAATACTCAGTGCCCGCTTTCTCATCTCTGCCAACTTAAATTTTTCCGACGCTCCACCTTGACTCGATTAATAGGGGGGCAGTGGCTTGCTCCCCGAATGTTGATCTAAGCGCTATGAGAGATGGCGCTGCTTGGGAATGGTTGCAGATCAACTGCCACTCACCGCCATTTCTGCACGCCTTGTGAAATTTTTCACAAAGTCCTTGCATGATGCGAAGGGATTTTGGTAAATCGCAAACCTCCTTGCTTAAATTGCGTTTCAAAACCGACTTGAAGATCGCCCTTTTCTATTTTCTGACCTGACGATATGCCGCAGATTTTCCCACGCGGGGCGAATTACGTCCCTCTGCAAATCTTACTAGTGCTCGCAGCACTGGGCATGGCTGTGCCTGCGGCTGTTACGTATTACTGGACGCCGAAATACACGAAGGTGGGGTATCAGCCCGCGCAGCCGATTCCATTTTCGCACAAAATCCACGCGGGGCAGCTCGGCATGGACTGCCGTTACTGCCATAGCTTTGTGGAGACGGCGGCGCACTCGAATATCCCGAGCGCGCAGGTCTGCATGAACTGCCACTCGCAGGTGCAGAAGGATAGTCCAAAGCTCGCGCCGTTGCGTGAGGCTTGGGCGACTGGCAAGCCTGTGGAGTGGGTGCAGATTCATAAGACGCCGGATCATGCTTATTTTAATCACTCGGTGCATATCAACCGGGGCGTTTCGTGCGTGAGTTGCCACGGGCGTGTGGATCAGATGGACGTGGTGGCGCAGGAGAAGCCGCTTTCGATGGACTGGTGCTTGGAGTGCCATCGTGCGCCGGAGACTGCGCTGCGTCCTTTAGATAAAGTGACGGATCTTGGCTGGCACGCGACGCCGAAGGGCAGGGAGTCTATCGAGCAGGCTCAAGAAAATCTTGGTAAAGAACTCCTAAAACAGCGGGGAGTGAATCCGCCTGTAAGCAATTGCGCTGGTTGTCACCGATGAGCAAACACGTTTTCCAACATCCGCAGGAGACGGGCGATGGCCCGAAATATTGGCGCAGCCTTGGTCAGTTGGCGGAGACGCCGGACTTCAAAAATTGGAAGGACAAGGAGTTTCAGACCGGGGCTTCCGAGTTGAATCCCGAAGTGGGTCGCCGGAGCTTTTTGAAATACATGGCTGCGAGCACGGCGCTGGCGGGACTTTCGCTGAGTGCCTGTCGCCGCGAGGAAAAGACGCTCGTTCCTTTCACGCAGGGCGTGGAGTGGAGCGTTCCCGGAAAGCCGGTTTTTTATGCGACATCGCGTCCGCATCGCCGTGGGGCGCATCCGCTGGTGGCGGTGACGCACGACGGGCGCCCGACGAAGGTGGAGGGCAATCCGAATCACGCTGCGAGCAAGGGTGCGACGGATACGCAGAGTCAGGCATCGTTGCTCGATTTGTATGATCCGGATCGTTCGCGTCGCTTCCAGCACGATGGCGTCGAGGTGAAGGAAGAGGAATTTACGAAGTGGCTCGGCGAATTGATCGCGAAGGCTGGCGACGGCGAAGGCATCGCATTTCTCGCGGAGCATTTCATGTCGCCGACTTTCGGTCGGTTGAGGGGAGTTGTTTCGGAGAAATTACCGAAGGCGATTTGGGCGACCTACGAACCGATGGGCGGCGACGAGGCGCGCAAAGCGAGCGAGTCAAGTTTCGGCGCCGGGATGCGTGCAGTGCCGCAACTCGACAAGGCGGACGTGATTCTCGCGCTCGACAGCGATTTCCTCGGTTTCGACGAGGGCCGTCTCGAAGGCATCATCGCATTTTCAAAGCGCCGCTCTCCGGAGCAGAAAATGAATCGCCTTTACGTCGTGGAGAACCGCTACACGACGACCGGCGGCATGGCCGACCATCGCTTGCGCGTGCAGGCGAAGATGGTGGCAAACGTGACGCGCCAGCTTGCTGAAATCATCGCAGGCAAGACGGGCGACGAAGCGCTGAAATCGCTCGTGGCGAAATTTCCGCAGACCTCCGCTTTCGGCGGCACGCAGGAAAAGTGGATCGCGGAAACGGCGGAAGATTTGATTGCGAACAAGGGCAAGTCGGTCGTCCTAGTCGGCTATCGTCAGCCCGCGCAAGTGCAGGCGCTCGGCCACGCCATCAATGCAGCGCTCGGCAATCTCGGCGAGACCGTCATCGGGCGAAAGAGCACGCATGGCACAACGGGCACCATCGGCGATTTGGCGAAAGCCATCGGCGGCAAGGCGGTGAAGACGTTGTTCATCCTCGGCGGCAACCCGGTTTACAACGCACCTGCGGATTTGAATTTCGCCGAGTTGATCAAGGAAGTCGAAGTCGTGCGTCACGGTTTCTACGAAGACGAAACGACCTACGCGCTTGACGAAAACGGCACGCGTCATTTCGTGAAATGGCACGTTCCAGCCGCGCACTATCTCGAAGCGTGGGGCGATGGTCGCGCGAGCGATGGCAGCTACGTTTCGCAGCAGCCGATGATTCTTCCGCTCTTCGGTGGGTGGTCGGAAATCCAGTTCCTCGACTTCATCGCCACAGGCAAAAAGAGCGAAGGTCTCGATCTCGTGCAGGATACTTTCAAGGAAATCGCGAAGGGAATTGACACGGAATCGTGGGCGAAATTTCTGCATGACGGATTTCTCGCAGGCAGTGTGGGCCAGTCGGAGAAGTTGAGTTTTGATGCGACGACAGCGGCGGAACTGGTCGCCAGCTACAAAGCTGCGGCAGACGGCATCGAGGTGGTTTTCGCGCCGTGCGCGAAGGTGGACGATGGGCGCTACTCGAATAACGCTTGGCTACAGGAACTTCCTGATCCGATCACGAAGCTGACTTGGGACAACGCTGCGCTCATCAGTCCCGCAACCGCCAAGAAGCTCGGCATGGAAGCCAAGCTCGGCAACGGACACTTTGATTTCGAGAACGGCACTTGGATCGCCATTGAGGTGAACAAGGCGACGCTCGAAATCCCCGTCTATATCGCGCCGGGTCACGCGGACGACAGCATCACCATCGCACTCGGCTACGGGCACACGCACGAAGGTCGCGTCGGTGGTCGCGATGGTAATTATATTTCCCATGGCGGACTTTTTGCAAAGAAGAGCCACGTCGGTTTCAACGCCTATCCACTGCGCACAAACGAAGCTCACTACATCGCCGCAGTCGCGCAGGTAAAGAAGCTGGCGAAGACTGCCTATCAGCTTGCGATCACGCAGGAACACGGCGCACTCGAAGGACGCGGCGCGGATGTGATTCGTGAGGCGACTGTTGAAAAATACGCCGAGGAAAAAGGTTTCGCACGCGATGAGCACTGGCTGCACGCACATCATGCGATGGACGCCGAGGCGGAAGAGCGCGACCGCAATAATTATCCCGTTTCGCGCAGCGCCTACTCGCATCCCGAACTGAACGATCAGAATCACCAGTGGGCGATGGCGATTGATCTTTCGACGTGCATCGGTTGCTCCGCGTGCATGGTTGCCTGCCAGAGCGAGAACAACATTCCCGTCGTCGGTAAAGAGCAGGTGATGGAAGGCCGCGAACTCCACTGGATCCGCATGGATCGCTATTTTGTCAGCACGATGAACTCACGCGACAAGGACGTGAGCATTGACGAGCCGCGCATGGTGAATCAGCCGATGCCCTGCCAGCATTGCGAGAACGCCCCGTGCGAAACGGTCTGCCCCGTGAATGCGACCGTCCACAGCGACGACGGCATCAACGTGATGGCCTACAACCGCTGCATCGGCACGCGGTATTGCGCGAACAACTGTCCGTTCAAAGTGCGGCGTTTCAATTTCTTCGACTTCAACGAGCGGCAGAAAGACAAGTATTTCGTCCCGAATATCATCAACGAAAAAGGCATGGCCGACACGTTGAAGATGTCGAAAAATCCGAACGTCACCGTGCGGATGCGCGGCGTTATGGAAAAATGCACGTTCTGCGTGCAGCGCGTGCAGGAGGCGAAAATCGCATCCAAGGTTCGCGCGAAGGACACCGACAAAGTGCAGGTGCCGACCGACAGTTTCCAAGTCGCCTGCCAGCAGGTCTGCCCCACGGACGCCATCGTCTTCGGCAATCTCAGCGACAAGAACAGCCGCATGGCGAAAATTCGCGGCACCGCCGGAAACGACGCACATCCGCGCGACTACCGTTTGTTTGACTACATCGGCATCAAGCCGCGCGTGAGCTACCTCGCTCGCGTGATGAATCCGAATCACAAAATGCCCGACGTTCCGAAGGACTGGGGCAGCGTTGAGAAAGCAGGAGGGCACGCGTAATGGCTGACATCGCACATCCAAATACAGGCGACGAGTGCGCCGTAGTCCTGCACTGCCCGCCGGAACTCAAAAAAATTCCGCTGGTCAACCACAACCGTTCCTTCAACTGGATCACGGAAAATGTCGCGAGCATCTGCGAGGAAAAGACGCGCAAATATTGGTGGATCGCATTCCTGCTTTTCTCGCCGATCGCGCTGTTCGTTCCGACTTTGCTTTCCTATCAGGTCGCGAATGGCGTCGGTGTTTGGGGTGAAAATCAGCCGTTCGGATGGGCATGGGACATCACGAATTTCGTTTTCTGGATCGGCATCGGCCACGCGGGAACTTTGATTTCCGCGATCCTATTCCTCACGCGACAAAAGTGGCGCACTTCGATCAATCGCGCCGCAGAGGCGATGACGCTTTTCGCCGTGATGTGCGCCGCGCTCTATCCGGGCTTCCACGTAGGTCGTTTTTGGAAAGCGTGGTATCTTTTCCCGATTCCGAACCACATGGCGATCTGGCAAAATTATCGCTCGCCGCTGTTGTGGGATGTGTTCGCCGTTTCGACCTACTTCACCGTGTCGGTGTTGTTCTGGTATGTCGGCCTCATTCCCGATCTCGCCACGCTCCGCGACCGCGCAAAGTCGAAAATCAAACAATGGTTCTACGGCATCGGCGCGATGGGTTGGCGCGGCGGCAACCGCCACTGGCAGCATTATGAGATGGCGTATCTCATCCTCGCCGGCCTGAGCACGCCGCTCGTATTGTCGGTTCACTCGATCGTGTCCTTCGACTTCGCCACGTCGGTGATTCCCGGATGGCACACCACGATTTTCCCGCCGTATTTCGTCGCGGGCGCAATCTTCGGCGGCTTCGCAATGGTGCTCACGCTCATGCTCCCGGCGCGTCTTTTCTATCCGCAACTCGACGACATGCTGACGAGAAATCACGTGGACAAGATGACCAAGATCATTCTGCTCACGGGAAGCATCGTTGGTTACGCCTACCTCATGGAGCTGTTCGTGGCGCTCGTGTATGCGGGCAATTTTTACGAATACAACGCGTTCTACAATCGGGCGACCGGCTGGTATAATTGGCACTATGCCGCGATGATGACGTGCAACGTGATCATCCCGCAGCTCTTCTGGTCGAAGAGAATCCGGCACAATTACATCTGGGTTTTCGTCATCTGCCAGTTCGTGAACGCGGGCATGTGGTATGAGCGTTTCGTGATCATCGGAACGACGCTCGCGCAAGACTTCCTGCCTTCCTCGTGGGGCCATTACACGCCGTCGTGGGTGGAGGTTTTCACCTTCATCGGCACGTTCGGAATGTTCGTCACACTCTTCCTCATCTTCATGCGCTTCCTGCCGATGATTACCATCTTTGAAGTCAAGGCGGTGCTACCCGAGGCCGATCCGCATCGCGAACCCGATCACTCGCACGGCGAAAAGGCCGCGCAACCGAAGGAGGCGGCAGTTCACTAGTCATGTCTGAATCCTACAAACGCCTGTTTGCGCTCGGCGCGGAATTCGACAGCACATCCGCCATTTATCGTGCTGCGGAAAAAGTCCGCGATGCCGGTTACACCAACTGGGACTGCCACACACCATTTCCCGTGCACGGGATGGACAATGCGATGGGCATGAAAAAATCATGGCTCAGCGCTTTCATATTCTGCTGCGGTCTTACGGGATTCATCACCGGCCTTTTGCTCGTCACCGTCACTTCGTTCGGCCTTTACCCGACCATCGTGAACGGCAAGCCGAACGACTGGACGCATGGCATGGGCGCACTGCAATTCTTCTTTCCTGTGATGTATGAGTTGACGATTTTGTTCAGCGCCTTCGGAGCGGTTTTCGGCATGTTGATTCGCAACGGACTCCCGAAATTTCATCACCCGCTTTTTAACTGGAGCCGCTTCGCGAAAGTCACCGACGACAAATTCTTCATCATCATCGAGAGCAGCGATCCGCTGTTCTCGGAGGCAAAAACCAAAGTGTTTCTCGACAGCCTTGGCGGCAAACACATCACCCCTGTCTTCGACCACGAGTAAGCCATGTTGAAAATTTCATTTGGAGCTTTGATTATTGCAGGCGTTCTAGCCCTTGGTTTCGCGGGTTTCCGTGGAGCAAAGACGGAGTTGACGCACGTCGAGTGGTTTAACGACATGGCGCATCAGCCAAAGGAACAGCCACAGCACCACAGCAATTTCTTTAACGATGGGCGTTCCGCCCGCCAGCCCGTCGCGGGGACGGTGCCGATTGGATTTACCTTGGAAGGCCGCTATTTTCAGACCGAGGGAAATAATCTAGTGGATGGACACGGTGGCTTCGCAAACCAGCCCGACTATTTCAACACGGGACGCATGGGCGATGTCTATGGCGACGGGATTCCTGAACTCCTTGCCACGCGGGGCGCAGAGTTGCTCAGCCGCGGCCAGCAGCGCTTCGACATCAACTGCGCGATCTGCCACGGCAAAGCGGGGCAGGGGAATGGGCCGGTCAAGACGTTTGGCCTGATGACCATTCGCGCACTCACCGACGAGCCGCTGCGCGCACAGCCGGACGGACAGATTTTCAACACCATCACCCACGGTAAAAGCACGATGGGCGCATACGGGCCGGTGATTACCGTCGAGGATCGCTGGGCCATTGTTGCCTACGTCCGCGCATTGCAAAAAGTGGCCGAGGGCAAAATCGCCGCCGCCGTTGCCGAAACAAAACCTGCTGAAGCGAAGAAATGAGCGACCACATTCACATTCCACAGGCGGAAAAATTTGACGTCAAGAAGGGCGCTAAACTCAAGGGTATTTTCATCGGCGCAGCGGCTTTTGGTCTTGCCGGTGCGGGCGCGACTTTCGTCATGAGCCCCAGCGTTGGTGCTCACGCGTGGCTGTTCGCATTCTTCTATTTTTTCACCGTGCTCGTTGGCTGCTTTTTTTGGAACTGCCTGCATCACGCCACGGACTCCGAGTGGTCGGTGGTCGTGCGCAGACAGATGGAGAACCTTGCATCGCTGCTGAAATATATCGGCGTGTTTTTCATCCCCATCGCGCTTTCCGCAACGCTGCTCTACGCATGGTTCACCGCCGACCCGAAGATAGACATCATACTCGCCGGCACTAAGAGCCTGTATCTCAACAAGCCGTTTTTCTGGGCGCGTGCGCTTGTGTTTTTCGGTCTGCTTTTTCTGCTCTCGAACACCCTGCGCAAACGCAGCATGGCGCAGGATAAAGACGGCGCGGCATCGCACACTTTCACGATGCGCAGAGCGGCGATTGCAGGCATTCCCACGCTCGCCCTCTGTCTCACCTTCGCGGGCATTGATTGGCTGAAGGCGCTGAACCACCACTGGTATTCCACGATGTGGGGCGTGTATCTTTTCGCAGGCGCAGCGGGAGCCTCGATGGCGTTGATCGTCCTGACCTGCAAGTGGCTTCAAAGTCAGGGCTACCTCAAACCCGTGACCGAGGAACACTATCACTTGATGGGGAAATTCCTTTTCGCATTCACCGTGTTCTGGGCCTACATCGGCTTCTCGCAGTATATGCTCATCACCTACGCGAACATTGATGAGGAAACGATTTACTTCCGCGTTCGCAATACCGGCAGTTGGAATTACCTCAGTATGTTCCTCGTCTTCGGTCGCTTCTTCTTCATGTTCGTGCCGCTCCTTTTCCAAGGGCTGAAAAAATCGCGCGGCATCATCTTTTGCGCATCGTGGATTCTGTTCATGCAGTTTCTGGATATGTTCATCATCATCATGCCGGAGTTGAATCCCGATGGATTCTCCTTCGCCGCGCTACTCGCTGCGATATTCCCCTGGCTCGGCATCGCTGGTTGCCTCGGCCTTTTTTACCTCAAACATCTCGGCCAGGGCTGTGTCTTCCCGACGAAGGACCCGCGCCTCGCCGAGTCGCTCAAATTTACGAACTAACCATGCGTCACAGCGTCACCACACCCGGAGGATTTTTTATTGGACTCGGCGGAATCGCCGTTTCACTTGCGGTCGCCGGTGCCGTTTATTGCTGGGTGAAATCGCCCGCGACAAGCGACGACCTGCATCCGCAGCAACTCGCACTCGGCCTCGTGCCAGCGCCGGATGCCTCAAGCGATGCAAGGGCGAAGAAGAATGCGGAAGTTGGTGAACTGCTCACCGCAGCCGGACTGAAATACAATGGCGACAACAAGCCGGACATCGGCAAGCTCGAGGATCTTCGCGGCGTCATCCGCTATCGCGAGGCGCAAAAATCCGTCGCCGACGCGCAGACTGTTCTCACCGCGCCTTCCAATGCGAATGGTGCGGATGGAAAGCCGCTGCCCGTCATCGCCGCAGCAATGGGTGTAGTGGCAAAGGAAATTGCCGCCAAGAAACCCGCGCCCAGCACCGTGAAGGTGGACATCGCTCCGCCTGCACAGCGCGTGATGCCGCCGCCGATGCCCAATCTCCAAAACGGTGGCGTGAACACCGTCATTTTCGCCGACCCAAACGCAAAGCCAGCGGAAGCGCCCAAGCCCGCCGAGCCGTCGAAACCAGCCGCAACCGAGCCACCCAAATCTGCGGCAGTGGGCACATCACCGGCACTAGTCACCGCTTCCAATCGCGCCCCGATCTTCAATGGGTCTGAAACGCAGAAATGATCACGACTCAACACACATTGCTTTCCACTTCCCTCGCCGCAACCGCACCGAAGGAGCAAGTCACCCAGCGCGACATCGAGAACGTCGAGCGTGTGCTCATTGATCAATCTGCGCGCGGACCGGTGCTCACTTTTTTCACGATGGCCATCTTCTGGTTGCTCGTCTCCGCAGTGCTCGGCTACATCGCATCGAAGAAACTTCATTCGCCCGATTTCATCCTCGGCCCCGAGTTTCTTTATCGCTGGCTGCACGTTGATGGCATGATGAAGTCGCTCTTTGCGCACCTCAGCTATGGCCGCGTGTGGCCCGCATACACCACCGCGCTCATCTACGGCTGGTGCTCGCTTGCCGGCATGGGCGTCGCGACATGGATGATCGGGCGTCTCACGCGCGTCTCCATTCAAGCGCCGGGCATCCTTCAATGGGGCGCGTGGTTTTGGAATATCGGCGTCACAGCAGGAGTCATCACGATCCTCTGCGGTTACAATTCCGGCCTGGAGTATTTTGAAATGCACAACGCCGCGAAGCTCTGCCTCTTCATCGGCTACCTGCTCATCGGCGTTTGGGGGCTGATTCTTTTCCGCTACAAGCGCACCGTAGCACCTTACATTTCCGTCTCGTATCTCGTCGCGGCGTTCTTCCTTTTCCCATGGTTTTTCGGAACTGCCGCGCTGCTCACCTCGATGCACGGCCTCAATGGCGTGATGAAAAATATCGTCAACGCGTGGTATCAGGGCGGTCTGTTTAATTTGTGGTTTGGCAGCATCGGAATCGCGGCTGCCTATTACTTCATCCCGAAAGTGATCAATCGCCCCATCTACAGCTACAACCTCGCAAAGGTCGGCTTTTGGTCATGGGTATTTCTCAGCGGTCTCACGGCGATGACCCGACTCAGCGGCGGCCCGGTGCCAGCGTATCTCGTCACCATCAGCATCGCAGCGAGCATCCTTCTCATCATTCCAATCGCCACGCTCACGGTGAATTTTTTCCGCACGATGAAAGGGCACACCGGCAGCATGGCGTATTCGCCGACGCTGCGATTCGTCTTTGTCGGCACGGTGTTTTTCAGCATCGCAGCATCGCTCAGCGTGCTTTCCGCGTTGCGCTCGGTGGATAGCTATACGCACTTCACGCCGTGGAGCCACGGGCAGACACACGCGGTCTTAATCGGCTTCTTCAGCATGGTGATGTTTGGCGCGATCTACTACATCACGCCGCGCCTCGTCGGCTGCGAATGGCTCTCGCGCACATTCATCAAGCTGCACTTCTTCGGCACCGCATACGGCGCGGGCACCATCATCGCGCTGTTCCTCTTCGGCGGACTCGCGACCGGCTTCGTGCTGAACGAGCCGACTGCGGACAAGATGGGATTTTACAATGTGTCCGCCATCGCAAACGCCTACATGCCCGTGAAGACCTACATCGGCTAC
>JAYUIF010000076.1:0-2248 GCA_043766295.1 Spartobacteria bacterium | reverse complement strand
AGCGCGTGAGGTCGCGGACGAGCCCGCGCTTCGCGTTGTCGTGGAGCCAGTCTTCGAGATAGTGCAGCCGCGAGAGATAAGTGCCGTCGCACTTTCCGCCCCAATAACGATCCGTCTCGATGTAGCGCAGCATCGTCTCGGGCGTCCAATTTTCCACCGGCTCCTCGACCATGCGCGCGAGTGCGAGCGCGACCTCGAAGAACGTCCAGCAATCGAGCCCGTTGAGATTCGCGGATGGCGCTTCGATTTTGTCGTCAATCTCCAACGTAAAACCCTTGTAAGGCGTGCCGAGAAAAACCTGCCCAAACCACGCCACGCGCTGCCCGATGGGAAGCGCACGAATCCGCTCGGCCTTCGGTTTGATCTGCGCGACGAGCGCATCGAAACGCACGCGGCCTTTGAAAACTGTCTCGAACGGCAACTGCCCCGCGCGCGCTGGAAGCAACGGCGCTGCAAACGCGAGTGCGAGGAAAAGGAGGATGCGCATGGGACGTTCAGACAAACTTCACGCCGCTCGCGTTCACTTGCCGATGCACCACAGTTTGTCCGTCGTGCGGATGAAAATCTGGCCGTCGCTCACCGCGATGCTGCTGCGCGCGCCGTCGTCTCCGCCCATCGCAATGGCGGCGATCTGCGAGCCGTCGCTTTCCTTTTGCACGACCACTGTGCCGCGCTCTCCGAGGCTGTAGATTTTTCCGTCCGCCACCGTCGGTGATGTGCGGAAAATCTCCCTGCCACTGCTTTTGTCGAGCGTGAGCGCGACCTGCCAGACCTTCGTGCCGGACTTGGCGTCGAGGCACGTCATCACCTGCGCGTCGCCGTCGAGGATGTAGAGTTTCCCATCGTGAAATGCGGGCGTGCTGCAATCGGGAGTTTTGCGTTCATCAAAAGTCCACGCCTTGCCGCTCTCGGTCACGTCGCCTTTTCCATCGGTCTTGAATGCAATCGCCGCGCTTTGTTTCGGCCCGCAGACCAGCGCCACCTCGCCCGCGCTCACGGGACTGGGGACGATCCGCATCCACTCTCCGCCGCCTTTGCCCTTCTTGTTATTGATGCCGCCGCCGCGCCACAACTCCGCGCCCGTCTCCGCATCGTGCCCGCTCAGCGCGTCGCCGCCCGCGATGAGGATCTGCGCTTTTCCACCCTGCATGTGCGGGATGGGCGTGGCGTAACTTTCCTGACTCTCCATGATCGCATCGCTCGGGCGGACGTGCTTCCAAAGCGTCTTGCCAGTCGCCGGATCGAGCGCGAGCAGGAAACTCTCGCGGTCGCCCGCGTCGGCTTTGCTGAAGCCCGGATAATCGTTCGGCACCGGGTTGCGCTGGAGCACTTGCACGTAGAGTTTTCCGGCGAAAAAAAGCGGGCTGCTGCCGTAGGTCCACATGATGGCGAATTTGCCGTGTTCCTTCGCGAGGTCGCGCGTCCAGAGCTGCTTGCCGTCCATGTCGAAAGCCGCGAGCTGCCCCGTGCCGACGAGCGCCCACACGCTCTTGCCGTCCGTGATTGGCGAAGGCGAAGTGGTGTTGCCGCGCCCTTTTTCCACCATGCCGCCCGCGACGCTTTTTTTCCACAGCACCTTGCCGTCTTTGCGGCTGATGCAGAGGAGGAGTTGCTCCTTCTGCGCATCCGGGCTCATCACAAAAACGCGGTCGCCCCACACCACTGGCGTCGCCCCCGAAATGCCGGGCATATCCGCGCTCCACCTCACGCCCTCGGTCTGACTCCATTGCGTCGGCAGCCCTTTCTCCTCGGCAGTGCCGTTAAAATTCGGCCCGCGCCATTGCGGCCAGTTGCCAGCATCGGCGGAAAGCGTGAGAGCAAGAGCGAGTGTGAGTGCTTGGAGTTTCATGTGGGAAAATTGGACGACGATTGCCTTACACAAACCAACGGCGACTTGTCACCATAGAGAAACGCTGAATAAATCAGATCGCGTCAGCGGTTCCCTAATGTTTTTTGAACACGCACAAAGTTCTTGCCTTTCCAATTTTATGATTCATTTTCCGCTCAATCTGAGAACTGCTGGGCTGCTGTGAAATAGCTATCGTGTCTGTCCCAACTTTGGCTGAACTCGAATTAAAAATATATCCTCAGAAAAACATCACCACACCCAATAAAAATGAAAACTAAAATGACAATCATTCGCTGGGGACTTCCAGTTCTTGCAGCCCTCGCCCTCGTTCCGGTTGCGAACGCAGTCACCATCAACTACCAAGTTACGCAGTCCGGCAGCGTCACTTCTGCCGCAGGG
>JAYUIF010000075.1:0-13020 GCA_043766295.1 Spartobacteria bacterium | reverse complement strand
GCGGCACGCCAGCGAGTGACGCTGTTCGCGCTTTTGCCGCTGCTGATTTTTGCGGCGGTGTTTGCGACGGCGGTGATCGTTTGCGAAATGCGCGGCATCATCCGCTTCACATGGCGGCCCGCGTTTTGGCTGATGCTCGCGGCTCCGTGGGTGTGGTGGATGCTCTTCGCGGGATCGAGCGGGGTGCGCGGATGGCGGGCGCAAGCGGCGCTGCAATCGCGGCTGCTGCTTGTGGGAATTTTCGCCGCACTGCTGGCGGAGCCGAGGGCGGTGCGGAAATCGGACGCGCTCTCGCTCGTATATGCGCTCGATGTGTCGGACTCGATGGGCGAGAAAATCTCGGACAAGTCGCTGGAGTGGATTTTGAAATCCGTCGCGCAAAAGCCGCAGAAGGACGAAGCGGGGCTGGTGGTTTTCGGGCGCGACGCGGCGGTGGAATTGCCGCCGCGCACATCGTTCCCTTTTGAAACAATCAACTCCCGCGTCGGGCACGATGGCTCCGACGTGGCGAAGGGACTCGGGCTTGCGGCAGCGATGTTGCCGGAGGGAAATCAAGGCCGCGTGGTGCTCATCAGCGATGGCAACGAGACGGACGGCAACGTGCTCGCCACGCTCGACGAACTGAAATCGCGCGGCATCGCGGTGGATGTGCTGCCGGTGGGATTCGATTTTTCCAAGGAGGTCTGGCTGGAACGCCTCGACCTCCCGCGCGTGGTGAAGCAGGGCGAGACCTACGATGCGACCGTGCTGCTTTCCTCGCTCAGTGCCGGGAAAGGAAAACTGCGGCTCGCGGAAAATGGGCAGCAAGTTTTCGAGAAAGAGGTGGAGTTTGCGGCGGGAAAAAATCGCTTCTCGCTCCCGCTGCCGCAGCGCGGGCCGGGCTATTACGAATATGTCGCGAGCATCGAAGTGCCGAAGGGCGAGGATGCGTGGGCGGAAAATAATGTGGCGATGGGCGACCTGTATTTAAAAGGCGAAGGCAAGGTGCTCGTCGTCACGGATGCCCGTGCGGACGCCCGCGAATGGGAGGGCCTCGTCGCCGCGCTCAAGCAAAGCGAGCGCATCGTGCAGGTGCGCATGGCGTATGAATTCCCGCGCGATCCGCTTTCGCTGCTGCCGTATGATTTGATCATTTTTCCAAACGCTCCCGCCGATGCGTTCGACGCGGTGCAACTCCAGGCGCTGCACGATGCGATCTACAATCAAGGCACCGGCTTCCTCATGCTCGGCAGCGAACACAGCTTCGGTCCCGGCGGCTACCATCGCAGCGTGGTGGAGGACGCGTTGCCGGTGACGATGGACGTGTCGCAAAAGAAGGTGCTGCCGAAGGGCGCGCTCGCGCTGATCATGCACACTTGCGAATTTGCCGAAGGCAATACGTGGGCGAAACGGATCTCGAAGGAGGCCATCCGCGTCCTCGGCGGCGAGGACGAAGTGGGACTGCTGCATTTCAAATATGCGAAGGGCGACGAGTGGGTTTTCCCGATGACGCCCGCGAAGGAATTCGAGACCAAACTGCTCCCGCTCATCAACGCCGCCGAGCCGGAGGATATGCCGGCTTTCAACAACATCATGACGATGGCGCTGGCAGGTCTCCAGAAAAGCGACGCTGCGATGAAGCACTGCATCATCATCAGCGACGGCGACCCGCAGCCGCCGACGCCCGAACTGCTCGCGCTCTACAAAGCGCAGAAAATCACGGTCTCCACCGTGGCGATCAATCCGCACGGCGGCCAGACGGTCGCGCTCATGGAAGGCATCGCGAACGAAACCGGCGGTCGCTTTTACTACCCGCAAGATCCGTCGCAGCTCCCGAGCATTTTCATCAAGGAAGCGAAGACGCTGAAACGCTCGATGCTGCAAAACAAAGACTTCGCGGCGCAGGTCGAGTTTCCGTCGCCGATTTTGAAAGGGATCGATGCGCTGCCGATGCTCCACGGCTTCGTGCTCACCACCGCAAAACCGCGCGCGAGCGTGGTGCTGAAAGCGCCGCCCGATGCCGCCGAGACCGCCGCCGGTGATTCGCCCGATCCCGTCCTCGCCGTCTGGCGCTACGGCCTCGGCACCACCGCCGCGTGGACGAGCGACCTCGCGCCGAACTGGGCGCGCGATTGGATCGGTTGGGGAAAATTTCGCGCATTCGTGAAGCAACTCACCACCGAAATTTCGCGTGTCGAACAACGCAGCGATCTCACGCTCTCGACATTTGCGGCGGGCGCGCAGGGCATCATCACCATCGAGGATTTCGCAAAAATCGAGAGCTTCATGGAACTGAAAGCCCGCGTGAACGGCCCGCGCGGCGAGACGCTCGATGTCCCGCTGAAACAAATCGCGCCGCGCCGCTACCAAGGACAATTTCCGCTCTGGGGCAAAGGCCGCTACCAAATCGCCGCCGCCGGAGTGAGCACCACCGGCGATGGCGGCAAGCCTCGCAGCGAGCAGGCGTTTGGCGGTTTCGCCGTGCCGTATTCGCCGGAGTATCTGCGCTTCAAGAGCGATCCGATTTTGCTGAAACAAATCGCCGAGCGCACCGGCGGGCGCATCCTCACTCCATCCGATCTCGACCTCTTCCACCCTGCGCGCACGACGCGCGAAAGCAGCAAGCCCATCTTCGATTGGTTCCTCGTCGTGCTCGCCTGTCTCATCCCGTTCGATGTCGCGCTGCGCCGCGTGCAACTTGACTGGCTGGTCATCCGGGGCTGGTTCGGCTTCGGCAAAAAAAGCGAATCCACCGCGACGATGGGCGCCTTGCTCGAACGCAAAAAACTCGCCACTGCCAACGTCACACCCACCGAGCGACCAAAGCCAGTCATCATTCCCACACAAACAACGCCCGCAACAAAACCCGTCGTGCCCGCTCCGCCAATACCATCGCAGCCAGCTCCCACCGACATTACGCAATCCACCACCGAGCGCCTGCTCGCGCGCAAACGCAAGCGGCAGGAGGACGACAATTCATAGCCTATGGAAACATGGAAAATCCAAGCCATCCTCGCCGCCATTTTCGCCGGACTCACCAGCGTCCTCGCCAAATCCGGGATGAAAAATCTCGGCCCCGACGTGAGCCTCGCCCTGCGCACCTGCGTCGTTTTCACCATCGTGATGCTCAATATGCTCGTGTGGACCGCCGCGAAACCGCTCGCCGCCATGCGCTCCGCACAACCACGCGATCTGGCGCTGCTCGCACTGAGCGGCGTGACCACTTCGCTGTCGTGGATTTTTTACTACCGCGCGATGAAAACGGGCACCGTCACGTTCGTCTCGCTCGTGGATAAAGGCAGCATCTTCATCACGCTCCTGCTCTCGGTGCTCGTGCTGCGCGAGGATTTCACAAAGCAGACCGCCCTCGGCGCAGGACTCGTTCTCGCGGGCATCATCGTGTTGAATTGGAAAGCGTGATCCTGCCCGGAAAACCAATCCAATCTCACCAAAACCAAACACCGAAAACCTCGACGCTCGCCACGATCTCGGGGACAACCACCACCGTCTGAGCCAGCGCAATTTCCAAAACTCCACCACCACCATGAGCGACACACTCCAAGCCGAAGCACAAAAATTCCGCGACGATTTCCAACGCCTGCGCGACAGCGTGGGGCGCGTGATCGTCGGCCAGCAGCGCGTGGTGGATGGCGTGCTCGTCGCCGTCATCGCCGGCGGCAACGTGCTGCTCGAAGGCGTGCCCGGCCTTGGTAAAACCGAACTCGTGAAGGCGCTCTCCCGCGCGCTCGATCTGGATTTCCGCCGCATCCAATTCACGCCGGACCTCATGCCCGCGGACATCATCGGCACGACCGTGATGAACGCCGGTGCCGATGGGCGCTACAACTTCGAGTTCCGCCGCGGCCCGATTTTCACGCAGCTCCTCCTCGCCGATGAAATCAACCGCGCTACGCCGAAGACGCAGGCCGCTTTGCTCGAAACGATGCAGGAGGGCAGCGTGACCGTGGGCGGCCAGACGCATGTGCTGAAGCCGCCGTTCTTCGTGCTCGCGACACAAAATCCGCTCGAACAAGAAGGCACTTACCCGCTGCCCGAGGCACAGCTTGATCGCTTCATGTTCAAGCTGAACGTCCCCTTTCTCAATCGCGCCGAGTTGAACGAAGTCGTCCGCCGCACCACACTCGGCGGCGGCGCGGACGTGCCGCGCATTATGAGCGGCGAGCGCATCATGGAGCTGCGCGGCGTGCTGGAGAAAGTGGTCGTCGCCGATCCGCTCCGCGACTACGCCGTGCGCCTCGTCCTCGCCACGCACCCGGATGCGAGCGAGAGCGGCGATGCGGTGAAAAAATTCGTGAAGTGGGGCGCATCGCCACGCGCCGTGCAGGCGCTCATCCGCGCCGCCCGCGTGCGTGCGCTCGCCGAAGGACGCGCCCACGTCGCCTTCGAGGACATCCGCCACTTCGCCCCCGAAGTCCTCGGCCATCGCGTGCTCTTAAATTACGACGGCCTCGCGGAAAACCTCAGCGTGCCCAGCCTCGTCAGCGAAGTCGCCAAAGCCGTGTTGGAGGAGGTAGCTTAAAAATATGGCCATTCCTGACTACCAAACCGTGATGCTCCCTCTGCTGCGTTTTGCTTCTGATCGAAAAACTGAAATCAGCACGCGCGACGCCGTCGAGGCGCTGTCGAAACAATTCAAGCTATCTGATGATGAATTGCGCGAACTTTTGCCAAGCGGAACCCAGCCCACTTTCACAAACCGTGTCGGCTGGGCTGCCACATACATGAAGAAAGCTGGCCTGTTGGAGACAACGCGGCGGGGCTTTTACCGTGCGACAAAACGAGCACAGGACGAATTGGGAAAGAATCCTTCGCGGATTGATGCGGCCTTCCTTCGCCAGTTCCCGGAGTTCATGGAGTTTGCGAAACTCAAAGGGACACGAAAGCGAAATGGCGAAGAGGACGCTGAAGAGCAGGACACGGACAGTCAGAAAACCCCGCTCGAATCCATAGAAAATGCGTATCAGCGCCTGCGGCAGGAACTCGCATCCGATATTCTTGAGCGGCTCAAGAAATCACCGCCAATTTTCTTCGAGCGTGTCGTCGTCGAGCTGCTGGTGAAAATGGGTTACGGCGGTTCGCGGGCAGATGCTGGCAGGGCAGTCGGGCGTAGCGGAGACGGCGGAATTGATGGAATTATCAAGGAGGACAAACTCGGCCTTGATGCGATTTACATTCAGGCAAAGCGATGGGGAGACAAGGTGATTGGCCGTCCAGAACTTCAGCAATTCACGGGGGCGCTCGAAGAGCAAAAGGCAAGCAAGGGCGTTTTCATCACCACCTCCCGCTTCACCAAGGAAGCTTGCGACTATGTAAAAAACATCCGCAGTAAAATTGTGCTGATTGATGGTGAAACCCTCGCGCAATACATGATTGATCACGAACTCGGCGTGTCGCGGCAGGTGTCCTACGACATTAAGCGGATTGACTCCGATTACTTCGACGACGCGGACTGAGTAAAAAAGCCGCCGCCCTCACCCTTGCCGCCCGCCCGGTGAGCGTGCTACTTTACCGCCATGAGCACTGTCGCTGAGATCGAGGAAGTCCTGCCAAAACTCTCTACCGAGGAGTTGATGCACGTCGAAGCCGCACTCCACCGACTCCAGCGTAAGCGCGGGACGGGAATCATTTTCGACGACGCATACGGAGTCTGGACGGACGATGATCAAACCTCCGTAGCCGCCGAGGCATTGCTCTGTCGGGGGAACAAATGACCGCGCTCGACACAGCCGTGTGTCGCTGGCTGTGCTTGTGAATCAGCTATGTCCCTCGCACAAATCACATCGCTATTGAGTAACCGCGATCTGGATCGCCTGGCGCGCTTGCGGCTGAATGCCACGCGGCGCTTCACTAATCGTGCGCGCGGCGAGCATCTCGCGGCGAAGGGCGGCGCGAGCACGGAGTTCTGCGATTTCCGCGACTACTCGCCGGGCGACGACGTGCGCTTTGTGGACTGGAACATCTTCGCGCGCATCAACCGGCCCTACCTCAAACAATTTCACCACGAAGAAGATCAGCACATCGTTCTCCTCGTGGACTGCTCCACCTCGATGACCTTCGGGGACAAGCTCCCGCTCGCGCAAAAACTCGCCGCCGCGTTCGGCGTCCTCGGTCTTCGCAGCTCGGAGAAAGTGAGCATCCATGCGCTTGGAAACGGCTCCAGCGCTTGCCTGCGGCCATGCACCGGACGCGCGAGTCTCGCAAAAATGTTCACATTCATCGAGAGCCTCACCGGCGGTGGCGATGTGCCGATTGATGCCGCCATCGAGTCCGCACTGCGCCAGCACCGTGGGCGCGGCGTCGCCGTCGTGCTCTCGGATTTTCTCACCACCGGCGATCTGCGCCGCGCTTTCAACCACCTCCACAGCGCCGGCCTCGAAACTTTCGCGCTGCAAATCCTCGCGCCTGCCGAACTCGCGCCCGACGTGAGCGGCGACTTCCGCCTCGTGGACAGCGAGACCGACGCCACGCTCGACATCAGCAACGTCGGCGACCTCCTCGCGCTCTACCACGAATACCGCGCCGCCCACGAAGCCCAGCTCACCGCCCTCTGCCAGCAACGCAGCGGACGCTTCGTCAGCCTCAGCGCAGCGGAACCATTCGAGCGCGTCTTCTTCGAGCTGCTGCGGAAAAAAGGGTGGGTCGTATGAGATTTCGGATTTCGGATTTCGGATTTCGGAATGCTGCGATGCAGGCTGACGTTCACGCGCAGCGCATGGCATGGAATGCGGCGCAATCCGCAATCCGCAATTTACAATCCGCAATCGTATGAACTTCACCTCGCTCTCCAGCGCGTGGCTTTTTGCCCTCATCGTTCCGCTGATCATTTTTTATTTCCTGAAATTAAAGCGGCCACGGCAGATCATTTCATCGCTCGTATTGTGGCGGCAGGTGCTCAGCGATCAGCGGGTGAATTCACCGTTCCAGCGTTTCAAACGGAACCTGCTTTTGCTCCTGCAAATCCTCCTGCTCACGTTGCTCGCGCTCGCGGCGATGCAGCCATTTCTCCGCCGCGAGGCGAAGCGCGCGGGGCGGCTGCCGGTGCTCGTGGATGTGACGGCGAGTATGGCGGCGCTGGAGAAGGACGGCGGCAAGTCGCGGCTCGAAGAAGCCCGCCAGCGCTTGCGCGAACGCATTGATGGACTGCTGCCGGATCAGGAAATGTGCATCATCGCATTCAGTAAAAGCGCGCGGAAGCTGACCGGATTTACGAACAACAAAACCGAGCTGCGCGATGCCGTCGCCTCGCTCGATGTGGACGACGTGCCCGGCGATCTCGAAGAGGCGCTGCGCCTCGCACAAGCGCTCGCGCGCACCACGCCGTTCGAGCGCGTGCTCGTGCTCACGGATGGAAATCTGCCCGCGAAAACTACCTTCGAACTGCCCTTCACACTCGACTTGCAAAAGCTCCCGCCCGCCGGGCCGAACGCCGGCATCACCGCGTGCAATGCGCGGCGCACGTCAGCGGGCGATTGGGAATTATTCGTCCAGCTCGCCATCACCGATCCCGCGCCCGCGAACACCGCGACCATCGAGTTGAGCGCCGAGGGAAAATTGATCGCCACCGAGCAAGTCACGCTCACACCCGGCGGTGCGCCACGGCTCACCTTTCGCGTGAGCGGATCGCAGAGCGCGCTCATCCGCGCCACGCTGCGGCCCGGCGGCTTCGATGCGCTCGCCGCCGACAACGTCGCATGGCTCGCGCTCCCCGCCGTGCGACCGCTGGATGTCTTCATCCCCGAATCGCTCGCCGCTTTCCGCCACGCGCTCGCCGCGCTCGATGGCCTCCGCATTTTCCCCGCGAAAGACACGCCATCGCCGAGCAGCTTCGACCTCGCCATTGTGGATAAAATGGACGCACCGCCTGCGCGCCTCACTTGCACCGTGGGCGTCGTGCCGGACGATCTCCGCGCACTCATCACCATGGAGAAAAAGTCCGTCGCCGCGATTGATTGGCACCGCGAATCCCCGCTGCTCCAGCATGTCAGCCTCGACGAAGTGCTCTTCATGGACGACCCCATCACCGCCGCCGGAAAAGACGACACCGCCTTCGTAAACCTCGGCTACGAACCACTCATCCACGGCCCGCACGGCCCGCTCGCCCTCGTGCGCGGCGACGACACCGCACTGCGGCTGCACCTCCTTTTTCATCCCGATCGCAGCACGCTCCCCTTCCGCGTCGCCTTCCCGATCCTCGCCAGCAACCTCGTCGCCCACGCGCAAAAACTCGCCGGGCTCAGCGAAGCCATCGCCATCACCACGGGCGTGCTCCCCGCGCAGCAATTCGCCAGCGGCACGAGCGTGCGAGTGAGCGGGCCGGAAAAATTCACGCGCACCGAGAAGGCCGACGACCGTGGATTCGTCACCGGCATCCCCGCGCCCCACGTCGGCGAGTATTTACTTTCCGCCGCTGGCGAAAATGAAACGCGCCTCGGCGTGAGCCTGCTTTCCGCGAGCGAGACGAGCCTCGCAGCGGTGAGCGAAGTCGAGTTTGGCGACCGCATTTCCGTCGCCACCGCCAGCGTCGCACCGAAGGCAGACCGCTCGCTGTGGTGGACGCTCGCCGCGCTCGGCTTCGCCGTGCTGCTCATCGAGTGGTGGTGGTTCCAGCACCGCGCGGTCTGAGGAAATCATACTTTCCCGCTCCACATTTTCAAAACGTCCTGCCAGCTTCCGCGCTCGTTGCATGGCTCCACGTTTTTTGCTTCTCCTCATTCTTCTCGTGATGCGCGCTTCGGGCGCGCTCGAAATCGGCAAACCGTTCTGGGGTTTCGACGGTCATGTGCGCACGGATGCTTTCAACGTCCTCTCGTTTGAAGTGCGCAATTCCGGCGCGCGCGCCTTCGACGGCGACCTCACGCTCGACGAAGCGAGCAGCGTCGGCCACGGGCAGGCTCCGTATGTCCGGCACCTATTCCTCGCGCCCGGCACGACGCAGTGGGTGCAATTTTATTTCTACATCGGCGGCTACTCGCCCGAGTGGCGGCTCACGTGGGCGGAGGAAAAAAGCGGGCGCGTGGATTTTGAAAAACCCGACAGCGCGGTGCCTGCCACGGTGATTCTCGCCGACCCCGATTCGCCCGCTTTGCGCACGGTGCGGATGCCCGTGTTTCCCGAAACGCTTTTTCCCCCCACCGTCTCGGCGACCGATGCGCTCCACGCCGTCGTGCTCGATCACGTCCCTCGATGGGACGCTGCGCGCAGGCAGGCGTTCCTCGATTGGGTGAAGCGCGGCGGCATCGTCCATTTACTGCCCGGCTTGGATGGAGAAATGCCGCCATTCACCGAGGAACTCGCACCGCTCAACGTCGCCGGAGATCGCGCATTCATCGGTGCCGGGCTCGTGGTGAAACACAAAATCTCCCGCGCAGAAATCAATCTGGCATCGCTCGAAGCCGCCGGATTTCCAACGCCGAAAACGATCAACGACACCAACAACCTCGCCAACATCAACGACCTCGATGCGATGCTATTTCGCAAACTTGCCGGGGCGACCAAGCCGCACATCGCATGGTGGCTCATCTACCTGCTCACCGCCGCCTACGTGCTGCTCATCGGCCCCGCGTTTTATATGCTGCGCAAACGCGACTACCGCTTGCTGCTGGCCGGATTCGTGGGCGCTGTCGTGTTGTTCGCGTGGGTCTTCACCGTCGTGGGTCGGCGCGGCTATGGCGAAAAACAAATCTACCATTCGCTCTCCATCGCCCGCTCGCTCGGCGACGGACGCTACGACGTATCCGAGTGGATTCATGCGTTCGCCACAAGCAGCGACACCTATCGCTTTGAACACGAAGGCGGCAGCCAACTCTACGCCGCGATCAGCGAAGGCGAAACGGTGCGCGGCGAAGTGGTGCTGGGCAAGGACTCGCACCTTGATGCCACCATGCCGCTCTTTTCCTCGCGGCCATTTCTCCATCGTGGCGTGTTAAAAGCGGACGACCTCGGCGTAGAGATTCAGGAGTGGAAAATGGGAGCGGATATTGCGCAGGGAGAGCGCAAGATCAGACTGAAAATAAATCCCGCGATCGCGTCCGCGTTGATTCAGGCGAGCGTGCTGCACAACGGGCGCTATTATCCAATGAGCGCAACCTCCGGCTCCCTCGAACTCCACGAAAACGCAGGCCAGACTGCGGCGGAACTCTTCGGCAATAACAACGAATACTACAATTACTACGGCTACGGGGAAGGCGGCGACAAGAACGCCGCAATCGCCCGACTGCGCGGCATGGACAAACTCTTCATCGCGCTCGCAAACAACGAACCGTTTTATCTCCGCAAACGCATCACCTCCACGCCACTCCCGCCGGAGCGTGCGCGGCTCTTTATTTACACCAGCGCGCCTGCGGGATTCGACATGAAGAGCGAGAAATTTCAATCCGGCGAAAGCTTCGTCCTTTACGTGCAAGACCTCACTCACCCGTGACCCATATGGAACCAGTCATAGACATCCGCGGCCTCCGCCACGCTTACAAAAATCACGTCGCCGTCGCCGACGTGACCTTCACCGTGAACCCGCAAAGCATCCACGGTTTCGTGGGGCCAAACGGCGCGGGCAAAACCACCACGCTCAAAGTGCTCGCCACGCTGCTCAAGCCGCAGACGGGCGTCGTCAGCGTCTTTGGCCGCGACATCGTGCGCGACCGCACCGCCGTCCGCCGCAAGATCGGCTACATGCCGGATCATTTCTCGATGTATCGGCAGATGACCGTGTTCGAGTATCTGGATTTTTTCGGCGCGGCCTACGGACTTTCGCAGGGCCAGCGCGACAAAATCATCGGCGACGTGCTCGCACTCACCGACATGGCCGGGCGCAAAAATGATTTCATCCAGAGCCTCTCGCGCGGGATGCAGCAGCGCGTCTCGCTCGCCCGCGTGCTCGTGCATGATCCCGATCTGCTCCTGCTCGACGAACCAGCCAGCGGCCTCGATCCGCGCGCCCGCATCGAGTTGATGGAAATTTTGCAGGAGCTAAAACGCCTAGGAAAAACGATCTTCATCAGCTCCCACATTCTCAGCGAGTTGGCCGAGTTGTGCGATTCCGTGACCATCCTGGATCGCGGCTCGGTGAAATACACCGGCTCCATGCGCGGCCTCATCACCAACGGCGGCGCGGACGACGCCTACGCATTCACACTCACCGCCGAGCATCCGCCGTTCGTGAGCGCGCTCAGCGCCCTCCCCGGAGTGAAGAGCGTGCAGCAGATCGCGCCCGGCGAACCGCGCTATAGCGTCACGTTTGAAAAGGAACACCTCACGCCCAACATCCTCCTCACCGCCGCGCTCGCCAGCGGAGCGCAGATCGTCAGCTTCGCGGAAGACGTGAAGCATCTGAATCAAGCGTTCATGGATCTGACGGAGCCCGGCGTGCGGCCAGAATAACGAACCCATGATCTCGCGCTTCCTGCCACTCATCGCCCTCTTCAGCCGCGCCGTGCGCGACGAGGTGCGTGGAAAATTTCCCCCCATCATCCGCGCCACAGCCGCGCTTTTTCTGCTGCTGCTTATCGGAATGAATCAAAGCGATTTCGAGAGCCGCTCAGCACCGGGGCAGGAGTTGCTGATGATGATTGCGATGGTGAATTTCTTTGGCCTCACGCTCTTTGGCCTTAGCTCATTTTGCTCCGCCATCACCGAGGAAAAGGAGGACGAAACCCTCGCGCTGCTGCGCATGACGCGGCTGAACCCGCTCGCCATTTTGCTAGGTAAAAGCACCGCGCGCTTTGTGGGCGGGCTGCTCTTTCTCGCGGTGCAGATTCCTTTCACCATGCTCTGCGTCACGCTCGGCGGCGCGGCGCGCGATCAAATCCTGCGCGTGTATGCCGTGCTCGGGGCGTATCTTTTTTTCCTCTGCAACCTCGGCCTGTTCTGGTCCGTCATCTGCCGCCGCACTTCGCGCGCGGTGTCGCTCACGTTCTTCTGCGGGATTCTGTTTTACATTCTGCCGTGGATTATGGTCGCGACGTTGTTTAGGAGCATGTTCGGCTACTTCGGAAATTCTGGGCTTCAAGAGTTAGGACTGTTTGAGCAGGGCATCAAATTTTTCATTACCTCGAATCCACTCGGCGACTTGGTCGCCACGATCTTTGGTCGCAGTGGAGGGTTTCCTTTCACCTTAAATTCCCTTCCCTTTCACCTCATCGGCGGCGTGGTTTTTTTCCTCATCGCATGGGCGCTGTTTGATCGGTTTTGCAGCAGCGCAGGCGAGGTCGCTCCCCGGCGGCGTAAATTGGCGGGCGGCTCCGCGAACGGCCTTCGCGTGCCGCGCCCGTGGCGATGGGCGATTGCGTGGAAGGATTTTCATTTCATCACCGGCGGAAAAAAAGGCATGGGCATCCGTCTCGTCCTCTACGTGCTCGTCATCGGCGGCATCATCGGCTGGGCGCACACCGCGAACAACGGCAACCTCGATCCGGGTGACATCGGCGGCGTCATCCGCTGGACGGCGCTCATCATGTTCAGCGCCGAGTTTGTATCCGTCTCCTCGCGCATCTTTGGCGTCGAGCGCAAGCGGCAGACACTTGGCAGCCTTTATCTTTTACCGACGAGCACCGCGCGCATCGCATGGCAGAAATTCCTCGGCTGTCTCATCGGCTTTCTTCCTTCGCTCGGTCTGTGGATTCTCGGCTGGTGGATGCAGAACGACTGGCAATATAACCACTACGGAAATGGATACGGCGAATACTACAACAGCGCCGCATATCAGAGCCGCCTTCTCATCGAACGCGCGTTCACCATCGTCCACTATTTGCTCTTCGGCACGCTGACCGCCTACCTCTCGCTACGAATGCGCCGCGCGCCACTCGTCACCGCGATCCTGATTATTGGTCTGTTCGACTTTCTCTCCGGAATCGCCTTTGCCAACGGCAGCGGCAATGGGTGGATGGTTTTTCAGACTTTCATCCTGGGCCTGGCCACCGTCTTCATCGCTGTCGCCATCCCGCGCCGCATCGCAGCCTGCGCAGCAGAGGAGTGATGCGAAAGCGAGCAGTGTGTGCAGAACCACTCGAACGCACGACAGCCGTG
>JAYUIF010000074.1:0-5558 GCA_043766295.1 Spartobacteria bacterium | reverse complement strand
TAGGCCCAATCTCCCGAGAGCTTTTTCACCGGCTCCTCAAAAGAGGCGAGCTGGCGACGCTGGAGGCCGAAGACGTGGAAAAACGCATCCCAAAAAGATTTGGCCTCGGCGTCCTCGCGCGTCTCGTTCTTCCATTCCTTTGAAAAGGCGATGGCGCGGTGTTTGATTTCATTCCAAGAGAGTGGCATGGCAGGCGGGAGGTTTCGGCGGACGCGGGGATTTTGGCGAGTAGGAAAATGGAAGCACGCGATTCACAGTCTTACGTTACAGCCCTCGCGTTTGGGTGCGGAAAGGGCGCATTAGCGGGCGCTCCACGGCTATTGGGACAAGGGATAGGCAGATTATTTGCATTGCTCCTCATAAAGAGATATAGGCTCCACTGTTGTCGTTTCCCTGAACCTCCAAATTCCCAGTGACAATACGATCCCCGGCGAGGGTTGTTTGCCCGAAGACCGGGCGGCTATGGTGATGAGGACGAGGGCGGGGCCGGTGGTGAAGAAAGCACGCGGAGGCACGGTGGCGCGGAGATGGGGGTGGCGATATTTGACGGCTGAGGTGGTCAAAAATAGCCAAAACAGCGTAAAGCTCCATTTTCCATGGGCTTGCTCCTGAACCAGGGCCCCTGGTGTCCGACAATCGGGCCTGATTGTCCGACAATCAGAGCCGATTGTCCGGCAATCAGGGCCGGTCGTCTGGGCACCGGGGCTGATTGTCGGGCAATCGGAGCCGGTTGTCCGGGCACTGGGGCTGATTGTCGGGCAATCGGGGCCGGTTGTCTGGCAATCGGGGCTGATGCTCGCGCAATCACGGCTGATTGTCTGAGCACCGGGGCTAGTTCTCCGGCAATCGGGGCCAGTTGTCCGGGCACCGGGGCTGATGCTCGCGTAACCAGAGCCGATTCCCCGCGCAAGATAGCCGCGAAAGAACGCAGAGAACGCAAAAGATTGGGGATTTGCTCCAACGCTCCGACGCTCCAATCGCGATGGACGGGCGGTTATTCTATATGCAGGAGCGGGGCGCATAGGCGTTGTAGATGAGGATGCTGTAGCGATGCCCTCACGCGGCGGACAAGCACTTTTTCCCACCCAGCGCAGAAATCGCCAGTCAGTTTGTGGGGATGGACGCAATGGACGCCCACAGATCACCAGTCACCAACTCACTTGAGCGGCCTCCATGTTTTGCGCGCCGCTGGCGATTCGCTTTTCCAAATCGTGCGCCATGCGCTCGACGTGGCGGTATTTCATCCGTGGGCGCAGGATGGCGAGGCTGTTTGTGTCTTCGCCCCAATGCAGAATCTCGATGTTCACGGTGCGGACGCCCCATGCGTTCATCGCGGTGCGCGATGGCTTGTAGAGGTCTATCGTGTTGCGGCCCGCGAGTGCCCAGCCGAAGTCGTCCACTTCGCACACTTCGCCTGTTTCGAGGATGCGGAACACGGTGCCCGCTGGCCAGCGCGACCAATCCGCCGCTGCACTGTGGATTTTCCCGTAACGCAATGTCGTGCCGAGTGCGGTGAGACAGCCGTGGCAGAGATGATCGGCTTCGGTGTGCGTGTAGGCCGTCGTGCGCACCGACTGGAATTGCGCTCGCGCCATCGGCTTTTCGTATTTCGGAAGCGACCGCGCGCACGCGGAGAAAATGAACGCAACAGCAGCGAGGAAAAGCAGACGGAGCGGTGAATGCATGGCGCGCACGTAGCGCATTTCGTCGCGCACGCCAAGCACGCGCGCGATGTTTTTGAGACTTCTCACATTCACACTGTTGGAAATGATTGGCGCGTAGCGCCAGCCACTACGGTAGCCGTGTGCAAGGAGCGAAGCGACGCAGCCCACGGATCGTGGAAGGCATCCATGCACCGCGTATGCGGTGCGACAAATGAAGGAACGTAAATTGTCGCGCCGACTACGCGGCGCCTGCCGTTTCTGCTGCCATCCGTGGGTTTCGCTGCGCTTCACCCACGGCTACCGTAGTGGCTGGCGCTACGCGCCAAAGGGCGGCCTGACTGTATCAATCGTATTACAGCACTGCGGGGGTGCCGTAGAGGGTGAAGCCGGTGCTGCGCTCGATTTGCACGTCGAAGATTTCGCCGATGTGGCGGGTGTCGCCTTCGATGAGGACGATTTTGTTGCCGGGCGAACGGCCCATGAGTCGGTCGGGGTTGGTTTTGCTCGGGCCTTCGCAAAGGATTTCGAGGCGATGGCCGACGTGGCGTTCGCTGCGCTCGCGGGCTTGGGTGTTGATGAGGTCGAGCACTTCGCTGTTGCGCTGTTCTTTCACGTCGTCGGAAAGCTGATCGGCCATCGTGGCGGCGGGCGTGTCGCGGCGCGGGCTGTATTTATAAATGAAGGCGTTGTCGAAGTGGACGCGGCGGATGACTTCGAGCGTGGCGGCGTGGTCGGCATCGCTCTCGCCGGGGAAGCCGCTGATGATGTCGGTGGTGATGGCGACATCGGGCCGCACGGTGCGGATGGACTCGGTGAGACGGATGTATTTTTCGGCGGTGTAACCACGGTGCATGGCGCGGAGAATGGAATCGCTTCCGCTCTGCATGGGGAGATGAACGTGCGGCATCAATTTCGGCAGCGTGGCGTAGCACTCGATGAGGTCTGCGCGAAAGCCGATGGGATGCGGTGAGGTGAAGCGGATGCGGCGGAGGGCGGGGATTTCGTGGAGGGCGCGGAGGAGTTGGACGAAGGGCGAGATGCCGTCGAGTTTGGGAAATTCGTGGCGTCCGTATAGGTTGACGATTTGGCCGAGGAGCGTGACTTCGCGGACGCCGCGCATGGTGAGGCCGGTGACTTCCTCGACGATGCTGGCGATGGGGCGCGAGCGTTCGCTGCCGCGCGTGCTGGGGACGATGCAGAAGGTGCAGTGCATATCGCACCCCTGCATGATGCTGACGAATGCGGTGGTCTGTCGCTCGCTGAGCGTGTGGTCGCGGATGGTGTCCTGGCTGCCGGGCTCTTCCTCCACGTCCACGATGCTGAAGCGCGCGTCGTCCATGAGGCGCTCGCGGAGCTGGAGTTTTTTTTGCCAGAGCGTGTCCACATGATCGGCGACGTGGTGAAATTTTTGCGTGCCGACGACGAGATCCACATGGGCGATGTCGCGCACCAATTCCGCGCCGCGACTTTGCGCCATGCAGCCGAGGAAACCGAAAATCATCTCCGGTTTATTTTGGCGGAGGCGGCCCATGATGCCCATTTTACCAAGGGCTTTTTGCTCGGCGAGATCGCGGACGGAGCAAGTGTTGATGAGGATGATGTCGGCGTCACGCTCACTCTCGGTGAGAAGGTAGCCGCGCGCAGTGAGGTCGCGCGCGACCTGCTCGGTGTCGCGCTCGTTCATCTGGCAGCCGTAGGTTTTTAGATAGACGCTTGGCATTTCAAAAGTGGAGTGGTGTGGAGTCGCAGAGCGCGATGTGTCCTTGGACAAATCGCAGCTCGCAGCACGCGCTGTGGCTCTAGTGTTTTTCCTTTTTCTCGCGCTTGGGAACTTCGCGGAAGGGTTTCTTTTCTTTGTAAAGTTCGAGGCGCTCTTTCATGCCTTTCACGTCGTCGGGGTTGGATTTTTCGGCGATCTTCACGGCCTCCTCCTGCCACTTGAGCGCGTCGTCCCACTCGCCCGCTTCGGCGTGCGCGGCGGCGAGCGTGTCGAGCGACGGGGCGTATTTGTAGTCGGTGCCGTGGCAGGCTTTTTTCGCATACTCGACGGCGCGGTGTCCGTTGCGAATCGAGTCCTTGGGATTGGTCGCCAGCGTCCATGCGTAGTCGTTGGAAGCGCCGCTGTAATCGGGAGCGCGGCGCATGACTTCATCGAGATCGGCGAGTGCCTTTTCGGGTTCATTTCCGATGAGGTAATGCTGTGAGCGAAAAAGATAGGACACTGGATCATTGGCATCAATGGCGATGGCTTCGCTGAAATCCGCGAGCGCCTTTTCCTTTTTTCCCATCTGTGAATAAAGGCTACCGCGAAGTTGCCATGCGCGTGCGTTTTTCGGCTCGCTCTGCACGGCGCGCTCGAAGTCCGCGAGGGCTTTGTCTTCCATTTCCGTCGCCGCGTAGCAGACCCCGCGATCCAGCAGTAACCCGGCGTCCTCGGGCTTGCGGTTGAGCGCCTGCGTGTAGTCGGCGATGGCTTTTTCGTAGTCCTTCTTTTGCTGATAAACCGCCGCGCGCAGCATGTAGGCGCGCTCGTCGCCCGGCGTCAGCGTGATGGCTTTGCTGAAATCCGCGAGAGCGTCGTCGAGGCGATCTTTTGCAGCGTAAGCGAGGCCGCGGAGGATGTAGGCAGGCGTGAGTTTCGGGTTCCCCTCAATCGCAACGCTGAGGAGTTCCGCCGCCTTGTCGTAGTCCTTTTTTTCAAAAGCATCACGACTCGCATTCAGCAAGTCGGCGGGGTCGCGCTGAATCGCCGCGTGGGCACAAACGGCGAGAACGAGAATCAGTGCAATGTGCGCGAGGCGTTTCATGATGCCGCAAGCTGTGCGAGAATCTCGCGAAGCTCAAGCGGTGATGCTTGCACGCGATGCACACGTTGCTTTAAGCACCGCGCCCTATGTTCAGCCACGTCGTCATTTTTTGGACCAAACCCGAAATCCCAAACTCCGCCGACATCCTGCTCGCCGGGGTGGAGAAATACCTGCGCCCCATCCCGGGCGCGTGCCACTTTCACGTAGGTAAAATGGTGACAAGCCCGCGCCCGGTCGTGGAGCAAAGCTACCAGATCGCGCTGAATCTCACCTTCGATACCAAGCAGGGGCAGGACGAATATCAGGTGCATCCGCTGCACATCGAATTCGTGGAAAAAATCTTCAAACCGAACTGCGCGCGCGCGGTGATTTACGATTTCGAATAAACGCCACCACCGATGACAACCGCGCTTACGGATCCCCTGTTTTGGAAAGCCTTCGGGCAGATCGTCTTTTTAAATCTGCTGCTTTCCGGCGACAACGCGCTCGTGATCGCCATGGCCACGCGCTCGCTCCCGCCGCGCCAGCAAAAGTGGGGGCGCATCATCGGCGCAGGTGGCGCAGTTGTTTTGCGCATCGTTTTCGTGCTCGTGCTCGCGAAGATATTGGACTGGCCGTATCTCAAATTCATCGGCGGCCTCGCGCTCATATTCATCGCCTACAAGCTCGTCCGCCCTGCTGAAGACGAAGCTGGCAAAGTGCGCGAAGGCACCAGTCTCATGGAGGCCGTCTTTGTCGTCATCATGGCCGATCTTTTTCTCAGCCTCGACAACGTCCTCGCCATTTCCGCCGCCGCGCAAGGCAAGCCGCACGCCCCGCTGCTCATCGCGCTCGGCCTCGCGCTTTCCATCCCGCTTGTCATTTGGGGGAGCGAGTTGCTGAGCATCCTGATGAAAAAATTCCGCTGGATCATCTGGCTCGGCGGCGCATTGCTCGGTCACGTGGCCGTGGATCTTTTGCTGAAAGACGAATGTATGCTCCGCTGGCTTGGCGAAGCCCGGCTGCTCTCAGTCTCACACTATTTACCGTGGGGAATCGGCGCGGTGCTGTTTGCGCTCGGCTGGTGGTTCGCGCGAAATATTCCAGC
>JAYUIF010000073.1:0-5569 GCA_043766295.1 Spartobacteria bacterium | reverse complement strand
GCAGGATGGCTTTCATGGGTTTCGCGTAGTGAAAGCGCGTGCGCGTGTCGAGCGCGGTGTGTTTTTTACGCGATGCCGTGTGCGCTGAGGGTCGCGAGTAATTCGTGGTGGCGGTCGGGGTGGTAGTGGTGCGTCTGAAATCCGAGTTCCTTTGCGGTGGCGATGTTCGCGGCGAGGTCGTCAATGAAGAGCGTCTCGGCGGGCGTGAAGCCGTGGGCGCGCGTGGCGATTTCGTAGATCGGGCGATGGGGTTTCGATGCGCGGACGATGTAGCTGTAGGTCGCGTCGGTGAAATGGCCGAAGATGTCGAAGTCTCGGAAGAGGCCTTCGACGTGGATGTCGCTCGTGTTGCTGAGGAGATAGAGCGGGAAGCGCCCGTGCAGTCTGCGGACGAGGTCGTGCATGGGTTCGTTCGCGGTGAAGATGTCCTGCCACGCGGCGATGAACTGCGCCTCGGTGCCGCGATATTTTAAAATGCGGAAAGTCTCGCGGAGAAAATCGGCGCGCGAAATCTCGCCGTCTTCGTAGGCGACTTTCACCGTCTCGATGCGGGCGAGGACTTCATCTTCATCGGCGACATCGCTGAGTGCGGCGAGCGTGCGGACGGCTTTGGAGAAATCGAAACGCACAAGGACGTTGCCGATGTCGAAGAGGAAGGTGCGGATCATTGTAGGATAAAGCGGGCGTTGTCGCGGGCGGCGTTGGGGCGGGAGAGTTTGGTGATGGCTGCGTGCCAGCGATGCCAGAGCGCGCAGTTGTCGGCGAGGAGGGTTTCGATCTGGGCGACGATGGTGTTTGGCGTCTGGCACACAGCGCCGCAGCCGCCTTCGACGATGAGTTGTGCGTTGCCCTCTTCCTGGCCGGGGACGACTTTGGTGATGAGCATGGGCGTGCGTGCGGCGAGGGCTTCCTGCGTTGCTGCGCCGCCGGCTTTGCCGATGATGACGTGGCTCGACATGAGCAGTTCGGGCATCCGTTTCGTCCAGCCGTGGATTTCCACGGAGCGGCCAACTTCGCGCGCGATGCGTTCAATTTTTCTCCCGAGCGCGCCGTCGCGGCCCACGGTGACGGTGAGTTTCACGGCATCAATCGTGAGCAACTGGCGGATGATGGCGGGGGCGTCGGCTTTGGCCTGATTCGCCATGTAAAGGACGCGCAGTGGCTCGTCGGCTCCCGGCGAAATCCGCACTGGCCGCGCATCGGCGAAGTTCAGCGGGACGGGGAAGCCGGTGACGCGGATTTTTTCCGCAGGCACGCGGGCGGCGCGCATGATGGCGGCGCTTTCTTCATTCGGCACGAGCCATGTATCCGAGCCGCAGCGGTGCCAGACGGAGTTGATGGTGATGCTGTCGGTCACGAGCGTGTGGCGGGCGAAAGGCGCGCTGCCTCGCGGGTAGAGCCGGTCGAGGAGGTAGCCGTAGGCGGGATAGACGGAGACGACAGCGTGCGGTTGCTTTTCCGCGAGCACGGTGGCGAGGCGGCGCTGCAATTTTCCGAGCATCGGCCCGATGATAAAACGCATGAGCGGCAGCCAATCCATGAGACGATAAGCGATGAGCCACATCCACGCCGCACGATTGATGCACTCGATGTAGATGCGCTGGGAAATTTCCTGCGTGTGCCCGTAGCTTTCCAGAAAAAGGTCGCGCACTTCCGCGTCGGCACCGAGGTCGTTCAGGCCCGCAGCCAGTGCGCGTGCGGCGGCATTGTGGCCTTCGCCATAGCCGGCGGTGAAGATCAGGATGCGTTTCATTTCGCGCGCAGCGGTAGCGGAGAGGGCATGGAGCGACAACAGCGAAACAAAACGAAGATAACGGATTTTTTTCTAAATACTCGCGTGCAATCCGTGGCGTCGCCCATAGATTCCAGTATCCCATGAAAAAGAAATCCGCGTTCACTCTCATCGAGTTACTCGTCGTAATAACCATCATTGCGATTTTGGTGGCGCTGCTTTCCCCGGCGCTCTCCAGCTACATGGAAAGAGCGAGGGCGATGACCTGCCTGAACAATCTCAAAAGCATAGGCCAGGGGATCACTCAATATATGAGCGACTCAAAAGGTTCGTTCTTTAGAAATGACGCCACGGGCGATGAAATATGGCCCAAAGCTTTGAATATTACCTACGTAAAAGACTGGAGGTCATTCCGTAGTCCGTTCGATAAAATCACAGCAACGCGCCCCTCTGCGGACAAGAATCCTCCGCCCGATCCTGTGCCGATCAGCTATGGGCTGAATGATAAGCTGTTTAATACTTTTGACGGCAAGTGGACGGCACCCACATCCACTCTCATCATGGGTTCCCCGGCAATGGATACGACCACTGTAAGCAGTTCGCCTTTATTTAAAACGGACGCCCTCTCCAGTAATAGCGTCTCGATCTCAGCCGCCGGCGCTTCGAGTAGCAATAATTACGGCACGCACAGGCTGCGTTCGGCGCTTAATGTCCTTTTTGCTGACGGTCACGTTTCGGATATGGAGTGGGTCAAGTTCGCGGATAACTCCAGCACCAAGGGCCAGAGGCAGTGGGACCCGCTTTACGTGGAGCCTTAAAAGTCTGCGGCGTTACGTGAATGAACACGTCGCCGCCAGTGCGGAGCGTAGGAGTTTGAGGTATTTTGCGCGAGAGATTGCGTAGGTTCCAAACGTCCGCAGATGCGACGTCGTCCACTGCGTATCCAGCAGCGTAAAGCCCCGCTCGCGCATCCGTGTGACCAGCGCGTGCAGCGCAACTTTTGATGCATCGGTGACTTCGTGAAACATGCTCTCTCCAAAAAATGCGCCGCCCAGCGCGACGCCGTAAAGACCACCGGCCAGCTTTCCATCGCGCCACGCTTCCACGGAATGTGCGTGGCCGAGGCGATGGAGATTTACGTAGCTGGCGAGGATTTCGTCATTAATCCACGTATCGTCGCGCCGCGCACAAGCGAGCATCACGCTCTCGAAGGCGGTGTTGATGCGGATTTCAAAAAGATTCTTTTTCAGCGCGCGAGCGAGGCCGTGCGGGATGTGAAAGCGATCATCAATCGGGATGAGCGCACGCGGGTCGGGAGAGAACCAGGAAATTTCCCCGTCGGGCGCGGCCATCGGGAACGCACCGCTGCGGTAGGCGTATAGGAGCAAGTCTGCCGGAATCATCGCCTGATGACGTGTCGCGGGAAATGCGTGCTGTCAATCGGCGCAATGTCGCTTGCCGATGGCGCGCATCTTCCTACGTTGCGTTCAGTGACAGTTCGCAGCCACATCCACCGCATCGCCTTCGCTCTTCTCGTAGGCGCGATATTCACTCTGCGTGCTGCTGGCGCGGGCTTCGTGGTGGATACGGCGAAGCGCGAGGAGGCGCGTAATTTTTTTAACGCCGTCTATTCCGCATCCGAGGAAGTGCCGATGGGATTCACGGGTGATGTTCTCACGGGAAATGCGGGCACGACTTCCGCCGCATATCGCGATGCAGTGCGCCTGCGAGTGAATTGGTTTCGTGCGATGGCTGGCATCCCGGCGGATGTCGCATTTTCCGCCACAAACAATACGAAGTGCCAGCAGGCCGCACTGATGATGAGCGCGAACGATCAACTCAGCCACACGCCTCCGACGAACTGGATTTATTACACTGCGGACGGTGCGACAGCGGCGGCGAATTCCGATCTCTATCTCGGACGTCAAGGCTCCGACGCCATCACCGGTTACATCGAGGACCCCGGCGCCAGCAACGCAGACCTCGGCCATCGGCGGTGGGTGCTCTACCCGCAGACACAGACGATGGGCACTGGCGATGTGCCTACGCAGGACCCGCACTTCGCAGCGAACGCGCTGTGGGTTTTCGACAGCAATCTCAACGGCACTCGTCCGAGTGTGCGCGATGATTTCGTCGCGTGGCCGCCGCCGGGCTTCGTGCCCTATCAACTCGTATTCCCGCGCTGGTCGTTCAGCTATCCCGGCGCAAATTTTTCCAGCGCGACCGTCACGCTCACGCGCAACAACCAGACGCTCGCGAACACGCTTGAGCCAATCGTGAATGGCTACGGCGAAAATACCATCGCGTGGATTCCCGCCGATCAGCCGGTGGGTGATCCGCACGGTCTGCCAGCGCCCGCTCAAGATGTGGCGACGACTGTCACGATCAACGGCGTGGTCATCGGCGGGCAGACGAGGAACTTTACCTACGTGGTGCGCGTTTTCGATCCGGTAAAAACCGGCGCGGATACTGTGCTGGCGGGCATTGCCGGGCCGGGTGTGATTCCGCCAAACAGCAGCGCAGGCTTCGTGTGCGCGGCAGTGCCTCGTGCGACTGGCTACGATTGGGAGGTGAACACTGCGAGCGCATTCACTGCAAACGAAGGCGCGGAAAATGGCCTCGCGAATGTCACGGCAAACACCTCTGCGGGCTACAGCGTCGTCTCCGATTTACGAGCGAGCGGTGCGAAAGGTTTTCATCTGGCGACTCCCGATTTCACTAGGCAAACGCTGGAGCTAAAGCGGCTGCTCGTTCCCGCTGTCACCTCGCAATTGCTGTGGAAAAGTCGGCTCGGCTGGGCGGGAAATGGACAGACGGCACGCGTGCAGATTTCGGTGGATGATGGGAGTTCGTGGCAGGATTTATTTTCGCAAACGGGAACGAACACCTCCGGCGAAACAGATTTTACCAGCCGCAGTGCAAAGCTTGCTGCGTTTGCGGGCAGGGCGATTCGCGTGCGGTTTTTCTACGACTACACGCAGGGGCTCGATGCCTACACGGAAACGGATGACGGCGTGGGCTGGCATCTCGACGACATCAGCGTGAGCAACGCGGAGGAACTCACGTCGCCTACGTTGACGCATGTGGATGCCTCGACAGCGTTCACTTTTCCGGCGACGCCGGAGGGCGCGCGCGTGCTGCTGGCGCGTGCAGTGTTTTACGGCATTTATCCTTCTGAATGGGCGCCGGTGAAACGTGTGACTATCAGCGCGACGGCGGCGGAACTGAGCGTGTCCATCTCGCCCGCGAACGGCGGGAACGTGACGAGCGGCTTTCTCGGAAATACCGCACGCAGCGTAGGTGAACAACTGTCCGTGAAGGCCACGCCTGCTGCGGGATATTTGTTCACGGGATGGACGGGCGGGATGACGAGCACTCATTCAACACTCGCCTTTGCGATGCCGAGTTCGCTGGCGCTCACGGCCAATTTCATCCCCACGCCCTGGCCGGCAGCGCACGGTGTTTATCGCGGGCTTGTGGCATCCGCGCCGGGTTCGAGCGCCGAGGCCGGGTTGCTTGTGGTGACGCTGAATTCCAATGGCACGTTCACCGGCAGGATTATCATCGCCGGTCGCAGTGCGACTTTCGCAGGCAAGCTCGATGCGATGGGAAATGCGCGTTTTGACTACAACGCCGCCGCGCAATTCGCCGTGCCGCACACACTATTCACCCTCGCGTTTCAAGTGGATACCACCGCCTCTCCGGTGATGAAAATCAACGCCACGCTTTCCGCGACCGGCGGCGCGCAGACTGTATTCACCGCAGAGCGCTCGTTCTTTTCGGCGGCGATAAATCCAGTCGCGCCCTTCGTAAAAGTGCCGGAAGCGTTACTCGGCG
>JAYUIF010000072.1:0-5574 GCA_043766295.1 Spartobacteria bacterium | reverse complement strand
ATCGAGGTGGAGGCCGCGCTCACCGTCGGCGACGACGGCGGTGAATCGCGGGTGCGCGAGGGATGTGGCATCGGCATTGAGCGCCGGGAATTTCCCGTGGAGTTCCTCGTGCGCGGGCTGCCGTGGCCCGCGCAGTGGGTGCCGGACGTGGTGCGGCTGTATGTTCCCGCGCATCGTGGCGGTGGGTTGATGACATTTGGCATCATGCCGCTGCCGGGTGCGGAGTCTGCGGCTCTGGGCGTCGTCCGCGCCGGTTGTGCGGATGATGCGCTTGCCATTGAGTTGGAGCAGATGTTTGCGCACACCACCGACGTGCCGCCGGAACTGCGCGGGTGCGGGTTCCCGCACGGCTTCACACGCATCCGCCGTCCGTGGGGACACGCGGCGCGCTACGGCGTGGAGGGCGCAGTGTTGCTTGGCGATGCGATCCACCCGGTCACCCCCGCTGGCGGACAGGGCGCGAATATGGCCATCGCTGACGCTGTCGCGCTTGCACGGCTGATTCTCGCAGGGGAGGAAAATCTCGTTGCCTCCTACGAGTCCGCGCGCCGCGCCGCGAATGAGCGCGGGGTGCGCCCGTCGCGGCTCGCGTCGCGCCTTTTCCGCCTGTTGCACATCCCGTTGCTCGGTGCTCTGCCGGGGCTGTTGCTGCCGCACCTGCTGCGGCGGGAAGCACTGGTTGTGCGCCTGTTGCGCTCGCTGGCTTCGGCGAGCGCGCGGTGATGCTCAGAAATCTGCATCCACCCACTCGCCCTCTGCGCGCGCGCCGTCCGTCACGATGCAGCGCGTCAGCCGCGCGCCCGGTGCGACTTCGCCGCCCGGCCAGATGATGCAATCGCGCAGCACCGCACCTTCGCCGATTTGCGCGGCGGTTGTCGGCGGCTCACCGATGGCAGCGCACGCGGCGAGATACTCTTCGCGCGTTCCGAGATCGCGCCACTCGCCCTCGTCGAGCACGATGCCGCCGAGTTTCGCTCCCTCGCGGATCATCGTGTGAAAAATCGGGACGACAGACATTTTCACACCGGCTGGAATGCGCGCGATGAAACGCGGCTCCACAAAATAAATCCCCGTGAACACGTGGCGCGGAACGATGTCCGGCCTCAACTCGCGCCGTAAATCCAGCACGCGCCCCGCATCGAATGTCACGTTTTGATTTCCGCCATGCGAGCGCAGCACGAGCGTCACTTCGTTTCCGCTGGCCAGATGATTTGCCCACGCGCGCTCCAGCGACACATCGCTGAGGATGTCTCCATTATAAACGACGAACGGCCCGTTTTCCAAATGCGCGCGTGCGTTCCAAATCCCACCCGCTGTCTCCAGCACCTCCGGCGATTCGTGGACAAAAGTCACCAGCGTGCCCTTATATTTTCCATCGGGAAAAAACTCCGCATAGCGTTCCGCGCACCAGTGCGTGTTCACTACAAATCGCTCCACGCCCAGCGCCAGCAGATGATCCATCGCGTGGCAGATCAGCGGCTTTCCACCTACGGGAATGAGCGGTTTTGGCCGCCGCGCCGTCAGCGGTCTCAGCCGCGTGCCCAGCCCGGCGCCAAGGATAAAAGCTGTGCGCGGTGCGTTGCTCATGTGCGGCATTATTGCTGGCCCGGCGCTGTGCGGCGAGGGCAATGAGTGCTAACAGTCAAACGTTCGCCACGAAAAAATCCGCTAATTCAAACCACCCTCGTCGCTTTCAAATTATACGTGAAAACGCTCCTGCCCATCTCCGCCGCATTGCTCGGTGTTTGCTTCGCTGCAAACGCGCAGGCACCGGCCAAGGTGACGTATGCCGAGCACATCGCGCCCATTTTCCGCAACATCTGCACGAACTGTCACAACCCCGACAAAAAAAAGGCGGGGCTCGATCTGACGACCTACGCAGGCGCTCTCGCTGGCAGTGAAAACGGCCCGGTGATCAAACCGGGAAATGCCGACGGATCGCTGATGTATAAAGTGTGCATGCAGGTGGAGGATCCGAAGATGCCGCCGAAGGGCGACAAGCTGAGCGAGGCTGAACTCGCGTTGCTGAAAAACTGGATCGCTGGTTTAGCGCTGGAAAATCCCGGCAGCAAACCGGCGCAAGTCGCGGCCAACAAAGTGGACGCTGCAATCGTCTCGCTCCAACGCCCGGATGGCCCGCCGCCGATGCCGGGCGATTTGCCGATGGAGCCATTTGTGCGTGCGCGACAAGGCAACGTGATCCTCGCGATGGCCGCGAGTCCGTGGGCTCCGCTGGTGGCGGTCGGCGGGCAAAGACAGGTGTTCCTTTTCAACACCGAGACCACCGAGCGGCTCGGCGTGCTGGCATTCCCGGAAGGGTTTCCAAATGTGCTGCGTTTTTCGCGCAATGCGAAGCTGCTGCTGGCTGCGGGCGGGTTCGGCGGGAAGTCGGGCAAGGTCGTGCTGTGGGACGTGGCGACGGGCGAGCGCGCGGGCACCGTGGGCAATGAAACGGATGCGGTGCTGGCGGCGGATATTTCGCCGGATCATCAGTTCGTCGCGCTCGGCGGTGCGGACAGGCGGTTGAAAATTTACCAGACGACGGACGGCAGGCAGACCGCGCTGATCAAAAAACATACCGAGTGGGTGACGGCGATTTCCTTCAGCCCAGATGGAAAATATCTCGCATCGGGGGACCGCAATGGCGGCATCGAAGTTTGGGAGACGGGCGCGGAACCGAAACCGTTCAACACGCTCGCGGGACACAAGGCGTGTGTGACGGCGCTGGCGTTCATGCCGGGCGTGCTCGCGAGTGCGAGCGAGGATGGAAAGGTGACGCTGTGGAATGTGAAAGACGGCACGGAGATGAAGAGCTGGACGGCGCACAATGGCGGCGCACTGTGGGTGGAGTTTTCGCCCGATGGACGACTGGCTACGTGTGGACGCGACAAGGTCGCGAAGATTTGGGATGCGACTGGCAAACAAATCGCGACGACCGAGGCGTTCAGCGATCTCGCTGTCCGCTGCACGCTGAACGGTGAGCGTGTAATCGCGACCGATTGGACGGGCGAGGTGCGCGTTTGCTCGCTCGATGGCAAACGCATCGGCGCACTGGATACGAACCCTCCCACCATCGCCGAACAAATCGCCGCCGATGCAAAGGCGATTGCCGAAAACAACAGCGCGCTGCCTGCGTTGCAGGAGGCCGTCGCCAACGCAGAGGCCAAAGTGAAAGCTGAAAAGGAAGCCGCCGAATCGAAGCGCAACGTGGACATCGCCGCCGTAGAAACGCGGAAGGCTGAGGCCGCGAAGCAAATCGAGGCGACCAAAGTTGCGTCGGTAAATGCAGAGAAGATGGCGAACGATCTCGCCGCCGAGCTTGCGGGCGCGAAGGACGCCGTGGCGAAAGCGCGCGCGACAGTCGGCGAGCAGAAAATTTCTCCCGCGACTGCTGACGATTCCACGAAGGTTGCTGCAAAAAAGAAATTCGATGAGCTGACCGCCGAGATCACCAAGCGTCGCGATGAGCGTGCGAAATTTACGCAAGGCACGCCTGAATACGCTCGCGCCAATGATGCGGTGCAGGCGCTCAAGCCGGAACTCAGCAAGGCCGAGCAGGCACTTGCCGCCGCGAATCAGAGCGGGGGAGTGATTGTAAATTCTGCGGAATCCGAAGCCGTCAAAGTCGCAATCGCAGCCGCGCAAAAAAAGACGGAGGCTCTCACGCAACAGCTCCAGCAGGCGCAGGCGGAGATGGGAAAATTGAAGGCTGATTCGCCGAAGCAAATCGAAGCTGCTACAAAGTCCATCGCCGATGCCGACGCGGAAATTCAAAAGCTGAAAGCTCCAGCCAAACAGACACCGGGAGAGGCCGAGGCGGAGCAGGCATTTACTAAGGCAAAAGCTGAGTTTGATGCGGCCAATGCCCGCGTTGCTGTGTCAAAGGTGAGCGTCGAGAAATGGAAGCGCGCTCAGATTTACCAAACGGTTTTCAACGCGAAGCAAAACGCTACCGACAAGCAGGCGAAATACGACGACGCCGTGACCACCGCGAAGGACGCTTTCCGTCAGGTCGAACTGACAAAACAGGGGCTCGTCGTCGCACAACAGACAGTCGCCGACGCGCCGAAAATCATCGCAGCGAAAGAACTGGCGCTCGCTGCGGTGAAGCAAGGTGCCGATGCCGCGAAGGCCGCGCTTGCCGTAGCGGAGAACGCGGTCGCTGACAAAAAGACTGACGTGCCGCCGCCCGATAAACCCGAATCTGAAATCGCGGAGCTGACGAAAAAGTCGGAAGCCGCAACGGCGGAACTCACGCGTCTTCGCGCCGAGCGTGCGAAGTTTACCGAAGGCACGCCGGAATACGCCAAGGCCAACGAGCCGTATCAGGCGCAAAAACCTATCGTCGCCAAAGCCGAGGAAGCGCTCGCCGTTGCAAAGGGAAAGCCTACGAGCAAGCCAATGGTCGTCGCGCCGGAGTTGCTCGAAGCGGTGAAGAAAACTCAGACCGATGCGAAGCTCGCCGCCGATAAAATCGCGCCTGCTGAAAAAGCGTTCGTCGAAGCGAAGAAGTCCATCGAGGACGCCAAAAGACAAATCGTCGAACTCAAGGCCCGCATCCCGCAACTCGAAAAGGATGCCGTGAAGAACAAGACCGCCGCCGAGAAAGCCGCGGCTGTTTTGGCGAAGGAAGTGATCGCGGCAAAAGCGGAGTTCGAAAAACTCCGCGCACAATACGAGGCGATGAAGATGGGCGCTAAATCTGCGAATGCCACACCGCCCGGCACCGCTCCAAAACTTTAATCCGCCCTACGGCTGCGAGAAATAATCCGCGCTCTGGTAGTTGCCGTCGGTGAGTTTCGCGATTTGCATGACGACGTCGTTTGCGAGCGTGCTGGCTCCGAAGCGGAACAGGTCGGGCGTCATCCAGTCGTCGCCGAGCGTTTCGGCGAGCATCACGAGATAGGCGAGCGATTCCTTCGCGGTGCGGATGCCGCCTGCGGGCTTCATGCCGATGCGGCGGCCCGTGGCAAAAAAGAAATCGCGGATGGCTTCGAGCATCACGAGCGTGACGGGCAGCGTCGCGGCGGGCGCGATTTTGCCGGTGCTCGTCTTGATAAAATCCGCGCCGGCGTGCATGGCGAGGTCGCTGGCGATGCGGACGTTGTCGTAGCTGTGCAATTCGCCGGTTTCCAAAATCACCTTCAAATGCGCGGGGCCACACGCCTCTTTCACGGCGGCGATCTCCTCGCTCACGCGCGCATATTCGCCCGCGAGGAATGCGCCGCGATCAATGACCATGTCTATTTCATCCGCACCGAAATCCACGGCCATGCGGACATCGGCTAGCTTCACGCGCAGCGGCATCGCGCCGCTGGGAAATGCGGTGGCGACGGCTGCGACTTTCACGCCGCTGTCGCCGACGAATGTTCGCGCGGCGCGGACGAGATTTGGATAAACGCAGACCGCCGCGCAGCTCGGGACGCCTAAGCGCGGCTCGGCGGGCTGGATGGCTTTGCGGCAGAGATAAGCGACTTTGCCGGGCGTGTCTTTTCCCTCGAGCGTGGTGAGGTCCATCATGGAAACGATCATCTTCAGCCCCGCGAGTTTCGCGCCCGCCTTGATGCTGCGTTT